>CALXXU010000056.1 GCA_944392765.1 uncultured Anaerobiospirillum sp.
AGTAGTTACTCCATTGGTTTTTAGCCATTATGGTCTTAAACCGGAAATCTAAAATCCAACGAAAAATAGGTACACCCAATAGGAGGATTAATGGCCAAGCCCCTGCGTCGCTCGCAAAAACGCCGCCAAGCGCAACAGAATCGCAACCGCAGCTCTCAGACAGTAGCAGAGCAAGCTGTGCCAGAAAAGGTTCAAATCTATTCTGGCTTTGAACCGCTACACTTTGCACTGCCGCACAAGCGCTCTGAGCTCTCAGCGATCGAGCGTGAGCTCTTAGGTGTGTTGGATAGTCCTGACTTTCCGGAATTTGACATTGATTTGCATGATTTTTGGGTTCAAGAGCATCAACGCTTCTTGCAGAGCGATTTGGTTAAGAGGCAAGTTATCAGCCGAGCATTAACCCATGTTTTGATCTGTGACAAGCTGGCTTTTGAGGTAGTAGAGCCGCTGAAAACGGGCTTGATCATTCGTCCCCTGGAGGAATTGGTGCGCTTTGCCAATGAGGTCATGCATCTTTATGGGCCAGATTCAGCTTATTCTGATGATGCACGCAAGCGCCGTGTAGCCTTCTTTGGTTTAGTGCAGCAGACCCTCTGCAAGAATTGTCTCGTGGTTATGGAGCGTTATCATCTTTTAGACGATAATCCTGATTTCCAAGGCTGCTGCTGTTGGCTCCAAATGCTGGCGGATCAGGCATTAGATCGCATCATGCTACGTTGCCTCTATGCCTTTGAAAAAATGCTCGATCAAGATACGGAGTTATGGGATAGCTTCCGCAGGGAGGAGCGTGCGATCAATCTTGATCTATCTGTGATGGCATCCACCTGCCTCTTGTACGAAAAGGTAAAAACTGCCAAAGAACAGCTTTTGGCTGATGCTCCTGACCGCGCCGCTGCTGAGGCTCAACTGTGGTTCCAGCCTATCCCTTTGAGTTCTATCCCTGAGACTCCTTCGGAACTCAAGGCTCGCGAGTATTTGGATCTTGCCTGACCCCTGACCCCTGTCAGCTGTGATGCTTTTGCATGTGAGAGCGTTTTGCAGCTGATAACGCTGAGCTTGGGCTTGAGCGCGTTTGCGGTTAGAATGAGCGCCGGACTGAGCGCTGGAGCGCTCACTATTTACCTTTGACGGATTTTTTGTGCAATGACCACTGCTTTTGTTCACTCTTTTGAGACCTTTGGTTCGGTTGATGGCCCAGGCGTGCGCTTTGTCGTGTTCTTACAAGGCTGCAAGATGCGTTGCCTGTACTGCCACAACCCAGATACGTGGAAGCAGAACGTCGGCGAGGAAAAGACCGTCGACCAAATCATCAAGCAGGCCTTACGTTATCGCCCTTACTGGGGCGAGGAAGGCGGCGTCACCTGCTCCGGTGGTGAGCCGCTCTTGCAAATGGACTTCATGATTGAGTTCTTTAAGGCCTTAAAGGCTCAGGGCATCCACACCACAATCGACACCGCCGCTGGTCCTTTCACTCGCGAAGAGCCATTTTTTAGCAAGTTCCAAGAGCTGATGCAGTACACGGACTTGGTGATGCTGGATATCAAGCACATCGACAACGACAAGCACCGTGAGCTGACGCATGTGCCGAACACCAACATCTTGGACTGCGCTCGTTATTTAAACGAAATCAAAAAGGACGTCTGGATTCGCCACGTCTTGGTTCCAGGCTACACCGATGATGAGGCTTCCTTAACCAAGCTGCACGAGTTCATCGCCACCTTAGATAACGTCAAGCGCGTTGAGGTGCTGCCATACCACAGCTTTGGTGCCTTCAAGTGGGAAGAGATGAAGATCCCTTATCAGCTCAAGGACACGCCATCGCCTTCTGAAGAGTCGATTGCTCAGGCTAAGACCATCTTAGGCGTTGAGTCCTTTGCTGAATATGAGGCCCACCTCAAGAATGGCAAGTAATCCGCCATCTCAGCTTAATGCTTGAAGCCAAGGCCGCCCCACGGGGTGGCCTTGCGTATTATGAGCAGGTCGCGCTAGGCTTGCCGACTATTCGTCATCGGGCTCGGTGTCGGTCTGATTAACGAAGTCGCGTGAGCAGCCTTTGATTACGGCACCAAAGGAGGAGCAATTGATAAACTCAACCTGTGGATGCTTGGCGATGATGCTCTCAACGTAGAGTCGCGAGGCTGTGTAGGCGTGCATCGCTTTGCGCATCTTACCGTCGTTGCACTCCACTAGGTCGGTGTTCGGATTGCCAGTCACCACCGTGTCTAAGTCGCTGGCAATGCCGGCGTGATAGGTGCTCTGTTGGGATACGGTATCAAGGCCCATGAGGTAAATGGTCCAAGCTTGTTGCTTAAGTGCCAGCGAGAGCATGATGCTGGCGCTGCCACTGGAGAGGTCAAGATCAGTTAAAGCATTTTCTTGCTTGGGGACCTCACGGCGGGCGAGGTCGCTGGTGTAGAGCAGGTAGCGCTTGCCTGAGAACAGGGCTACTAAGCGCAAGTGGGTCTTAGCGGTAAAGATTAGGGCACTGTGCTCGTAGAGCTCGCGCTTGACCAAAAATTGCGGTTCACTAAAGTCGCAGTCCACGCCTGCGAGGCGATACATGCCGACATCGGCGGCAATCACGATATCAGGCGCAAAGTTTTGACTTTCGAGGAAGGGCAGAGCCGTGTCGCAGGCAATAATGCGGGCGCCGCTCTCTTTTAACGCAACTAAACGCTCGAAGCTGTCCGTCAGGGATGGGCCTGAGAACACTAAGACGATATCGTGGCACGGGCTAAAGGTATTGTTTAACAGCTGAGAGGCCACACGATAGTACGGGTAATTGTATTGCGCTAATAAGGAGTTGATGACCTTGCGGCGCGCTAGGCCAATCAGGCGCGAGTAATTGCGCTCTTCGTAGTGGGTAATGCGCTGCTTTAAGTTGAGATTGCTGCTGGGGCACAATAGCACCTCAGGCCATAAGAAGACATGGTTGGGCGCAAGCTCGGTGTCATCATTGCCCATGATTAAGTGGGTGTGGGGCGAGGCTAAGCGCTGTCCCATCTTGTCATCTAAGGCCAGCATGATCGCAGTGATCTCGGGATTGAGTACCACCACATCGATCTCAAGCTCAGGGTAAATGGAGTGCAGGTACTCCACCACATGACCTGCGGCCACGCCGTAGATCGTGACGCGTGGCGGCTCTTCATAGCCATGAGCATAGGCAGGGTCGGCCACATTGGTGATGACTAAGGAGCGCGCAATCTTAGGAAAGGTGCTGGTATCAAGCGGCTGAGGCTCGGGGTGGGATTGGAGCAATTGCTCATTGTCCTTGCTCTCTTGCTCTCTTTGGGCGCGCGCAGCGGCGCGTAGCTCACGGCGCTTAGGGTAAAAGGCAAACTCAACCGTATCGATTTGATCTTGGGCGACTTGATGCTGTAAAAGCTTGGGCAGGGGCAAATTAGCGCACAGGCGCGCGCACTCATCTTGGACGTTGTGGCGCGAATAAAGCTGAATTTGATTGATGACGATCGCAGAATTAAGACCCTTGATGCGCTCATAATGGTAGTTGGAGCTGGTGTACAGGCCCTTAGCGAGCGTGTTTAAGAGCTCATGGTCTTGGTAGGGGACTAAGCGCTCAAGATTAGCTTTAAAAACATCGATCTGAGCACTCGTCATCTTAATGGCCATGGTCGCTCCTTGCTGTCAAACACAGCCCTCATCGTAACACAATCCCACAGCTCGTGTGGGTGGCGCCGTAGGACGAACCTGAAAGTCATGTGCGTGAAACCTAGTGCCGCTGCGTGGAGTCTTGCTACGTGCTGTTCCTGGAAACTCGTTGGTCCTGAAGGGGGCATGGTGTTCCTTGGGGACACGCGTGGCCTGGCGTGTGCGTCAGTGGTTGTACCAGCGCGTGGGGCGCATGGCAATTTGCTATAATGGGACACCGGCTTAGAACTGATTCCTAGAGGTCGTTATGCTTAAGTTTTGGCTTTATATCATTGTTCTGGTTCTTTTATGTGTCTTGGGCTTGACCATTGGTTCGGCCAACGAAAGCATCGTCACCTTTGACTTCCTCTTTGTCAAAGCCGATCTCTCCTTAGCTATGGTCATGGTAGTCGGCCTAGTCATTGGTATTGTGGTTGGCCTCTACATCTCCTTATTCTTTAGCTTGAAGATGTGGGCTCGCGCTTGCGGTGCTAAGTCCGAAGCTAAGCGTGCTAAGAAAGAGGCCCAAAAGGCTTTGGAGAGCAAAAAGGCTCAGGCTGCTTAATCCTAAGCGCCACGGCACGAGACTATAGTCCTCAAGATCCTAAGCGCCACGGCACGAAACTATAGTCCTCAAGCTGGGGCTTGTTGTCTTGAGCTTAACTTGGGAGCAATTCGGGTGAAGACCTTTTTAATTACTGGTGCTACCTCCGGTATCGGTGAGGCGTGCGCGCGTCATTGCCTGGCGCAAGGCGACCAAGTGGTCGCACTATGCCGCAATGGTGACAAAGCCCACAGACTGTTTGCCCCTGAGCTTGCCTCCGGACAAATGGTGCTGTTAGAGCATGATCTGGCGTGCAACGATGGGCTCTATAAGCAGTGCCTGAGTGAGCTTAAGCCTTTTAAGATTGAGCGCTTTATTCACTGTGCTGGTGTCGGCCTGATTAAGGGCATGGCCAGCACTACGCACGCCGAGCTGTTGCAGCTCTATGAGACCCACCTTTTTGCGTTAAGCGAAATCATGCGCGCGCTGGTGCGTTTGTGCCAATTCAAGTACGAGCTCTCAGCCGTCGCGCTCTCGTCGGTTGCTTCCCCCGCCTATTTGGTGCAAAACGCCGCCTATGGCTTAAGTAAGGATAGCGTCGACCATTATGTGCGCCTGCTCAACAAGCAGTTGAATGCGGCCCCACAAAAGCGTTTGCCGCCTCCGGCGCAGGCATTGGCAGCCGCTGAGGCTATTGAGGATCCCGAGCAGCGCGCTCGTGCCGTAGCCATTGCTCAGGCTCAAGCAGGACTTATGCTGCGTATTAATGCCTTGGCACCAGGTATGGTCGATACGCCTTTGGGCGATTGTGATACCTACCTTGAGCAGGAATTGCCGCTCAACGTCATTCCGATGGAAGTCATTGTCCATTGGATCTTTGAGATTCTCGAGACTCCGTATATGAGTGGCCAAACGGTGGTGCTCAATAATGACTGGGTGTATTAGCTATGAAGACCTTTTTGATCACTGGCGCCACCTCGGGCATTGGTGAAGCCTGTGCCAGACAGTGCCTAGCGCAAGGGGATCAAGTGGTCGCCCTGTGCCGTAACCTCGAGAAAGCTCAGTCCAAGTTTGGACCTGAAATTGCGGCCGGTACTTTTGTGCCATTGCAGTATGACCTAGGCCACAACGCTGATCTGTTCGCCTTTTGCCTCGAGCACTTAAAGCCTTACACCATCGAGCGCTGCATTCATTGCGCAGGCTTTACCGTGGTGCAAAAGCTGACCAGCACCAACTACGATACCTTGCAGAAGATGTTTGAGACCCACGTCTTTTCCTTGGCTGAGATGGTGCGGGCACTCTTGCGCTTACGTAAGGTCGATCATGAGCTTTCGATTGTGGCGGTCTCATCAGTTGCCTCTCATGCGTTGTCAATGTCCACTGGTGCCTACTGTATGGCCAAGGCCAGCATGGACTATTACGTGCGCTTTGTGAACAAACTCATTAACTCGGGTAAGCAAAAGCGCCTGCCTCCACCGGCGCACCTTTTAGCTCAGGCTGAAGCGATTGCCGATCCCGTTGAGCGTGAGCGTGCTATCTTTATGGCTCAGGCACAAAGCGGCCTGATGCTGCGCATTAACGCTTACAATCCCTCTTCCATTGAGACCGCGATCTTTGACTACGATTTTGCCAAAGATCAAGGAATTATGTTGCCGCTTATCCCAATGGATGTAGTCGTCGAAGGTATCTTTGATCTCTTGGAAAATCAGTACATCAGCGGCCAGAGCATTGTTGTTAACAATGATGCTGCGTACTAACTTAATTTTGTGCTCGCATGTTTGAGTTACTGTTCTTACTTCTGCCAATTGCCGCAGCCTATGGCTACTATATGGGACGTAACTCATATAAGGACAAGCGCGCCTCCAAGAAGACCGAACAGACCAACAATTACCTCAAGGGCGTGGACTTCTTTATCAACAATGAGCGCGAGCAAGCGGTGGATAAGTTCATCGCCTACCTCAATGAAGCCCATCCGACCTTTGAGTCGAGCCTAGCCCTGGGCAATCTCTTTAGGCAGCGCGGTGAGGTCGACCGCGCCATTTCACTGCACACTTCGCTGGCCAATAACGAAGACGTCGAGCCCTACGAAAATGAGCTGGCGCAGCTGGAGCTGGCCGGTGACTTCATGAGCGCAGGCTTGCTCGATCGCGCTGAAGCCATTTTGCAAGACATGGTGCAGATCCCTCGGCAGCGCAAGAGCGCGGTGTCCTTGCTCGTCAAGCTCTACGAGCAGGAGCGTGACTTTGAAAAGGCCATTGCGGTGGGCAAGGAGCACCAAGACGTCCTCTCGCCTAGTTCCTTAAACCGTATCTGCAACTACTATTGTGAGCTGGCGCAAAATGCCTTGGTCGCAGGCAAACTCAAGGAAGCAGGTTATTTAATCGCTGCGGCCCACGAAATGGTACTGACGAGCATTCGCCCGGCCTTACTTAAAGCCGAGTTGCTGCTAAAAGATCAGCCGAAGTCCAAAGCTGAAGTTTTAACTCTGATAAGTAAGATTGCCGCTGCTGATAACTCAACCGGACCTTTTCTTTTGGAGCTCTTGCGCAAGGCCTTTATCAGCGATGCCCAGCATCAAGTGACCGACCAGCGGCTGCCCCATGATCCTGCGTATAAAGAAGCCTTAGTGGAGCTCAGTCAAAAGACGGGATCGGCGGCCGTCATCGTGGAGTTGGCGCAGTACTTAGCGCAGTATGAAAGCCGCGAGGCTGCTGAGCTCTTGCTCTTAAATGCGATTAAAGAGCGTCCTAATATCAAGCTCTACTCGGCCTATATGGGCTTGCGCTCCCAAGAACAGAGTGATGCTTCAGACAGCGAGAGCATTATGCAGCTCAAAAGTCTGATCGACGCCCAGATTGCGCGCCACAGCGTCTACAGCTGCACGCGCTGTGGCTTTGAGTCATCGATGATGTTCTGGCAGTGCCCGTCGTGCCGTCGCTGGGACACGATGCGCCCGAAGCGCGCCATCGATAGCGATTAGTGCATATCAGCACTGCGCACATGCGCCCTTTTGTGCTGAGCGCAACCTGGCGCTTTTAGGCCCGTAATTGCGCTTAACGTGCTCCATGGCTCGCGCTAAGAACCGCATTCGTGTGCTATAGTGAAGCAGTTGTGTGCGAACTTTGAGGAATAGACTATGTTTGACCCAAAGGTCATTATTGCCCTTGATTATGACAACGATGCAGCCGCTTTAGACTTTGTCTCGCGCATCGATCCGAGCACTTGTAACCTCAAGGTTGGCAAGGAGCTCTTTACCATCGCAGGTCCTAAGCTCGTCTCCAAGCTCGTGGACTTAAACTTCCGCGTGTTCTTAGACTTGAAGTTCCATGACATCCCTAACACCACCGCGCAAGCTATTAAGGCCGCTGCCAGCCTAGGTGTCTGGATGGTCAATGTCCACGCCTCAGGTGGTCGTGTCATGATGGAGAAGGTCGCAAACGAGTTAGACAAGTTACCTCAAGGTGCCCACCGACCAATCGTGATCGGCGTAACCGTGTTAACCTCGATGGATCAGGCTCAGCTGAATGATATCGGCATCACCTGCACCCCACAAGAGCAGGTGCTGCGCTTAGCCCGCCTCACCAAGGAGTCAGGCTTAGATGGCGTGGTTGCTTCCGCTCAAGAGGCCGCCCTTATTAAAAAGGAATTAGGCTCTGACTTTGTCACGGTCACCCCTGGCATTCGCCCAGCAGGTGCCGCCTTAGGCGACCAAAAGCGCGTGATGACCCCAGTTGAGGCGATTGAGTCGGGCTCGGACTACTTAGTCATTGGCCGTCCGATCACCCAGGCTCCTGATCCATGCGCCGTGCTCAAGGCCATCAACCACGACATTTACCAGTCGATGGCTCAGCGCTCCGGCGTTACTGCCTAACCAAAAAAACACAGAAACATATTTGAGCAGGCTGATCTCTATGATCGGCCTGTTATGTTTCTGGCGTAAGACCAGGTGTAGGTAAGTGTTCGGAGCTACGAACACTTGGGGCGGGCGCAGGTGAGAATAATGTGCAAGTGGGTTTCACTGTTGTGGCATATATTGGAGCACAAATGCTGAGATTACCATCAGTCCGTCTGAGCGGTCGATTTTTCCGGTAGGATCACGCTTAGTTCTGTCTGAAAACGCTTACATTTGAGCGCGGGGCCTGCCGCACTCGGGGCGTCAGATCTGAGATCTTTGGGGCGGAAACGTTTACACAATAAAGGCCTTTTTGTTTGCCCAAATTGGGGCATTAAGGCTGTTCTTTTACAAATTTCGTGAGCATTGTCATGAAGCTGACACTTCCTAACTAGGTAAACAAGCCCACTTTGCTATGATGGCATCACCAAAACAGCCCTTGAGCGTTTTACGAACAGGAGCAGAAATTTGGTTGGGGTTTGAACTTTTGCCGGGCCATTAGGGAAAAATGGGGCAAAAGTTGGCTGACTGCTAAAAAACAAAAATACGGATGCTGTTTGACGTGCGATAGGTTGCTGGTAGTTGTTAATCAACCTGCAGAAACCGCACAGATATCGGACGTAAGCAGAAGGTGGAGTCATTATGAGAGTTATCATCATGCGCCATGGCGAGGCGATGTTTGAAGGCCCAGAGCGGGTCTTGACGTCGCGCGGCCGTGAAGAGGTCAAAATGACGACCTTAAAACTCTTAAGCTCCTATAACGTTACTAAGATTTTCTGCTCACCGAAAAAACGAGCCCTTCAGACCGCCCAAGTCGTGCACTCGCTGTTGCGCGGCAGCAATGTTCCTGAGGTGCAAATCCTCCCTGAACTGGCCCCGATGGGCGATGCTTCCCTCGTCTACGATTACATTAATGCCGTAGGCACTGACAACGACACCATTCTGCTTATCTCCCACATCCCGCAAGTTTTAAGCTTAGCTGAAGCCTTTACCGCCATTGATTGCGATGTGCCGCGTTTTGTCACCGGTGGTGCCTTAATCCTGCAGCAATTTGATAGTACCGCCAGCTATCCACGCTTTGCCCCAGAGTCTTTTTTCACCCCCAGTAGTGAATTAATCTACCCACAATCCCAGGTCGCAGCTGCTATCTATCATGCCGACAAGCCTGCTCAGAGCGCGCATGTCGCCACCACTCCAGTTACTTGGGATGCGGTACCAGGTGCTCTTATGGGGACGGTTCTGGGTACAGGTTCGAGCACGCACTCCTTTGCTAATGCCTAAGAGGGTAAGCCTGAAACTCTGCTTTTAGGCACTTGATGGGAGCTAATGGCTCATCTTTTGCCGCGCCTAAGATAGCTTAAGGTCATGGGAGCTGTTACAAATTAAATTTTGCAACATTTTGGTGTCTCACATGAGGCGGTTCGACCTAGATCTGCTACAAAACAGATTGTCGCACAACAGGTGGAGAAGGCCATAGGTTATTTCTGGGACTGTAGCGATCGGTATCATGATCGAGACAGAACCTTGCTATAATAGCGCTGTTTAAAGTCAATATCTTTATTTTGAGATGACTTTATTCCCTAATAACAAAAATAAACAATCAAATAACAATTCAACTCTTTGGCCTGGCATGCTAAATTAGCTTAAATCAGCATCTATTTAAATCTTGGAAGTTGTTTGCATGTTACCCATCGTTACAGTCCCAGAATTTCCTCAAGGATCCTGAGCTATCCATTGATAACAACCCAGCAGAGCTCAAGGTCAAGAAGATCACACCTCTGCGTAAGCTTCAGCGCATTAATCAAAATCCTGAGAACCTTGAGCAGGCCTGTAACTTCCACACTTGCCTTCAGACCATGCTGAACATGGGCTATACCGAGAACAGCTTCTCAGATATGCTGCTGTTCCTGATTAATAAGCTCTTTGTCCATACCATTGAGCAAGGTGCTCAGCAATGGATTGCGGAGCATGACCTCGATAAAAGTCCTTTGTCCAACATGATCTTTTTCTTAACCAACGACACCTACCTAGACTCATTCCCAATCTGCCAACACGTCTTCGATTTTCTTGACCGTGAGCGCATCAAGCTTCGAGACAATGAAGGTCTCAAATGTGACACAGTTAATCAAAACGCCGTTAGGCAAATACTCCAAGAGGAGCGCTCTGCCATATCGGAGGCAAAGCGCCAACCTCATTCCCCACTTTGCCCGGTAGCCCAGTCAAAGATCGGGAACAAGACCAAAATCTGTTCCATGGTCAAAGGTAAGACTGCCAAGTCAGCTCAACAGAGCAGCAAGCTATCGGCTTAATCCCGATATATAAGGGTTTTTGTAGCTCATCTCAGGTGGATGATCTTTTAAGAAATGAAGATTTGCTTATTTAAAGGGGTGGCACCACCCACACTTCTACGGCTTTTGACCTGGGGTCAAGCGCAGCGGCAATCATGTACTTAACCGAGCTGGGAGCTCATTAGGTCGGAGCTCCCGTGCTGAACAGATTGGCTCTTGAGTGGTGCCACCGAGAATGGAGGGTAGCGCGGGAAAAGGTAGGGCAATCATGGGGTGCAATCTTGTAATTTAGCGCGGCTTGGGGTATTTTGTGGGGCCGGTTGCCTATAGGTAACTGAGCGATATCCTAGGTTTTGCGGGCACTTGGGGCCTGAGGAGAGCTAAATGCTGTTGACTATCATGCTGGCGACATTGGTGCCTGCGTGTGCATCGTTCTTGGTCATTCTGCTGATTCGGCCGCAGATCTTAAGCCGCATGGGCCAAGCCTTAAGCTTGGTCGCCACAGGCCTCTTGCTGACCTTGGCTTTAACCCATCTCTTGCCTGAGGCCATTGAGCACAGCGCCGATATCCACGACATTGGCCTGACCATCTGGGCCACTATCATGGTGCTGATTGCCTTAGAGATGTTCTTTAACAGCAGTCATCACGCCGCTACCTGCCCCGTCTGTGTCGCCTCTAAGGCGGCCAAGCAGCGCGCCGCCGCACAAAAGGCTGCCGCTCCCATCACCAAGATTACCCGTTTGAGTGTCGCTCCTAGCAAAACCAGTGAGCTGGTGTCAGCCTTTGAGGACTATCGCCACGGTGGTTCAGGGGACGAAGCGGTTCACTCTGAGGCGCAAAAGCCCTTGGATACGCGCTCGACCTTGCATCATATGGGACATTCTCATCACTTCAACTTAAAGAGTGAAGATATCTCACGGGCGACTGCTAAGGCTTTACAGGGCGGTTCGTTGGTGACCGGCCTGACCAATGGCGGCGCGCCGATCTTAGCGGGCAGCCTCTTTCACTCGCTGTGCGACGGTATCGTCATTGCCTCGTCCTTTATGGTCGACCATAATGTCGGTGTTGCCGTGACCGCCGCGATTATCGCCCATGAAATGCCACAGCAGCTCAGTAACTACGTGCTGATGCTCAACTTCGGTATGAGTAGAGTGCAGGGCTTTATCGTCAATCTGGTGGCAGGCTTGGGCTCGCTTAGCGGTGGTTTAGTTTTCTACAACATCTTAGATCGCGCGCAGCACATTCTGCCTTATGCCTTGGGTGTGGCGGGAGGCAGCTTCCTGTATGTCGCGCTCTCGGACATCTTGCCACGCGTCAATAAGACCGATCGCAAGCCGATCATGCTGCGCCGTTTTGCCTATCTCGCCCTAGGTGCCGCTATCGCCATGATCTTAAGCCATCACGGCCACGCCCACTAAGCTCAAGTGGTCCAGCAGTCCTAAACGGCGCTCCCTGCTCATTGAGGCCAGTACACTCTGGCTCCCACTCACTGGCCTCCAGCCTGCGCACTAGGGCAAGGACTCACTTAGGACCTCCGATCTTTTCCTCTGTTGGGGCGCACGCATTTGACTCAGCGCCGAGACTAACCTGGTTGCGTTTAGGCGCCATCATGGGGCTGGCGTCGACTGGGTCGATGTCTGATGGTGCAATGATGGGGAGTTGACTTGACAGATCTGGAATTTTATGAGTTTTCTATTTTTGGGGGCAGGTGATGGCGTCAAAGCAATATTTTAAGCCAAAGGTTGGAACTAGTTGCACTTGCTTAAGGCCGGAGGTTTTAGTTGCCATGCCTGATATTTGTTGCGTTTTTGTCGCAAGTAACTGGTATGGCAGTTGGCACTAGCCTGTTTTTTTCGTATGCGATGCCATAAATTTGCCCTAGCTCTCATTTTTGCAAAAAAGATTGCGCCTAACTCTGTTTTTGACCGAAATCTATGCCCCGATTTAATGCAAATTTAATTAATTGGGGGTAAGATCATCTCAACACACAAACAGACAGAGACTATTAGGAGTCATTTCGCGTTATGCGTACTTTTGTCAAATATTCTCCTTTGATGATCGCCAAGCACGTATCGTCGTTCTTTAAGGGTAGCTTCGAGATCGCAGAGCAAGGTACCTCGTTTAAGTTCGATGGCGGCAAGGTTCTCATCGATCAGAACTCCAATGAGTTGCAGCGTAAGGTCGGCAAGGAGGTTAATAAGATTATCGCCGGTTTCTTATCTGCACGTCCTCGTAATGTCAGCTACGAATAGGCCTTGGCCGTACGTAGATTTGTGTTGGTTAATTGCCACTAACTGACCTTATTTAAGGTTAGTTGACCCAAGAGCGGGTTGAGGACACTGGCACTAAGTGCTTATAGGAGCTAGAAAGTTAGTCCAGTGAGCTTGCCTCGGTGAAATTGCATTTGGTCAAAAGCCCCGACTTTGTTTGGGGCTTTGCCATTTCTGGACGGTCATTAGGCGTCTTAGCGCAACTTTTTTGCTAAAATTGCGGCACTTGGCCCTTATTTTCTTGCTGGGCCGTACCTTTTTTGCCTATTGCTTTGAGAAGTCATGACCGCATCTAACGACGTAACCATCAAATCCGAAACCACCCCAGCCTTGCCTGAGGCTTTGTGCGCTGAGGGCGAGACTATCAGCGACGCGCAAATTGAGCGCGCTATCAGTGAGATCGATGACGAGCTCTATGCGAGCCCGAGCGATGCTGAAATTTACGCCACCATTATCGATGAGCTGGTCACAGTACAAGACGTGGTGCGCTACCTGGTTACGATCTTCTCTTTATCGGAAGTGTACGTCGGTCATGGCACCACCAATTATTGGGATGAGGCCTTGGAGCTGGTGCAGGCTGTGATGGGCTTGCAGCCACCATGCGATGACTCGACCTTAACCTCGCGTCTGACGCGCCGCGAGCGTGCCCTGATTGCCAAGATGGCGATCGCTCGCACCACCTTTAGAATCCCAACTCCATATCTCACCCATCGTGCCTTCTTTGCCGGGCACCAGTTCTATGTCGATCGCCGCGTAATCATTCCACGCTCGCCGATTGCCGAGCTCATTGAAAATGAGTTCCGTCCTTATCTGACCCGCCGCCCAGAGCGCGTCTTGGATATGTGCACTGGCTCAGGCTGCATTGCGATCGCGATCGCACTGCAATTTGAGGGCGAGTGCGAGGTTGATGCCGTGGACATCAGTGATGATGCCCTCGAGATCGCCAATATGAATATCCAAAACTACGATTTGGAGCAGGTGGTAACCCCAATTCAGAGCGATCTCTTCGATAATCTGCTGCCTGATGATAAGTACGATCTGATCGTAGCCAATCCGCCATACGTCAACGCTGAGGACTTAGAGGCGATGCCTGACGAGTACCAGCGCGAGCCAGCTTTAGCCTTAGGCTCGGGCGCCGATGGCTTAGATTGTGTCCGTCGCATCTTAGCTCAGGCCCGTAACTTCTTGACCGACGAAGGCGTCCTGATTGTTGAGGTGGGCAACACCGAAGAAAACTTGATCGAGACTTATCCTAACGTCCCATTCCATTTCATTGAGTTAAAGCGTGGTGGCAGTGGCGTCTTCTTGCTCACCGCCGACCAGCTCGAGCTGTGCGCTCCATACTTCGAGGAGCAGCTTAAGCAGTAAGCACTGCTGAGCCGTGCATTTTGCTGGGCTCTGGGCTTTAGCTCCAGATCAGCTGTGAGCTTACACCAGCTTTAGCCTTGAGCCTACACCGGTCTCAGCCTTGAGTCTAAACCTGCCTCAGCCTTCGGGCTGGGGCTTTATTTTTTTTTTTTGCACCATAGAGCACTCGGTGCGGGCGTGCTTATGGCATCTTGCGGGGTGCTAAGGTATCCTAAGCTTAGTAGGGTGAAATTTCGCCTGTTTCTTGGTTTGAGGTGAGGGACGTTATGGGTGCCAATACTTTCGGTGAGATCTTTACAGTAACCACGTGTGGTGAGTCTCATGGCCCAGCCTTGGCGTGCATCATTGATAATTGCCCGCCGGGGGTGGAAATCAGCGCGGAGATGATCCAGCACGATCTCGACCGCCGTCGCCCAGGTTCGACCCGCTTTGGCACACCACGCAATGAAGCCGATGCGGTGCGCATTATCTCAGGTGTGCTTGAAGGTAAGACCACCGGTACTCCAATTGGCCTCATCATTGAAAACACCTCCCAGCGCTCCCAAGACTATAGCGAGATCATGAACTCCTATCGTCCGGGCCATGCTGACTACACCTACAACCTCAAGTACGGTATCCGCGATTATCGCGGCGGCGGCCGTGCCAGTGCCCGCGAGACCGCAATGCGTGTAGCCGCAGGTGCTGTGGCTAAAGCCGTTCTGAGTAAGTACTACGGCGTTAAGATTGGCGGCTGCGTCACGGCGATCGGTACGATCTACACCGATAAGTTTGACCCAGAGGCGGCCTTAGAAAGCCCATTTAACTTTGCTGATAACTCCAAGACCATGCAGGCCGTACTCACCGAGTACATGGATAATTTGCGTATGGCGCATGACTCCTGTGGTGCGGTGGTGGAGGTGCGCGCGCAAGGCGTGCCGGTGGGAACCGGTTCACCGATTTTTGCGCGCTTAGATGCCACTCTGGCTCACGCCATGATGAGCATCAATGCGGTCAAGGGCGTGGAGATTGGCGATGGCTTTAAGCTTGCGGCGATGCGCGGCAGCGAAGCTCGTGATTTGATCACGGAGTCGGGCTTTGCCTCCAATCACAGCGGCGGTATTTTAGGCGGTATCGCGACCGGGCAAGAAATCGTGGTCCGCATGGCCTTTAAGCCGACCTCATCGATTTTGACCCCAGGCCAGAGTATCGATAAATTTGGCCATAGCATCCCTGATTTAGTTACCAAGGGCCGCCATGACCCATGTGTGGGTATTCGCGCAGTACCGATTGCTGAGGCCATGATGGCCTTGACCATCTTAGATGCCATCATGATGGATCAGGCCCAATGCGCTCACGTCGACCGCAGCGCGATGTTCCAGATTCCCGTTTAGGAGGGGCAAATGGACGCAGTAGCAACCATTAAGCAGCACCAGTCGCTGCGCAACTTCACCGGCGCGGCAATTAACCGCGAGCAAATGACGGCCATTGAGGACGCCATCATCCAGACCTCCAGCACCTGCTTTTTGCAGTGGGTCACGGCCATTAAGATCCGCGATAAGAATAAGTTGGCCTTAATTGCCGAACTCTCAGGGCATCAGGTTCATATCGCCAACTGCGATACCTTCTTCTTGTTCTGCCTTGATGTCACCAAGCTCGAGCATATCTCCGGCATTCGTCCTCCTTATGGCCTGCGCTTTTTGATCGGCGGTCTCAATGACTGCTCGGCCGCGTGCCAAAACGCCTTGACCGCTGCCGAGAGCCTGGGCTTAGGCGGTGTCATCATCGGCGGCTATAAGGCGGGAATCAAGGAGATCTCGGACTTATTAAAGCTCCCGAAGGGCGTCGTGCCACTGTTAGGCTTATGCCTGGGCGTACCTGATGAGAGCTATCGCGAGGCGCAAAAGCCACGCCTGCCGCGCTCCTGGCTCATCATGGAGGAGGAGTTTAGCAATCCTTGGGACAAGGAAGGCGCTCAGGCCGAGTACGACGCCTACGACCAGGCCTTTAAGAGCTACTACCAAAGCCGCAAGCACAATCCGCAAGACGACACTTGGACGAGCTCGGCCCAAGCTTACTTGGGTAAGACCTTAAAGCCTGCCGCCGCCATCATCGCCTACTTAAAGGAGCAAGGCTTCGACTTCTTCTAAGCGGCTCAGCCCAACTGCATTGGTGCAGCCGCGTGCAGCGCACCTGCGTGGAGCGCTACTCTGAGCAGCCGCGTGCGCGCTGAGCTCTATGGGGTGCCGCGTGCGCCCCAGCCCTCATGGGGTGCCGTGTGCGCCCCAGCCCTCATGGGTGCCGTGTGTGCGCTCTGAGCTCCATGGGGTCGTAGTTGCAGTGCACGCTGCGGGCTCAGTAGAACCCAAAAACAAAGCGGGGCGCCCTTTTTAGGGCGCCCCGCTTTGATTATGAGCTTGAAGCTCTATTCTTACGCCGCTTTAGTGGGGCGTAAGGATGGGGTGGGTTAGACGTACTTGAAGTCTAACTCCTTGATCTTCTCGCTCCAGACCTTAGGGCCAACGGCATGGATGTTGTTGCCTTGGCTGTCAACGGCGACGGTGACCGGCATATCAACAACCTCGCCCTCGTAGATAGCTTCCATGCCTAAGTCCTCGAAGGCTAAGACACGAGCAGCCTTGATGGCCTTGGAAACTAAGTAAGCAGCACCACCCACAGCCATTAAGTAAGCAGCACCGTGCTTCTTGATCGACTCAACGGCAGCTGGACCACGCTCGGACTTACCGATCATGCCAAAGAGGCCGGTCTGCGAGAGCATGGTCTCAACGAACTTATCCATACGGGTCGAAGTGGTAGGACCGGCAGGGCCGACTACTTCGTCACCAACAGCTGGAACTGGGCCAACGTAGTAGATGAACTTACCCTTGAAGTCAACGCCCTCAGGTAATGGCTCGCCCTTGGCGATCAGGTCGCAGATGCGCTTGTGGGCAGCGTCACGGCCGGTCAGGATGGTGCCGGTTAACAGCAGGGTGTCACCCATCTTCCAGGTGGCGATCTCTTCCTTGGTTAAGGTGTCGAGGTTGACGCGCTTGACGTTATCGCTGCCGCCTAACTCGATCTCTGGGTAGTCATCGAGCGAAGGTGGGTCGAACTTGGCAGGGCCGGTGCCATCTAACTCGAAGTCGATGTGGCGGGTAGCGGCGCAGTTAGGGATGATGGTGGTAGCCTTGGATACTGCGTGGCAAGGATAGCTCTTGACCTTAACGTCGAGCACAGTGGTGAGACCACCTAAACCTTGAGCACCAATACCTAACTTGTTGATCTTATCGTAGAGCTCTAAACGCAGCTCTTCATCAGCGTTCTTTGGACCACGCTTGATTAAGTCTTGGATGTCGATTGGGTCGTTGAGGGCTTCCTTAGCTAAGATAGCCGACTTCTCTGGGGTACCACCGACACCAACACCTAAGATGCCAGGAGGGCACCAACCAGCACCCATCTGAGGAATCTCGTGGAGAATCCAGTCAACGATGGAGTCCGATGGGTTGAGCATCTTCATGTGGGTCTTGTTCTCAGAGCCGCCGCCCTTAGCTGCGATGGCAACTTCGACCTTATCGCCCTTAACCATCTCGATGTGAACAACGGCTGGGGTGTTGTCCTTGGTGTTGACGCGCTTGCCAATTGGATCCATCAGCACCGACTTGCGCAGTGGGTTGGTCTCGCAGCAGTAAGCACGACGGGTACCCTCGTCGACCATCTCTTGGACGGTCATGTCGCCCTCGAAGCGGACGTCCATACCAATCTTAACAAAGCAGGTAACGGCGCCGGTGTCTTGGCATAATGGGCGGTGGCCAATGGCGCACATCTTGGAATTTTTCAAGATTTGGGCAATGGCAGCCTTAGCCGATGGGTTTTGCTCGATCTCGTAAGCATGCTTCATCGCAGCTAAGAAGTCACGAGGGTGATAGTACGAGATGAACTGTAACGCCTCGTAAATCGAGTCGATAAAATCTTGAGTCTTAATGAGTGTAGTCATTAATCTTTCCTTTGTTTGGAAGTTCCAAAATCCAAAACAAGCAGCGTGCTTTCAACCGAGCCAACTCACGCTGGCAGCTGTCGCCCACTTATCGTAATCGATTATACGACACAAATCTGAGGGTTGGGGCTTGCGCGGTGGATGGCATGCACGTTTTTAGACCTGGGGCGCTAAATGAGAAAAAGTGACTTGCCTAGGTCAAAAAAAGTGACTTTGCCTAGCTCACACGTAAACGGGTGTAAGCCTGAGCCCATCGGGCCTGCCTGAAAATTTAGCCTGAATTTGGCCGTTTGGGGGCAGAGCAAAAGGGTGAATAAGATCCAATTTGCGGCGATTGATGCACCACAAAAGCGGGGGGTCGGTGCTATCATTAGAGCCAGGGTAAATCCGATCTTTTGGCCTAAAACCTAGGTTCGACGCGTGATTGGATTGAGGTGCGTGGCATACGTATTGCTAAATTACCTCCACCGAACCTGAATTTTAGTAGGTTGGGTGTCAAGTTTTGGTGTGGTCCTGCTGCAACTAAAGTCAGTGAACTGAAGGTTGATCAGGGATTGCAAGGCAGGCTCAGCTGCCGCCGCAGCTTGGGTTTGTGCTTAACAGGTGCGAGGTTCAGTACTCTTTGTTATTAGTCTGAACTTTAGATGGGTAGGGCAACCAGTAAGGGCTCAGTTATATGTTACTAACGATCGCTGTCATCATTATTGTGCTCGCGACGTTCATGTTGATTATATACAACATGTACAGTGACTACATGGCCAGACGTGAAGAAGATTTGCGCATCATGTACACCCGTTGCCGCAACATTGTCTCTGAGTCCGAAGAGCTTTTGATTAATCAAAATCAGCTGCCATACTCCAAGACGATTGTGCTCATCTTGCGCCACCGTATCCTCAACGCTTTAAAGCGTATGAAGGGTGACCCAAGGGCCAAGGGCATTGAAGAGCGTATCCAAGAGCAGCAAAACCTCATCAACAATATCGAGCACCACTATAAGGAAGATTTAGCCTTCCGCAATCCTGAGAACGACTCCGTCGCTGTCATGCAGCTGCGTACCATCCGTCGTTTACGCAAGATCATTCAATCTGAGCTGCGTGCGGGCACGCCAGTTGACGTCAATCTGTGCCAAAAGGAAGATCGCCGCTTAAAGTTGTTGGTGCTTAAGATCAACATCTCCAACTTAATTCAGAACGTTGTGCTGATGCGCGATATGCGCCAGGTCGGTTCCTGCCGTACCTTGATCACCAAGGGCTTAGACGTGATTCGTCGCTCGGGCATCAAGGACAATTGGCTCATGGAGAAGTCCGACACCTTGAACCAAATGCTCAAGGAGCTGGAGAATCAAGTTAAGCAGAAGAGCCAAGAAGAGGTCGAGAAGGTCAACGAGAAGTCCGAGACCGATGCCGAGCTCGATGAGATCTTCGGCGATAAGAAGAAGTGGTAAGGCACCACGAATAGAAGACAGCACCAAGGCCGATCGCGCGATCGGCTTTGTTGTCTCTGGGCTCAACCCAAGTTGCACCGCCTCAACAAGCTCTCACCGCTCCATCCCAGCACTCGCCGCTGCAGCAAAGCTGCTGCGCGCTCCATCCTAGCGGTGCGGCATCAGTTTCGCATAGCTTTTTACGCTGTATAATCTATTACACAATCTATATTCTCAGTGATATAAGGAAGGGGCTATGGCGCATCTGACATTCAACCAAGTTGCAATCCGGGCTGTGGCCACAGCAGTACCATCCTTTGTCCAAAAGGTCGATTTGAGCGTGCGCCGCGCCCAGAAGTTTGC
Source organism: uncultured Anaerobiospirillum sp. (assembly GCA_944392765.1). Lineage (GTDB taxonomy): Bacteria > Pseudomonadota > Gammaproteobacteria > Enterobacterales > Succinivibrionaceae > Anaerobiospirillum. The sequence continues at coordinate 19,768 of CALXXU010000056.1, forward strand.
CGCGCAAATGGGCATCAGTCAGCGCCATATCTCCATTACCGAGCAGACTTCAGTGGATCTTGGCTATGTGGCGCTGCAAGATGCGTTGGCGCACGCCGGTTGGCAAGCCAGCGATTTAGACCTCTTGCTCTTTGACACCCAAACGCCTGATTTCAATGTAGGCAATGCCATGCTGATGCAGCACTTGCTCAAGCTGCGTCCTGACGCTTTGGTCTTTGACCAGACTATCTGCTGCGCATCCTTTCCTTACAGCCTCTCCACTGCCTGCACCTATCTCATGCAGCCTAACTTTTATAAGGCCGCAATCGTCTTAGGCGACACCTGCTGGTCGCTTTATCAGAGCAAGGAAGAGTTGCTGGCCGCCCAGCGCTTTACCTTTGGTGAGGGTACCTCTGTGGTGCTATTAGAGCGTGATGAGCAAGAGCAGCACCCGATCGATCTGTGGCTCTTTGCTAACGGTGAGGGCTACAAATACCTCTTCAATACCACTACCAGCTTGCGCAATGCGTGGCGCCGCTACGAGCACTTTTCAGTGCCGGATGGAGCTAAATACGGATCGCGGGCGCAAGGCTACGAAGCCCTGTACATGAACGGCTTCTTCATCACATACTTTGCCAGCAAGAATATGAGCGATGAGATCAAAAAGATCTGGGGTGATGACATCTTGAATTACGATTACTACGTCTTTCACCAAGGCAATAAGCAGATCATTGACTTGCTCGCTGCGCCGCTGCATTTACCGCAAGAGAAGGTCCTGACCTCGCTCGAAGAATACGGCAATACCAACGGTGCCTCGCCCTTGGTCACCATCTGTCACCGCTTAGCCCACAACGACCACGGCTGCCATATCTTTAATGCCAGCATGGGCGCAGGTCTGGCGTGGGGCTTTACCGACTTCTACCTCAAGCCTAATACCGTATGCCCTGTACGCGCCACTGACTATCGCTGCGACGAGTTCTTTTTCCACGAGCTCCCCGCCCCACAAGAAGTGGGCTAGCTCCTAGTCCTACCGAGCTCTCAGCCCGCTCTGAGTGAGCGCCATCATGGTGCCTGCATCCGCCAGCGGCACCTGTCTGATGCCGGGCCTCAGTCTCCAAGGCGCCCACCTTGCCCTGGCGGGCGCGGCCCGCTATGCTATGACCCTTAATCTCTCACTGATTGGGTTATTGGATATGCCACTTACTACCACCTTAACTGCGCGCGGGCGTAGCCTTGATTTATCAAGCCCTAAGATTATGGGCATCTTAAACGTCACTCCAGACTCCTTCTCCGACGGTGGCAAGTTCTTAGGCCGAGATGCTGCTATCAGACACGCTGAGGCTATGGTGCAGGATGGTGCGGCCATTATCGATGTGGGTGGTGAGTCGACGCGCCCTGGTGCTGATCCGGTCAGTGAAGAGCAAGAGCTTGAGCGCGTGGTGCCGGTAGTTGAAGCTATCGCCCAAAATCTTGATGTGATGGTGAGCGTCGACACCTCAAGTCCTCAGATTATGACGGAATCTGCTCAGGCCGGAGCTCACATTTGGAATGATATCCGCGCGCTGCAGCGGCCGCTGGCAGTGGCGACAGCAGCCCAATTGGAGGTCGCCGTGTGCCTGATGCACATGCAAGGCGATCCTAAGACGATGCAGGTCAAGCCGAGCTATCACGATGTCGTAGCCGAGGTTAAGAACTTTTTACAGGAGCGCGCCCAAGCATGTGAACAAGCGGGCATTCCAGCCGAGCGCATCATCCTTGACCCAGGCTTTGGCTTTGGCAAGAGCGTGGCGGACAATTACCGCTTGCTCAACCATCTCTCTGAGCTCAGTCTCAATGAGCGCTATTTCGTGCTCTCAGCCCTGTCGCGCAAGACCATGATTGGGGCCGCGACCGGTCAGCAGGTGGCCGCTGAGCGTGTCGTAGGCTCTGTGACCGCCGCATTTTTCTCCATGGAGCAGCACGCTCAGATCGTGCGCGTCCACGACGTCAAGGAAACCTACCAAGCCTTGCAGATCTATCAGGCGCTGCGTGAGTACGCTTAGCTGATTTCAGCTTCAATCCCGAGCTTGCTAAAGTCCATGCGCTGATAGCCGCCCACCGCTTGCTTGCCGCGCTTGGCCGCAGCCTTAGGCGCTGCCGCAGAACCGCGCTTGATTCCAGCCTGGGCCGCTGCCGCAGAGCCGCGCTTGCTCCCAGTTTGTGATGTTGCCGCAGAGCCCCGCTGGCTCCCAGCCTGGGCTGCTGCCGCCTGGCCGCCTTGCGTCGTCTGTTTCTGGGACGTGGCTGGATCAGGTGACTGTGCTGGAGTGGCCTGATAAGTCGGCGTTGCAGTCTGAGTCGTGCCCGCAGTTTGCGGCTTAACGCTGCTTGGTGCGGACAAGACCTCAGGCTGAGCTGCGGTGAGCGGTTGCTCTGCCGCTACAGGTTGAGCTGCAGTGAGCGGCTGAGTAGGTGCTGTGGCTGCTGTCTGCGCGAGCAGATCGCTGTTGCTGGTGGTGGCAAAGGCCGCATCCAGTTCCTTGAGATACTCAAGGTCAAAGCCGCCTGCGGGGGCCAGACTATCCTTGGGGGCGGCGGGAGCTGCCTCAGTGCTAGGCTGAGGCACGAGCTGAGTGGCTGCTGCTAAGGTTGCGGGCGCAGTGCTGCCCTCAAAGCGCGGTAAGAGCTCGCCTGTGCTGCTGGCGGGAGCGGCACTAAAGGTCTGATAGCCCAGCGTGCCGTCGGCGGCCATGCGCTCCTTGCTGACTTCATCGGTGTAACCGGCGGCGACCGCTTCGTATTGTGGCGTGCCACTTAACATACCGCGCAAGGTCGGGATTTGCTCGGTTTGCTGGGTGGTGCCATAGTGGTTAGAGCGCACACGCGACTCATTATTGACGCCACGCTTGGTGACGGTGCCCGGGAGCACCGCATCTTGGGCATGGGACGACTTAATGGTGTTAGGCCCCAGTTCCGAGGAGCTCTTTAAGCGGCGCTTACGGCGCTCTGCAATTTGGACTAAGGTATTGGCCGAGCGCAGTTTGAGTAGGCGCTGGATAAAGAGGCGCTCCCAGCCGTATTGATTGTGCAGTGCCCCGCGCTCGAGCCAGAAGTTGATGAAGCTCATAAGCTCGGGCTCTTGGTAGCTGTAGTCGACCAGGCCGGCCATTAAGGCCGCATTGCGAAAAGACGGTCCCGGTTGCCACTGGGCATACATGCGAAAAGGAGCATGCGGTACCTCCATTAACTCTTGGGCATAGAGCGGAAAGATGACAAGCGCGCCTTGCCACGGGATATTGGGCATGACGCGCGCAATCAAGTGCTCTTGCTCCAGCTCCAGCAGTGCCCCTTCAATCATTTCAAGCGTCGGGTTACACGGCATGATGGCACTGTGGGACACCAAGTCCGAGGTCAAGGCTACCGGGTCGACGTTGACCGCACCTTGCGGGGCACTAGGACGCAGATAGAAGAGGTACATCGTGCGCGCAAGATGGCTTAACATCTGGCTCTTGAGCTGATTGAACTCGGCGCGGTTGAGCATGAAGGCACTCCGGCAAAAAGAACGAATAAAAGCTTAGACCTTACGGGTGCCCGGCACTGGGGTGAGGACTTCCTTGCCCTGTAAGATCGCGTCGAGGTTGGCAATGACTAAGTTAGCCATAGCAAGACGGGTTTCCTTGGTGGCGCTGCCCTGGTGCGGCAGTAAGCTGACATTGCTGCGGTGTTGTAAGCCCTCAGGGACGCTTGGTTCTTGCTCAAAGACATCAAGGCCAGCTCCGGCGATGATCTGGTGATCTAAAGCCCAGATCAGATCTGCGGTGTTGACAATCGAGCCACGGGCGATGTTCACCAGATAGCCCTGTGGGCCTAAGGCCGTGAGAATAGTGCGATCGACGCAGTGGAAGGGGGCTGTTACAAATTAATTAATGCCTCTTAACGGTGCAGACTTGGCGACCCCAGAGAGTCCCCTCATCTACGCTATGCACCATTAATTGGATTACATCATAAGATGTAATATCATCTTTTAAGCAGTGTTACTTGTTAAAGCAGCTTACTTATGGAGGAC
>CALXXU010000057.1 GCA_944392765.1 uncultured Anaerobiospirillum sp.
ACCCATTATATATGCGGTTTCTGAGCTGTGAGAACCGGGTTAAACCAGGATCCAGACCCGAGGGGGTTACCGCCCACTCTGTTAATGGAGAGAAAAAAAAGGGTCACCTACGGTGACCCTTTGATCATAGCCCAAATGGGCTTTAGCGAATATCGATATCTGATGGCGGCCAGTGCTCCAGACGCATGCCTAAGGACAGACCACGCTCGGCTAAGACATCCTTAATCTCGGTTAAGGACTTCTTGCCTAAGTTTGGCGTCTTCAAGAGCTCAACCTCAGTACGCTGGACTAAGTCGCCAATGTACTTGATACCCTCGGCCTTTAAGCAGTTGGCCGAACGGACGGTCAGCTCTAAGTCTTCAACTGGGCAAATCAGCTTAGGATCGATGAGCGGACGGAACGAAGTGTCCTCAGCAGGCTCGACGCTGTTGCGAATATCAACAAAGGAGTTGAGCTGCTCGGCAAAGATCGTTGCGGCTAAGGAGATCGCCAGCTCTGGGGTAATCGTGCCATTGGTCTCGATAATGAGATCTAAGGCTTCCATCCCGTTGTCTAAGACGCGCGGCTGAACCGCAACGTTGAGCACCGGGCAGAAGGAGGCATCGATTAAGAGACGACCGATAAAGCGGTTGTCGCCATTCTCGACAAAAGGCTGATTTTGCGCTTGGACGTAGCCACGACCTTGCGTGACGTGCAAGGTCATATTGAGCTCAGTGTTCGGATCGGTGATGTGGCACAGCACCAGATCTGGATTCTTGATCTCAACATTGGCCGGGCACTCAATGTCACCTGCGGTAACAGGGCCTACTCCAACCTTCTTGATGTGTAAGATCTGTTCAGTTGCGACCGAACTGTCACAGGCTACAGCGACTTCCTTGAGGTTTAACAGGATTAATAAGACATCCTCTTGGATACCTTCAAGGGCCATATACTCATGAACGGCACCTGCGATCTCAACTTCCGTAATAGCATAGCCCGGAAGCGAGGAGAGCATGATGCGACGCAATGCGGTACCCAAAATTTGGGCATAGTTGGGCTCAAAAGGCTCAAGGGTTACACGGCTTTTGTTGCGTGCAATCTCCTCGATGGCCTTGATTGAAGGCCTGAGAAAATCAATTTGCTCCAAGGTTCCACCCTCAAATTGGTTGGTAGTTGTGGCTTATTGAGTGTGCTAAACGGCACCGCGAAATCACAGCCGTCAGGCTAAAGCCAAGGGCTTGATGACGCGATGCCGTTTGGACGAAACTGAGTTAAGTCCCGAGGCTATTACTCAGCGGCCTCGTCAGAGCCTAAGTTGGTGCGATCAACCAACATGATATAGGCCATAGGAGCCTGATCGCCTGGGCGGAAGCCGCACTTTAAGATACGGGTGTAGCCGCCATTACGCTCAGCGCTGGCCTTACCAACCTGGTCAAATAACTTCTTGACCATGTCCTTGTCGCGTAAGCGAGCAAAGGCTAAACGACGGTTAGCTACGGTGTCGTTCTTTGCTAAGGTGATTAAACGCTCAACAAAACGACGTAACTCCTTAGCCTTTGGTAAGGTGGTCTTGATGATCTCGTGCTCGATCAGAGCATTAGCAAGATTGCGGTACAGCGCTGCACGGTGGGCAGAAGTACGGCCTAAGTGACGGCCGGCTAAACGATGACGCATGGAAAACCTTCCTGAATTGACAGTAATTGCTTACTTCGAACGCGTTAAGTTCTGAGGTGGCCAGTTAGGAATGCGCATACCTAAGGACAGACCACGCGTAGCGAGAACATCCTTAATCTCGGTTAAGGACTTCTTGCCTAAGTTTGGAGTCTTTAATAACTCCACCTCAGTGCGTTGGACTAAATCGCCAATATAGAGAATCTCCTCTGCCTTTAAGCAGTTGGCAGAGCGTACCGTCAGTTCCAGATCCTCGACTGGTTGCAATAACACTGGATCAGGCAGTGGTGGAGTCGACGGGAGCGACGAGCGCTCTGGGATGTCGTCCTTATCGACGAGGTTGGTCATATGGTCGCACAGTAAATCTGCGCTGCGCATTAACGCCTCGTCTGGCGTGATCGTGCCATTGGTCTCAAGCTCGATGACCAAACGGTCGAGGTCGGTGCGTTGCTCAACACGGGCCGACTCGACTTCGTACACGTATCGTCTTACTGGGCAGAATGCGGCATCGATTAAGATTTCGTTCTTTTCCTTAGCAGGTAAGTGCTTAGGATCAGAAGCTACCACATAACCCCGGCCAAAGACGACACGGAGATTCATTGACAACGAGGCCTTTGCCCCTTTTAAGGTACAAATAGTCGCATCAGGGTTTAGGATGCTAATGCCGTCTGGGCATACGATATCGCCAGCGCGAACTCGGCCGTCGCCCGTCTTGTTCAGCGTGCACCAAACCGGACCTTGCATCGTGTGGTTGCAGGTAATGGCGATCTTTTTCAAGTTCATCACTACCTCAACTAAAGACTCAACCATGTCCTTTTTGACCGAAGTTAAGTCTTCAACCCCATCGATTTGGAAGGCATCAAAGGCAAAACCAGGCAGAGTCTTTAATAAGATACCGCTTAAAGCAACACCGATCGTGTTGCCATAGCCGCGCTCTAAAGGCTCTAAGGTGATGCGCACGTGATTTGGGCCCAGCTCGGTGTAACCTACAGGCTTTGGCTTAAGTAACTCACAAACTGACACTATTGATACCCCACATAGTAAAAGGAGTGCAGGCGTTGCCTAGCGATTACTTAGAGTAGAACTCGACGATGAGCTGTTCCTTGATATCCGATGGAAGCTCGGAACGCTCTGGCTTGTTCTTGTAAGTGCCCTTCATAGCGCTGTGGTCTACGTCGATCCAAGTTGGCTTTAAGCCACGCTGGCCGGCCAGATCGATAGCGTTCTTGATACGCAGCTGCTTCTTAGCCTTCTCACGAACAGCGATCTCATCAGATGGCTGAACCTGATAGGAAGGGATATTGATAACGCGGCCGTTAACGGTGATTGCCTTGTGGCTTACTAACTGGCGCGACTCCATACGGGTCGAACCAAAGCCCATGCGATAGACCACGTTGTCTAAGCGGCCTTCTAACAGCTGTAACAGGTTCTCACCGGTGTTACCAGGCATGTTAGCAGCCTTCTTGTAGTAGTTGTGGAACTGACGCTCCAGAACGCCGTAGATACGACGAACCTTTTGCTTCTCGCGTAACTGAGTACCGTAGTCAGATAAGCGAGCCTTGTTGGCACCGTGCTGACCTGGTGCAGTGTCTAACTTGCACTTGGTGTCAATGGAACGAACGCCAGACTTTAAGAATAAATCCACGCCCTCGCGACGGCTTAACTTAAGAGCTGGTCCTGTATGCTTTGCCATTTATCTTTCTCCAATAAAAAAGCAGATACCAGATTAGACGCGACGCTTCTTTGGCGGGCGGCAACCGTTGTGAGGGATCGGGGTGACATCAGTGATGTTGGTGATCTTGTAACCGATCGCATTTAACGCACGAATCGAGGACTCGCGACCTGGACCTGGACCCTTGACTAAAACTTCAAGGTTCTTTACACCGTATTCCTTGGCAGCCTCACCAGCGCGCTCGGCAGCAACCTGAGCAGCGTATGGAGTGGACTTACGGGAGCCACGGAAGCCCGAACCACCAGCGGTAGCCCACGACAGGGTGTTACCTTGGCGATCGGAGATGGTGACGATGGTATTGTTGAAAGATGCGTGGATGTGAGCTACGCCGTCAGCGATTTGCTTCTTACCGCGCTTGCCACCACGCGAGCGTGGAGCAGAGGATGCCTTAGGAGCTGCTGCAGGTGCAGAAGCTGCTGGGGTTGCTGCGCTTGCAGTTTGTTGGATTTCATCAGCCATCATGTGCCTCCTTACTTCTTAATGCTCTTGCGTGGGCCCTTGCGGGTACGTGCATTAGTCTTGGTACGCTGACCGCGTACTGGCAGACCACGGCGGTGACGTAAACCACGGTAAGCACCAAGGTCCATTAAACGCTTGATGTTCATGGAAACTTCACGACGTAAGTCACCCTCAACGGTGTACTTAGCGACTTCAGCACGGATCTTGTCCAAGGTAGCCTCATCTAACTCCTTGAACTTGGTTAACTCTTGAACCCCAGTTGCCTTGCAGATGTCACGAGCACGAGTAGGGCCGATGCCGTAGATAGATTGCAGAGCAATCACGGCGATCTTGTGATCAGGCACATTGATGCCAGCGATACGGGCCACTATTGATCTCCTAAAAAGGTCGGTTAAAGAAAAGCTATCGCAAAGCCCGTTAGGATACGCGACAGCCGTAAATAGTGCACTTTGGCAAAAATTATGGCAGCACTTCCATTCTGGCGCACGCTGTCAGGCTCACTTACTGAGTCAAACCGTACGACCAAGGAATTTAAGCTAGGAACCATTTTTCCCCCACCTAAGGCAAAGGGGCAAAAATGTGATCTCCATTGGGAAGGCTGTGATCTGCCTAATTCTATGTGATTTATCTCATAAAATCAACAAAAAGTTGGCAGGTGCACAAACGCGCAATTCTACCCCGAAACGGCACGCCTGAAAAGTGGCGCCCAATCACGCGTCATTTCGCACCCACGCCCCCAAAATGGCGGCGGCGCGCAATGGCGCGTTGCTGGGGCCCGGTGCACTGAGAGCTCGCCCAGCCTCAGGGCGTAGCGCCATGACCGCTCGCACTGAGAGCCGCACTGAGAACTGCAATGCGAGCCGCAATGAGTGCTGCAATGAGAGCCGCAATGAGTGCTCGCATTGGCCTCAGGACGTGTCGTTTCGACGTGACTGCGGGTCACTTCGTGTTGTTCAGGTTGAGAAAGCCCTCAGGCAGGATGCCGAGCTCAGTGAGCATATTCACCATCGGCTCGATCCCCAAGATAACGCACACGCAGACCACCAAGGCCACCATAAAGAAGCCTAAGGCCAAGATAGCAAAGCGCAGTGAGCCTTGGGCCTTGACCACTTCGTGGATGCGCAGCTGGGTCATCAGTGTGGTCAAAGGCTCGATCTGCTCCTTGACCAATTGGTAATCGTGTTTGAGCTCAAGGCGTGTGATGATTTCCTGATAGAGCTCTTGGGCTAGGCGATTTTTGGTGCTGACCGCGCCCAGCAGGAGGCTTTGGTTGAGATAGAACACAACCGAATAATAAAGGAAGCTCAAATCGCGCAAATTACGCTTGTGGCGCTTGATAAAGCTCAGGGAATTGTGCAGCTTTTCGCAGATGGTGCGGCCAATTAAGCGATTGAGATAGCGCAGGCAATGCTTGGCGCCTAGGGTATAGCCGGTTAAAAGCACCAAGGGCACTAAGGTCGAGGCGCTCGGGAGCTTGGGCACCAAGCCCATAAAGCCATTTTGCTTAAAGAAGACCATACCCTTGCCGTCGGCGACTGAAACAAAAGCATTAGCCCGGCCAAAGGTCACGCCGCGCTGTTTAGGTGAGGCGCGTAGGTAGCGACAGCACAAGGCCAGCACCAAGTCATTGACTGAGCCTGGAGTGCACACTAAGTTCGGCGTATTGCAGTAGAAGATTTCGTAATCAGGGGCAATAGTCTTAAGGTTGACGTCCGTGGCCGTTTTTGTCTTTTTATTCTTAGCTTGGGCCGCGATATGGCGCTTCATCTCCTTGGGCGAGCTCATGATATAGAGCGGCTGCGGCTCTTTGACGAAATTGTTCTTTTCCATCGCTACTTCTTCGACAAAGACGAAGACGTTGCAGGGGAAGGGGGTATCGGCAAAGAGCTGGAGGTAATAGATCTGGGCAAAGTCCTCGTGAAAGCGATGGTAGATTCCATTGACGCGGCACAGATCGTAAAAGGTGCTGCCGGTAAAGATCTCAGGGCAAAAGAGGTCGTACTCGTCACCGGCAATCTTGATTTGGTCGTAGCGACTAAAGTCGTAGGCCTCGTCGGTGACCTTAAAGGCGATGCGCCAGAAATTGAGGCGGGGCGCGGAGAGATAGTTATCAGCACTTTTGATTTGGCGTAACGGCTCGCTCATGATCCACCTCAAAAAGCCAGAAAAAGAAACCACCGTGGCTCAGACGCGCGCGTCTGATCTTAGGACGGTGCTGTTTTAGGCAACCTTTGCGCCAAGGGCAACCAAGCAAACGCCTGCGCCCCGTGCACGGGCGGTTTCGTGTACCGGCTTGCCGGGCCCGTAAAGAAAGGCACCCGCCTTGACTTTACGAGCCCTCAACCTTAGCTCTTAGGGGCTACTGGCTCGGTTAGCTCTTAGGGGCCACTGGCTCGGTTAGCTCTTAGGGGCCACTGGCTCGGTTAGCTCTTAGGGGCTACTGGCTCGGTTAGCTCTTAGCGGCTACCGGTACCGCGCTCGGTGCCGCCTCGGTCTCCGTCTCTGGGCTATCTTGTGGCTGCTGTTTGGCCTCCAGGCTAGCCAAGGCTTCCTTAGCGCCTAAGGCGGCCGCCTGCACCAGCTTTTCTTCGTGGAAGGTCAAGGTTTGATTGGTGTCGAGATTGCGGATCGTGACATCCAATTGGTCAAATGGAATCTCGATGCCCAGATCCTTGAAGATACGCAGCGTTTCGGTGCTCAAGAAGTCATAGACGATCTTGCGCTTGCCAATTTCCTTGACATAGACCTCGCACATAATCGTGATTGCGCTGGCGTCCAGGCTCTTGATGTAGACCTTAGGCCGTTGCTCGCGGCTGATATCAGGGCAGCGGCGAATGATGCTGCGCAAGATTTCCTTGGCACGATTGGTGTCAGCGTCATAGGCTACGCCCACCGCAAACTCAATCATAGTGACGGTGTTGGACAAGGACCAATTGGTCAAAGCCTCAGTGATAAATTGCTTGTTAGGGATTACCACTTCCTTGTTATCAAAGGAAACAATGGTGGTGGCGCGGATACGAATCTTGTTGACCGTGCCCGAGAGATTGTTCAAGGTCACGATATCGCCCACGCGCAGCTGGCGCTCAAAGAGAATGATAATACCGGAAACGAAGTTACCGAAGATTTCCTGCAAGCCAAAGCCTAAGCCGACCGATAAGGCGGCAACCAGCCATTGCAGATTTTCCCATTTAATGCCCACCGCACTTGCCGCCAAGATCACCGCGATGGTCGTGATGGCATAGCCGGTGATGAGCTTGGTGGTGTAGCTGGCGCTCTTGGCCTTGGAGCTGTTGCGCAGCATAAAGAGGCGGTCAATCACAATCGGCAGATTGCGGTTGAGTAAGAAGGCCACCAAAATGATGAATAAGGCCAAGAGCACATCGCCTACGCTCAAGCTGCTTGAAACCGTCTTGCCGTCGACTACCGTGATGTCTTGGTAGAGGTAGATTTGGTCGAGATAGTTTAAGACACCGGCCAAATCGCTCCATTGGTGGTACATGAAGTACAAGAAGACCACGAGTAAGATCGAGTTAAAGAGCTTAAAGGCGCGCTGGTTGACAAACTCAAGGCCCATGCTCTCCGAACCCTCATGGCGCGGGTCCTTTGTGCCCCGCCCAGCTAATAAGCGCTTATTGAGATTGCTCCCGGCCGTGCGCGTTTGGACGCGTAAGCGGCGCATCTTAGCCATAATCTTGTTTTGAGCGACGTAGAGCTCACGGCGCAGCACCTGGCTTAAGGTGAAGTACAAGAAGAACAGGTACAGGGTTAAAGCCACGCGGTTTAACAGTTGAATAATGGTGTAGTAGTAGCCCAGACCCAGCATCAAGGCGATAGTGAGCGGAGTTAAAAAGCCTGCGATCGCTAAGGTGGTAAAGCCTAAAGTCGGGCTTCTGACCGCTAACAGCTGCTTGATAGTGCGGGCGGCAAAGAAGGTTAAGTACAAGAAGCCCAGCATCATCAAGAGGTAGCCGATGACGTCATCTGAAATCTTGGTTGGGTCAACCTCGCGGATATTGGCAATAAGCAGCATCGGGATACTGGCGTACCACAATTTATCGATGAGCATGCGATTATGCGCTAAGACCTGAGGCGGCATACAGAAATGGCGCTGCATCACCGAGTTGGGTTCCAGGATATGGCGGATGTACAAGAAGCAGCTTAGGTGCAAGGCCAGCATCCAAGTAACCCAGACCTGATTTTCAAAAGTATCCACCGTCCAGAAGATCACGACCGCGCCAATCAAGGTAAAGAACATGACCTTAGGCAAAATCAGGAAGGCGTGGAACACCAGCGCCAGCGGCGTGAGGTAAAAGTTATCGTTACTCTTATCAAGGCGCAGTGCCAAATCGTTGGTGCGCTGGTAAAAGAAGGGCTTGGCCTTGTAGAAGATAAAGGCCACTAAGATCAGAGGCAGCACAATATAGATAAAGTCAAAGGCCGCCTGCTTGAGGTTATCGGTGTTGGTGACAAAGCGCAGCAAGTTGTTAAATTGCTGGAGCGCCGTCGGGTAGATCGTCTTGATGAAGTCGAGGGAAATACCTTGGTTGCTAGCCAGCCAGAACAAGTGGTCATTGATCGAGGTTACGGCCTGAGTGCGCAGCTCGGTAAAGGCATTGTATTGGGCGCGCAGTTCACTGGCTAGGGTCAAGCTGTCGGACATGATATTAGACAGCTCGTCGCATAACTCGCGGCGTTGATACACGATTTCGGTCAGCTGCTCTTGATAAGGCTCATAGCGGCTGTCCTTATCCACCATCTCAGCCACATAGCTTTGGATATCGAAGATTTTCTCGCGGAAGCTGCGGATTTCGTAGAGCCACAAATTGAAGTTAGGGATAAGCTCATCTAAGTTAAAGGAAATCTCTACCTCAGGAATGGCGCCTTGTTGGCGGTTGAGCAGGCGCGAGAGGATCGAGCTGCCCTGTAAATCCGAGAGTTGCTCTTGCAGTGAGACGTTGATTTGCTCGGTGGTACGCAGCGCTACGGTGACTTCTTGGAGCTCACGTTGCAGCGTGGTATTGGTCTCGAGCATTTGATTGATGCCGGAGGCTATTTCGTTATTAGTCGCAATTTCGGCACTCAACAGCGGATCTAAGCTGCTATCACCGGAGGCCTCAAGGGTGGTGCTGTGCAAGTATTGCTCAGAGAGCAAGGTATTTTGCTTTAAGCGTGCAGCGGTGATGTAGCGGGCTAAATAGTCCTTTTGCAGATTTAAGATGCTGATGCGGTAGTTGACGATATCTTGGAAGATGACCTGGGTCTTAAGCTCAGCTTGCAATAAGCTATTGTGGCGCTCCAAGGTCAATGCCTCAAACTCTAAGGCTTCACGCTCTGAGACAAACAGCTTCAAAGAGCTGTCATTTAAAGTGCGAGTGATATCGGACAACAGTTCACTGTTGGTGCTGATTTGGTTTTGGGCACGGGTTGGCAGCGTTTGCAGCGAGCTGTAGGCGGCAGTTGCCTCATTGAGGTGATCTTGAATCTTGCCTTGAGCATCCCCCAAGGAGGCTAATAAGTCGTAGCTTTGCCCTAAGGTCAAGTCAGAGACCGCAGGCGGAGCCTGAGTATAGACGCTATTGGCGTGACCTAATTCCAGCTCCAGGTCATGCAGCGTTTGCTCGGAGGTGCTCAGTTCCTGCGCTAGACGCTTACTTTCGCGCACAATAGTCTCGTACTGAGGCAAAGTCTCCAACATACTATTGAGGGCGGCGCTGATGCGGGCTTTGTCCTCTTCGGCCAGATCTTCATTAGCCGTGAGGCGCTCTAAGCGCGCTTCCAGCTGAGCGCGCTCAGGAACTTGCGTGGCACTCAGATCTTCGGTATTGAGGTTGAGCAGATCCAAAAGCTCTTGCGCACGCTGCGCTTGCTGCTGGGCCTGCACCTGCTCCATATCAGGGATAGGCTTAGTGCTTGGAGCCGAGCCTGGCTCGGCACTTACTGGGATCTCAGTGTCCACGGACTGACCTAAGCCCAAGTTTAAGTTCGTCGGTAATTCGGAGCTCTCACTTTCAGGATTGGCGCTGGCTGGAGGCTGACTTAGGGCCTCTTCTAACACCTCAAACTTCGGGGTGTCAGCCATCAGGCGCAACGGCAGGTTGCTCTCAACGGGCATGCTGTGGCGATTGAGCAGGGCTTTAACATCAGAGAGTCGGCCATCGGTTTCAGGCGCCAGCTCTGTGACCACGTTATCAGGGGTGGCTTCTTCTTCCGCCCACGCTGATGTGCCAAAAAGCAATACCGCACAACCCAACAATAAGGCCGTGCCGCGCACAAGATATGAGGCAAAAGATTGAGAGCGCATAGTCAGTCCTTAGCACACGAATCAGAGCGTTTGTGAGTCCCGCCAATATTTTAGAGCGTTTGTGAGTCCTGCCAATATTTTAGGGCGTTTGTGAGTCCTGCCAATATTTTAGGGCGTTTTGAGCACTCCTTCATGCGAGAATTATGCAAGGGGTGATGGTGCCTAAACCAAAAACAATGAAGCCCGGTGCCGGGCAAGCTCAGGGGCGGGCGTCGCGCCGTTAATTTGCGCCAGGGTGGTGAATTTGTGCTATTATGGCGACGTTCGCGTAATCAGCCTATTTTGGCTTAGCTACGCGTATTGTCCAATCCATGGAGCCTAGCTCCATCATTTTGCAATCTCACCTATCAACCCACCTTAGATTTCTCTTGCCCAGGCTCAAATCATCGCTTGGCACAATCTCAGATAAGTTTCTTACTGCGTTTCTTTTAAGCGCCTCCGTTCGGTTGGCGTGTGCTGTTCATGGTTTTTGTGCTTGAGAGAGCGCTTTAGCTCAGCTTGAGTGAGCTTAACGCACATTATGGGGTGAGAGCCTAGGACTAAACCTATCCTGCGTGATAGTAAGCAGGACCTGGTTAGGATCTAGCGCGCTTTTGCCTAGGTGAGGAAGTGCGTCTCATGCTGTGCAGGGTAACGCCCCCAAAGAGGCGTGGCGTCCGCATCAGCCTCTGAGCTTAAGTCAGCGCCTAAGTCGAGCACGGGACGCTGATGCTTATCCCCAATCAGCTTGAGACAAGGCCAAAGAGCTTTGGTCTTTTCTTGTTCCTTATTTAGGTCACAGCGCCTTTTCACACAAAGTACAGCGATGAATCTTAACGAACTTAAGAACACCCCAGTGGCACAGTTAGTCGATATGTGCGAGCAAGCCGGTATCGAGAACACTGCGCGTCTTGGTAAAAAGGAAATCATTTTCAACCTGCTCAAGCTCTGTGCCCGTACCGGTGAAGACATCTACGGTGACGGCGTCATTGAGATTCTGCCCGACGGCTTTGGCTTCTTGCGCAGCGCCGACAGCTCCTACTTAGCAGGTCCTGATGACATTTACGTTTCGCCTTCGCAGGTACGTCGTTTCAACCTGCGCACCGGCGACTCGATCTCAGGCAAGATTCGCCCCCCAAAGGAAGGCGAGCGCTACTTTGCCTTACTCAAGGTCGACTCGGTCAACTTCGAGACTCCAGAGCGCGCCCGCAACAAGATTCTCTTTGAGAACTTGACCCCAATTTTCCCTGAAGAGCGCATGCGCTTAGAGCTGGGCAACGGTTCCAAGGAAGATATCACCTCGCGTGTCATCGACTTAACCGCTCCAATTGGTAAGGGCCAGCGTGCTTTAATCGTGGCTCCTCCTAAGGCCGGTAAGACCGTGCTGATGCAGAACGTGGCTCACTCGATCAGCGCTAACAATCCAGAGTGTGTCATCATCGTGCTCTTAATCGATGAGCGTCCTGAGGAAGTGACCGAAATGCGCCGCAACGTCAAGGGCGAGGTGGTGGCTTCGACCTTTGATGAGCCCGCCTCCCGTCACGTTCAAGTTGCAGAAATGGTCATTGAAAAGGCCAAGCGCTTAGTCGAGCACAAGCGTGACGTGGTGATCTTCATGGACTCGATTACCCGCTTAGCCCGCGCCTACAACACAGTTGTGCCATCCTCAGGCAAGGTCTTAACCGGTGGTGTGGACGCCAACGCCCTACAACGTCCAAAGCGCCTCTTTGGTGCCGCCCGTAACGTCGAGGAAGGTGGTTCCTTAACCATTATCGGCACGGCCTTAGTCGATACCGGCTCCAAGATGGACGAGGTTATCTACGAAGAGTTCAAGGGCACGGGTAATATGGAATTGCACCTGTCGCGCAAGATCGCCGACAAGCGCGTGTACCCAGCAATTGACGTAACCCGCTCGGGCACCCGTCGCGAGGAGCTCTTAACGGCTCCAGACGAGCTCCAGAAGATGTGGATCTTACGCAAGTTCCTGCACCCAATGGGCGAGATCGAGGCGATGGAGTTCTTATTAGATAAGCTCTCCATGACCAAGACCAACAACGAGTTCTTTGACTCGATGAAGCGCTCCTAAGCCGCCCCGCGCAGCAGCCCTGCCGCAGCGGCCAGGGGCGCTGCGCGGACTGCGCATTAGCGCGCTCACGCGCGTCCAAAGCAAAGCCCAAGCTAAAAAGCTTGGGCTTTGCTGCAATTGGGGGCTGCCTATTTGGTCTTTAGGCGGCTTTAACCTTGTTTTCCTTGGCCGAGCGGCTTGGCTTTTGCCCAGAGCTGAGCTGTTGGTAAAGCTGATATAAGGCGGCGAAGATCTGGTCTTCGCTCCAGTTTTCATTAAAGCCGTAAGCACGCATGACTAAGCGATCGTTGGCGTTATGCGCGCGGCGTAAGGCTGCTGGCATAAGCGTCTGATCGTAGAGCTGAGCCAAGGTCGCGTCCTTTTCCTGAGCACGGGCGTCTAAGATACCTTGAGCCGCAGCTTCCAGCTGCTGTTTAAGCTTAGAGTCGACGTCTTGCGGCCATGGGAAGGTGTTATAGACCAGCTCAGTTGAGTAGTTGAAATCCATCTTGAGTCGGCCTGCAACCACTCTTACCCATACCATATGAACCGCAGATGACAGTATGCTGAAGTGATAAAGGCTGGCATTAGGGAACAGTTTGAGCTTATTACTGCATAATCCGTCTTTGGGGCTCATAAAAGCAATTGGGATGTAGGTACGGCGCGAAGATGAAACCTCAGGAATCACCATAAAGTTGGACTGAGGAATGTTAGTAACATGGAATTTGTTAGGGCTTTCTGCCAACTTTCTGGTATTTGCAGCACGACTTTTGAGGCGGTATTGACGGACTGCCTCAATACGCTTGATTACTTCTGGCAGTTTGGCTAACTCAGCTACAGTACAGTTGCCTAAGTACATACAATAGCGCACTTTACCTTGTAAAAGTTCTTTGCTGCCATACCAACGCTTAAAGTAAGGTTCAGCTTGAGGCTCCATCTTTAGGAAGGCGTCTTTTTCTTCTTGTGTGAAGAGATAGTTTCCATCGTCGATTGGCTGATTACCCATGCTTCCTATTGGAACTTGACATAGTGGTGTTTTGCGCTCGTAGATAAAAGCGTCATCGGTGTCTAATAAATAAGCATTGATATTTGAGGCTAAAAGTGAAAGATCTCCAACGTAAATGCGTTTTGTGCTATGTTCTGAACAGCTCTTATTAGCAAATCCAACAATTATGCAGTAAACAGCAGCCTTATCGCTGGCCTCATTGTCCCAAAGAAAAGATCTGTGCGCAAAAATAATCTCTGTGCCATTTTGCAGGATGGGCTTCCAAAGATTTGTAATTGAGGTACCTTGGCAGATGGAATTTGTAGCAACAAAGGCTGTTTTGATGTGGGGAGCCAGTTCCATCATGTCGTAAGCTTTTTTAAACCAGCCACATACAAAGTCGAGATCGCCTATTTTTCCAGGCCAATTAGCACCAAGAACTTGTACAAGATCTTTCTTGTTGTCACTTGTCATCCATCGTGCTCCGCTAAAGGGCGGATTGCCCATGATATAGCTTAGTTGCTGTAATGGCACCACTTGTTCCCATGGTGTAGTCAGCGCATTACCCTCAACTATGTTGTCATAGTTCTTGAGTGGGAAAAAGTCGATAGGGTGGTTGATGATGGTGCTGGTTTCCTCCAGCATTTGGCTTTCAGCAATCCATAGCGCCGTTTTAGCCACAGACACCGCAAAGTCGTTGATCTCAATGCCTGCGAATTGATTTAGGCTGATTTTTACTGGGTTGAGGTCATCAATGCCTAAAAATGCCTGATTGGCGTTGAGCTCTCGGATGATTTGGTTTTCTAATCGGCGTAAACAAATATAGGCTTCGGTTAAGAAATTGCCAGAACCACATGCTGGATCTAGAAACTTAAGGTTTGCTAGCTTTTGTTGAAATGAGAGTAATCGAGTCGTACGGCTCTTGAGTGACTTAATTTGCATGCACTCAGCAAGCTCTTCGTTGAGCTCGTCCAGAAACAGTGGGTCGATGACCTTATGAATGTTCTCAACTGAGGTGTAGTGCATCCCACCTAAGCGACGAGTTTCCGGATTTAAGGTGCTCTCAAATACTGCTCCGAAGATGGTAGGACTTATTTTACTCCAGTCAAACGAAGCACCTGCCTTATTGACTATAAAATCACGCACTTCAGTGGTTATTTGAGGAAGCAGATCTTCTTCTGCGGCGTGGAAAAGTCCTCCGTTGACGTAAGGAAACTCTAGCAGTTGGGCCTCTTCATCCTTAGAACGCAATGCCACTGGAGTATCAAGGACTTGGAACAGTTTCTGTAAGGCCCAACGGCAGTATTCAGGAGGCGTATTTTGGAGGTAGTCATGAAAACGATTGAGTCCGCCAAAAAGCCCAGCATCGTCGGCATACCAGCAAAAGACTAAGCGTACACAGAGCTTATTCAGGTTCTTTTGTACTAGTTCCTTATCTGGTTCTTGATATAAGGAGAAGAGCTTGTTGTAGAGCTGAGCTACTACTTTACCAGCCTCAATGGATAGAGCTGCCTTTTGTTGGGCAATAGCATGCTCGGCATCAGCTGAACTGCGATCAACTAGAAACTCGAAGCGATTGAGTTGTTGCGGAAGTTCGCTGAGCGCAATGATCTCTGGAGTAGGCTTAGCTTGCTCCAAGTCATAAAGCCAGAACTCGTCGAAATTGCACAAAACGATGAAGCGCGCGCGCTGGGAGTAAGGTAGGTGATTGTCGTAACGCTTGGCTTGTTCAAAAGGTGTTAGCTTGCTGCCATCAGACTGGAGCTTGGCTTTGCTCAGGTCAGTGCCGCGACTTTTATGCTCGATTAGCACGTGCGTAGACGGGATCTGGGCGTCAATGAAGCTAGCATGAGCAAGGGCGACTTTAACCTCATAAGCAATAAGCTTCTTGGGATCCGACACTCCTAGCACATCGTGTAGCAAAGAGTTCCAGAAGTTCTGGGTCTCACTGCGCTCATTGCCGCGTGCTTCTTGCCAATATTGCACAAAGGCTTGGGCAGCTTGCTGTTGGTCTTTTTCAATGATCGCCATGCGTTCGCTCCTACCTAGAAGAAGTCAACAGGCAAGACTAAATGCCATTTGCAGGAATTTGCTTGCACCAGTTTACTAGTCTGGTTCTAATTTAACGCACTTTGAACCAATTTGAACCAATTTACTCAAATTTTATGGCAATTGCTCCATATTTTTACTGCGGCGTAGTTCCCAACAACTACGTTGGGGCTCTATCACCTGGAGCGAGCCCCTATGCTTGGTTATGACGTCTCTGGTAGCACTTTGGCGTGGGTTAGGCTTGTTTGGTGGCTATAAGCTGTTGGTAGCGCTCATACAGCGCTGCGAAGATCTGCTCTTGGTTCCAGTCTGGTTCAAAGCCGTAAGCCTGCAGTACTAAGAGGTCATTGTCCTTGTGGGCCTTGCGCAGCGTAGCTGACATTTTTTCTGGATTGTAAAGCTGCGCTAAGGTTGCATCAGGCTTCTTGGCACGTGCTGCCAAGATCTTTTTGCCTGAAGCTTCAAGCTTTTTCTTAAGCTCTGGAGTCAGAGCCTCTGGCCATGGAAAGGTATTGTAAACAAGCTCTGTGGAGTAGTTGAAGTCCATTTTAAGACGGCCACTCACCTTATTAACCCAAGCCATGTGTGCTGATGATGATAGTACACTGAAGTGATACAGGCTGGCCTTAGGGAATAACTTTAGTTTGTTGCTACACAAACCATCTTTAGGGCTCATGAAAGCAATAGGAATATATTCACGCTTTGAGGAGGAAACCTCAGGGATGACCAAGAAGTTTGATTGAGGAATATTAGTAACGTGAAATTGCGTTGGGATCTGGGCAAGTTTTCTGGTTAGTGCAGCCTTGCTTTTGAGACGGTACTGACGCACAGCTTGAACTCGCGCTTTTGCTCTTGGCATTTGGTCTAAGTCGGATTGGGAGCACTCGCCTAAGTACAGACAGTATCTGGTTTTGCCTTGAAGCAGCTCTTCTGCCCCGTACCACCGGTGAAAGTAAGGTGCAGCTTGCGGTTCGAGTACAAGGAAAGTATCTTTTTCCTTTTGTGTAAAGAGATAATGTCCGCCATCAATTGGCTGATTACCCATGTGACCTTCTGGTGCATCGCATAAAGGCTTGCGGCGTTCGGCAATAAACACATTATCTCCATCAACGAGGTAGGCGTTGATGTTGCGAGCGGGAGTAGCTATCCTGCCGTTGAAAATCAGCTTGGTACCCTTATTAGGGCAAGCATGATTAGCAAGGCCCAATACTACGCAGAAGACTTGAGCAGGCTCTGCTGCCTCATTGTCCCAAAGAAAGGATTGGCGCGCAAAAATGATCTCGGTACCTTGCTTGAACAATGGCGCCCAGAGATTGTTAGGTGAGGTGCCTTGGCAGATGGAATTGGTGGCAAGGAAGGCGGTCTTGATGCTTGGGAATTGAGCCATAGCATCATGTGCTTTCTTGAACCAACCGCAGACCAAATCAAGATCACCGCTGTTGCTTGGCCAATTTGACCCTAAAGCTAAGCGCAGAGCCTCCTTGTTTTCTGGGGTCATGATTCTTGCCCCGCTATATGGCGGATTACCGATGATGTATTTGAGCTTGTCAAAAGGAACCACCTGCTCCCAAGAGGTAGTCAGAGCGTTGCCTTCAAAAATGTTATCGTAAGACTGTAGCGGGAAGCTCTCGAATTGATGACCCAAAATGGCATTGGTTTCTTGCTGCATTTGGGTGGAAGCAATCCAGAGAGCCGTTTTGGTGATAGAAACGGCAAAGCCGTCACTCTCAATGCCATAAAACTGATTAATGTTGACCTTAACGGGGTTGAATTCTGCAATTGGGTAGTTGGCTTGATGGAGCTCTTGTATTACCTCATTTTCTAGGCGGCGCAGGCTTAGGTAGGTCTCGGTCAGGAAGTTACCGGAGCCACAGGCTGGGTCAAAGAAGGTAAGGCGCGTTAGTTTGTCTTGGAACAAAATCAGCTTACTGGTGCGGCTTTCTTGGTCATTAATCTGCTGAATGGAAGAAAGTTCATCATGAAGCTCATCCAAGCAGAGAGGATCGATGACTCGATGGATGTTCTCAAGCGCGGTGTAATACATGCCACTAGCACGGCGCGAGTCAGGCGCAAAGGCGCTTTCAAAGATTTCACCAAAGATCGTTGGAGCGATGTCACTCCACTTGAAACCGGCACCGATGGTGTAGAGAATGTAAGGTCCAACCTCGTCGGTGAACAGCGGGATGAGATCGTTGGCATTAACCTCGAACAGTCCACCATCTACATAAGGGAAAGCAAGCAATTGTGGACGCTCGTTCTTTGGCCGCTTTGCCAGCGGGGTATCGAGAATTTGGAATAGGTGTAGTAAGGCCCAGTGCCACCAATCGATAGGGAAGCTATCTAAGTAAGACTGGAACAGTTTGTTGCCCTCTTGGTCTTTAAATAGACCTGCATCGTCGGCGTAGAAGCAAAATACCAGACGTACGCAGAGCTTGTTAAGGCTCTGCTGAACTAATGTGGGGTCAGTGTCTCGGTACAAGCCGTGAAGTTTTGTCCTAAGATCGGCTACACGGATCGCTGCTTCAAGTGAGAGGGACTCGCGTAAGGGCAAAATAGGGTAGCGGTAGTCGAGCATGGTTGGATCAACCATGAAGCGCAGACGAGGGAACTGTTGCTCAAACTCGTCAAGCTTGATGATTACCGGTTTTATCGCTTCTGGGGTGCGACGGTTTTGGTCTAAGTCGTAGATCCAAAACTCTTTAAAGTTGCACAGCACGATGTGCCGTACCGGCTGGTCTGATGGAAGATGCTGGGCGTAGCGCAACCCCTGTTGGTAAGGAGTGAGTGTTTGCCCATCTGATTGCTGCAATGCTCGGCCTAAATCGACATTAGAGCTCTTATGCTCAATGAGTACTTGAGTTTGGCGAATATAACCATCAATGCTGCCCAGGTGAGCTCCGTCCAAATGGACAGGCTGCTCGAATTTGATTTGCTTGTTGATGTCTTTGATATACAAAACACCTAATAGCTCTTGCCAGAACGGCTGAGCTAAGCTGCGCTCGCTGAGCTTTTTGCCCGCATTTACTCTAGATCGCCACTCAGTGGCAAATTGTTTAGCCTTTTCTTTTTGGCCTACGAAAAAGTTGCTCATTCGTCTATCCTGAACAAAAGCCGTTGCTGAAAATCGATGATATATTAAAAAACAATGTTTTGAATGATACTAGTTGTAAAATTATATGTTCTTTTATTCCTAATCAGCATTAACCAACTGTAGGTACATCCGGTACAGTGTTGAGAAAATTTGGGCTTCACTCCAGCTTGGGTTAAAGCCATAAGCTTGCATGACCAAGCGGTCATTGGCTGCGTGGGCCTGACGTAAGGCCAATGGCATCTGGGTTGGGTCATAAAGCTGGGCTAGGATAGCGATCTTTTCTTGGACGCGTTGTGAAGCTGGGGAGTCGAGCGCTACAAACAGACTCTGTAAGGCCCAGTGCCAGCATGAGGTAGGGAGGCTGGCGAGATAATCGCCAAAGCGGTGTTTTCCTGCAAATAGACCAGCACAGTCAGAGAACCAGCAGAAAACCACGTGCACACAGAGCTTATTGAGGCTAGCGTTTACTAGCTCTGTGCTTGAGTCCTTGTACAAGCCAAATAAAGCAGTTGAAAGATGATGTACTCTCGTGCCAGCTTCAAGTGATATGTTTATCTGCAGTACTTTCATTGGAACTTCGTGGTATTAGTGTGTGGCTAAGTCTATTTACTTAATTCAGTAGTTTTAAGTAGACTTTCTAGCAATTATCTCTCGTTAGGATGACCAGTCAAGTACAAATCACGATTTTTGTCCTTGAGAAAGTGAGGTTGCGACTCTACTCGTATGTTGGCTTAGCGCTTAAAGAAAGTCTGATATGACTAGGAATGTGTGTGTACAGGTCAAATGTCTCTACTGGTGATTGATGGTGGGAATGGCCTCAAGCGAGTAAGTCCAGAATGGCTCAGAACAAAAAAGACTTGTTATGACTTGCGTTGTTAGCAGCTGCTGTGGTCGCAGCGCAGAGGTACACGTTGCTTTTTCAGCTCAAGAATTGGCCAGTTGCAGCGGATATAAATCCCAATTTTATTTATGTTAAATTTAGCGTAGGCTATGCGTTTTTGGGCTCAAAACCAGCTTGGGCAAAGATATGGGGCTTAGTGTTAGCGCATCCTGAGGTCGGTTGATCCAAGCCTCAAGCTGCGCTTGGAAGTGGTAGGTTCAAGCCTGGTTGGGACTGGCTTCGTTAGCGGCCGCTGTTGCTGCGGCGCAGATGCACGAGCTGCTCGCTGACGCTATCGTCGTAGGCCTCAAAGCTTGGTGGCGCGACGCCCGCAAACTCAAAGAGCGAGCGATAGTGCATCTTAAGATCTGGG
This sequence comes from uncultured Anaerobiospirillum sp., assembly GCA_944392765.1. Lineage (GTDB taxonomy): Bacteria > Pseudomonadota > Gammaproteobacteria > Enterobacterales > Succinivibrionaceae > Anaerobiospirillum. Next base: position 19,565 of record CALXXU010000057.1, read on the forward strand.
TAGAACAGACCTTCGTCACGGCGTGCGGCACTGACATGATTGAGCGCTTGCAGGAGGTCACAGACCTCGTACAGCCCCATTTGGTGGCGTAAGGCGCGGCCACCTTGCTCGGCGTCTTTGCGCTCAAAGATATGCTTGAGCATCAGGTGCAGGCTTAAGGCATAGAACAGCACCAAGTTCTTGCCGCGCAGTAATTGCGCCAAGCGTGGCTTGAGTGCCAGTGCCATTGGATTTAATAAGGCGCGCTCGACCTTGTACACGTCGTAGCACATCAAATCCAGGTAATCTGTCGCCACATCAAGGCTCTTGACCGTGCTGTAGGCTTCGTTGACGTCCGTGACTTGATTGGAAACCATAATCTTAAGGCAACCTAATGCCTGGCTTAGGTCCAAATCAACCAGTGCCTTTAAGTCGCGCTGTAAGCGTCTCTTTTGGCCGTCAGTGAGTACGCGCGCGGCGCGCTGGGTGCGCCGCTCCTCGGCGGCCGCCGCCAAGGTCGCTAACGCCCCCAAAGCCTTAGGCTTAGCCCGCACTAATGGGGCGTCGGTGCCTTCGAGCTGCTCACTTGGTACCTCAAAAGCGGCCCCACTTGCGCTCTCAGTTTCACTTAGCTCAAAGAGCTCATTAGGTTCCAGCTCCTGATGCAGCATGCGCTCTAAAGCAGCGCGTTCGTCTTCAGCTAAAGGCTTGCTCTGAGCGCTGGTTTCCGTACTTTGGGCGTGCTGGTCCGTGTTGGGGGCTCCTACTTCCTCATGTTCCTCTTCTTCAAAGTCAAAGAACTGATCGAGCTTGCGGCGCTGAGCCTCACGCCGGGCCTCCAGTAACTCATCTAGAGTTTGAGTTTTGCTCTCAGACTTACCTTGCGCGGCAGCGTCAGAGTTGCCTGCTGGTGCGCTGCCGGTTTGAGCTGGCGTTTCCAGTTCGTTCTCTAAGTCAAAGAAATCTTCAGCACTGATGGCCTGACGCTTGGGCCGCAGCTTAGTCTCATCTTGGGCCAAAAAGTCTAGGTCGTCTGCGGTGTCAGAGCTTGGTGTTGCTTTTAAAGCCGAGGCATCACTTACGCTCGTGTCTTGGTACTCAGCGCTGTGCGGAGCGGCTGGAGTCTCGGTTGGCGCGTCGAGTGGCTTATCTTGGCCGTTACTGTCCGCAGCTTGAGTGCGATTCAGCTCTGGCTCATCGTCCAAGTCAAAGAAAGTATCAGCCGTGATGTGGGCACGTTGACGGCGTGGCTTGGTCTCATCCCAGTTTAAGAAATCTAATTCATCGTCCTCAGTGGTGCTGTCATGGTGCACTTCTGGGGTAGGGCTTGCCTCAGAGCCCTGATCCTGTGGGGCAGGGCTTGAGTTTGCCTCATGGGCCTGATCTGCTGCATCGAGCATGGCGGCCGCAAGCTCTTCGGCTTGACGTTCCTCTTCAGGGTCGTAGCTCTCAGCTGGGGCTTCGGGGTAGACCTTAGTCGTGCCCTCAGGTTGTGGCTCAAAAGCGGGCTCTGTGGTGGGTTCTTGGCCTGGAATAAAGGGCGCAGCGCCGATTTGCTCAATGGCGACGGTCGTGGCGCCTGATTCAGGCTCGGCCGCGCTCACGGGCAGCCAGTCACTGCTAGCTTGAGGTGTCGGCTGCGCGGTAGCTTGGCCTTTCATGCTGGCCATCAGTAGCTTGAGACGCTCTTCGTCGCTGGCTTGATTGGCCGCTACGTTGCCGCGACCTGCTGCCTTGAGGCGTTCAGCCTCGCGGGCAAAGAAGGTTGGCTTCTTGCCCGAAGTCTCCGGTTGAACTTCTTGCTTGGTTGAAGCGGCGGGGGCTTGCGGCTCTGGTAGGCTTTGGCCCTCAAGCGGCTTGACCGCTGTCGGGGTGGTCAGGCGCGTGCTGGTGCGACGCACGGACGCTGGTTCTGGGGCTGGTTCTGTGGCCGGTTCTGGGTTTGGCTCTGGTTCTGTGGTTGGTTTTGTGGTTGGTGCCTCGGCAAAGGCAAAAGGATCGAGCGGGTCAAAGCTGGAGTTGCGCCAAGCGTTGACCACCGAGTTGCCCATGGAGCTGGTGCGCTTGCTGTCGCTGCTCTCTTCACCCAGGCGCGCCAAGGCCTCGCTCACATCGTCGATGAGATCGAGATCGTCTTGGTTGAGCGCTCGCAGCGGTGGGAAGGTGTGGGTCTTGATGCTGTCTTGACCTTGCCAGAAGGAAGCTTGCGGCAGCTCCTCTAATAGGGCGTCCGGCTCTAAATCGATTGCGGCCAACTTCTTGGCTTGGCTTGCGCTCAAGCGTACCGTGCCTTGCTTGGTCTCTTGCTCAAAGACCGTATCCTCAAAGCCTTCCTCTTCCTCGGCTAAAGCCTCGGCTTCGGCCTTCCGCTGCTCCTTGGTGTGGGCACTGGCCGCTAACAGCGGCTCTAAATCGAGCACCAGGTGTACGACCAGCTCGTAGGGGAGCTGCTTAGGGGGCACGACGCTGGCACACATGACAGGATCGTTACTTAAGAGCTCGTACTTGGCGCTGAGGTCATACTCAGGGAAGCGGTGCGGCAACCGAATAGTGAGGGTAAAGCGCTGACGCTCATAGTCGTAGTGGCCCAGCTCTAACAGCTGCTCTAGGGCGTGCTTTTTAATGTAGCGGGCTACGTGGTGCTCTAAGGGCAGGTCAAAGAGCACGGGCTGACTTTGCTGATTGTAATGACGCAGTGTCGCGATTAAATCCTGCGGGGCGCGGCTGACCAAGATCACTGGGGTAGGCTCGTCGCTACGCTCGGGGGCCGTGCGTTGGTCTTTTTCGCTCTGGGTACGTACTAACGGCGGCTTCTTGATTAAGCCATCGGCCGTGATGATGCGGTTAGGTGTTGCTTCAGGCACCGTTAGCTCGGTGCGCGGGCGCAGTGCGCCTAATAAAGCATTGCGGCGCGCGGTCGGGTCACTGTGGGCAAGCGTGTCTAGGCTGGTGAGAGCGCCTGCTTCACAGCCGGTAGGGCTTAGGGCGCCAATGAGCTCAATGGCGTGATTTAAGGCGCGGGTACGCGCTAGGCGGTCGGGCTTACTTAAGTCGACATAGCCGGTCTTTTGCTCGAGTTCCTTGGTGTTCTTTAAGGCTTGGGCAAACTCGCTTTGCTCCGGGCTTAAATCTCGTTCGTACGTGGGGCGTTGGGGGCGGGCGCTGCTAGTTAAGAACTCGCTGAGCTCGCGTAAGCTAAAGTCATTACTCTTGAATGAGTGGAAGCCAAAGGTCTGGCCCGTGCTGCCATTAAATAAGATTAGGGCGCGGTCATCTTGGCTGGCGCTAAAACGCTTCAGGCGTGAGGTTTGGGCGCTGTGGCGCCAGCGGTGGTCGTGGACGTCGCGCGCGATGACTTGATCTAAGTCCGCTTGGTTGCTGAAGAGCTTAACTGTGCCTGCACTAAGCTGCATCAGCATATTGTGGGGCAGGTTTACCTGGAGGGCGTAGAGCTTACTCTTGCGGTTTAAGCGGCGCGCACTGCGGGTGGCGAGTTCTTGATTGAATTGTGCCAGGTCGACGTCACTTACCGCACTTAACAGGTTGTTGATGTCGCGCTCAGTTAAGGCATCAGGGTAAGGTAAACGGGTATCGGCTTGGAAAAAGAGAAAGTCGTTGAACGCGAGCGAGCCCGTCATCAGGCTGAAATAAGCCAAAGATAAGAGCTTGTCGCCGCTATAGTTAGGGGCAAAGGTGTGATTGAGGGCGCCCAGCAGCGGACTTGCCTGCTGGATCTGGTCTAAGCTGTAGGTGGCACCGGCTTGATAGTATTGCTGGGTTTGAAACGAATTGACCTCAGCCTCGCCCTCGCGTGGTTTGAACACCAGCTCGTAGTGGACACTGGTGGCGGCGCTGCCACTTTCGACTTCCTCGCGATAGACGTTGTAGCCGCGCAGCTCCGGGTACTTGGCAATGAACTCATCGCGCCATACCACTAAGCCCGTGGCCCCGCCGCCTAAGATCTTACCTGCCGACTGCTTGTCGCGCACGCGCGTGACCCGGCCAAAGCGCACGCGTGCGGTGTATGGCCACAAATAGGTGTAGTGGCGCAGCACTGTGATGAGCTTGAACGGAGGAAGATCTGGGATGTTGTGCTTTGCCGAAAGTGCCATATGGGGACCCTAATACCAAAAGAGCGCAAGCTTGGTGCTTGCGCTCTTATTATAGCGATGGCTTGAGTCGCTGGTTTTAGCGATGGCTTGAGTCGCTGGTTTTAGCGATGGCTTGAGTCGCTGGTTTTA
>CALXXU010000058.1 GCA_944392765.1 uncultured Anaerobiospirillum sp.
AAGAAAGATAAATTATTGATTTTATATTTACCTTTTGATAACTTTATTTTATATAAAAATAACCAATATGAGAGATACTAAATTTTATGAATTTATGATAAATACAAAAAAAAAAACAGCTGTACGCCGACAGCTTGGTTGTTTGTTTTAATTAGAAATTTTGATAAATAAAACTTTAGTCACCGCTATTAATAAAATTCGATTTACATAATTATATGGCGAGGCAGCTAAAGCGCTTGTCGACTTAATTGATCTAAGCCGTGCAGCAGAAGAGATGCCCAATTTGGTGCAAGATTTAATTTGTAACAGCTCCCGTTAGTACTAGGTCAGGGTTGGGCTTAGTGAGCTTAAGTGCGCTTTCGCATTTCAAGTGAGCTTTAGAGGAAGTGAGCTTGAAGGGGCGAAAACGTAACCGAAAATGCAAGTTGGAGCGGTAGACGTGCCGTGGTTAGCTCTTGGTAACAAGCACCGTCGCGTCAAGTAACGTTCCAGCTTGGTTTTAGTTACATGAACTACCGCTGACTTACGTCAGCGATTTCGCAGGATCGTTGCCCTGCTTTTAGTAATGCTCCGCAACCTGCGTTTTGGTGCAAATTACGGATCACCACGGGCTTGTCCACAAAGCCCCCATTGGCTAATAGAGTAAAATTTCCCCAACCCCGTGAACTATGCCATAGTTTTATCCAGATTTATTTGGGACATAAATCGCTTATAAATCGCTATTAATGGCAAAGTTGATAAAATTTATCATCCACACAAACAATCTGATAAATAGTTTTATCATGAACTATATTAAAGCTAGAGTTGGCTGACAGTTTTTTGTTAGAATGGCTTTTAGCAAGGCTTTTCAACGGTGTTTGTTAGATACAACAGTGTCAAATGTCAGCTTTGCTCGGCAGTTGAATAAGTTGCGGGGGATGTCGATGAAAGTTCCTGAAGAAATCAGAAAGGTGCCACGTCCCAAAAATACCGTTGTTATAGCCACTGGTAGCACAGGGTTACGTCAGTACGTGGTCAGAGCACGCGCTGGTTATCAGCGTAGTCAAAAGACCGGCAAATTGGTTCCAGTGAACGGCCCAATTATCGGCTTCATCTTCAACGGCGCTTTCGTTGAGGTCAACTCTGAGGCTACAAGAGTTCGGAACTTCAGTTTCAGCATGCTGATTGGCTACGGAGCTGTACGTGTGATTCACGACGCAAGTCGCAATTTTGAGGCTTCACTTCGTAAGGTCTATGATTGGCGTGATGTTCAGACCCTGATGGCTTGCATTGCCATAAGAATCCTGAGACCAGGGCTTCCGTTGGATCGATACCGGACACTTTACGTCAGCAGCTGGGTTTCGGTGTTTTGGCCTGAAGCTAGTGTATCTGCCAACGCCCTCTATGACTTTATAAGCAAGTTAGGTCGGCAGCCCGATCTTTTTGAGCTTGTGTTTGCTGATCGCATAAGCTCAGTGGCCTCCGATCACCTAGTGATGATTGATGGGTGCCTTAAGCAAGATAGCAGCATAGTCAACACGTTATCACAGACCTCGTTTAAGTCAGTTCACAAAGGCCATGATGAGATCTCACTCATGTATGCCTACGACTTTGACCTTAAGGAGCTCCTTTGTGTCAGTCCATATCCCGGAAATACCTTGGACGGCAGCGCTTTCAACTCCTTTGTGACCCAGCACAAGATTACCCGTGGTGTCATCGTGGCTGACAAGGGCTTTCCCGTAAGCCAGATTCGGGATCTGCTCGATGCTAATCCTGACCTGCACTATATCCTGCCGCTAAAACGCAACCGAAAAGTAATCAAAAGCTTGAGGTTGCTGGAGTGCTCGCAGAGCTTAGAGCGCAGTGATCGCCGAGCTGAGGCCAACAAATGCAAAGTCAATGACCACTTGTTTTACTACGCTTTCAGGGATTTGGGCAAGGCAGCCAAGGAACGTAACAATTGTTTTGACCGCGTCCAGAAAGGCAAGATCGAATATGAGCGGTACGCTAAGAAGATTCCTAACTTCGGTACAATCGTATTTGAATCAGATTTAGATCTTCCAGTAGAAAGTATTCTTGAGAATTACGATAATAGGTGGGAGCTGGAAAATATCTTCGACTGCTGCAAGAGCGTCCTAGATCATGATAGAACTCAGGTTCAAGGCGACTTCTCGGTCATTGGTCTTGAGTTTATCAACTTTGGCGTGGCCTCAATCAGATGGAAGATGGCGCAAAGCTTTAACGAGCTTAACAAGGAATATGGCTTCATGTCCTTCGAAGAGCGCATGAGATTGCTATATGATGGGCATCGTGCTGCCGATGCTCCTCGTATGGATGCCAATCGCAATGATGGCACGTGGGGAGCATATCATCCCCAGAACAGCCAAGCATTCGATATGATGGAGCAACTTGGGATCATGACTCCATGTACGTCGTACGAGGTAATAGCCCCTAACGAAAAAGCAGGGCGTCCTAAGAGCAGCAGAGTCAAGCGGTCAACTGAACGTAAGCCTAAGGCTAAGCCTAAGACGAAGACTAAGGTAACCGAAGCTAAACCTAAGGTTAATGAGGCTGTTGAGCAACCGAAGCGTAAGCCAGGACGTCCCGAGGGAAGTCTCAATAAAGCAACTTACGAGCGTATGGCTCAAGAGTATGAGGCTAAAGCCAATGGGACTTATGTCTGGCCTAAGCAACAAGGTGCTGGGCGACATAAAGGACAACTCAGCAAGAAAAAGCTGCTGCAGTTAGCGGCGGAATGCCGTGCTCGTGCTAATGGCACTTATGTTGAGCCGCCAAAGCCAAAACGTGGTCGACCAAAGAAAAAGGTTGAGCCCGATCAGAGCCATCGAACTGTAGCCTCAGAGCAAGGTGCTGAGCCCAACCAGCACAACCCAGATGCTGACCTGTAGCCTGAGCAAGGTGCTGAGCCCAACCAGTACAACCCAGATGCTGACCTGTAGCCTGAGCAAGGTGCTGAGCCCAACCAGTACAACCCAGATGCTGACCTGTCGCCTGAGCAAGGTGCTGAGCCCAACCAGCACAACCCAGATGCTGACCTGTCACCTGAGCAAGGTGCTGAGCACAACTAGTACAACCCAGATGCTGACCTGTCGCCTGAGCAAGGTGCAGAGCTCAACCAGCACAACCCAGATGCTGACCTGTCACCTGAGCAAGGTGCTGAGCTGGGACTGAAAAAGCCAAGACTAAGTAGCCAATGGGTATCATGTACTAATGTTCCAATGCTAAACGCCATGCTTTACAAATTGCTTAGAATGGGCGTTCCTTAATTTTTTTTGTGATTTATATCTAGGGAGCACTGACATAGTTCACGGGGTTGGGGAAGTTTTACTCATACAAAAGGCGCCGCAGGCGCCTTTTGCTTTATTAGTGCTTTTTGGCTGCTTGGTTAGCAAGCAGGGCTGAGCTAGCAAGCTGGTGCTTGCTGAGCGCTCTGATGCTTGCTGTGCCATTTGGTGCTTTCTTAGCGCTCTGGTGCTAGGTTAGCTTGGGTTGCGGCTATCGTGCAGCTCCAAAACTTTCAGCTCACATTCTTCAGGGATGATGAAGTTCTCGCGCACCAAGGCTTTGTAGATTTCAATAGTGCACAGATAAGCTAGGAAGTCGCGATTGCGGGTATAGGCGCCCGTGGAGTAGAGATTGTCTTTGAGGCCAAATAAGAGCTTGCCGGTGATATTGTGCGCAGCGCCCTCTTCGCTAAAGTCGAGGTTGAAGCGCAAGACGTAGTAATGCAGCTCCTGATTAAGCGAACCTAAATCCATCGCCTCATAACCTGCCGGGAGCAGGGTGATCTCATTGCGCTCAGGAATTTGGCTGAGTAACTGATGACCTAAGGCCTGATCTTTTTGACTTACTAAGCTGTCATCGGTGTTGAGTACGGTACAAGAAATAAAGTTGGTGCAAAGCTCTTGCAGGTGAATCAAGAACCAACCACGGCACAGGCCATCAACTGCATTGCAAGGGGCCAATTTGAGGTTACGGGCACTTAAGATCTCAAGCAGGCTATAGCTTTCCTTGCATACATAGAATGGGGTCACTATCTCCATGATCTTATTTAAGGTCGAGAGCAGATCATGATCGGAGGCGTTATGGCCAATTACCTTGAGCTCAATCAAAGGGTAGATCGCGCGATCGCCCAAGGTAATACCCTCAGGCAGGCTCAGTGCGGATAAGCGCTCGGCTAAATTAGATTCACCAATACCCATGAGGAAGAGGCGAATGAGGTGGGTTCGTGGGATATGATCCTTGGTAAAGGACAGCACAATTTCTTTGATTGATTGCTCCCACATCGCTTTGAGCTCGCGTGGTACGCCCGGAGCAAAGATAAAGATCGCTTGATTGATTTTGAGGACAAAGCCGCAGGCTGTGCCGACCGGATTATTGATAAATAAGGCGCCTTGAGGCAGCATGGCTTGCTTTAAGTTGCTGGCGGCCATAGTGCGGCCCCGTTGGGCAAACCACAGGCGCATGCGTTCAAGCCATTGTTCATTGAGTTCCAGCGGTACCTGGGCGACGCGGGCTGCGGCCTCAGTTGTGAGGTCATCATTAGTCGGGCCGAGGCCGCCGGTGACAATAACCACGGCGCGGCGTGCCGCGACTTCGGTAAAGAGGGTCATGAGCTCCTCTAAACTATCGCCCGTAGTATGGCGACGACTAACCTGCAGACCTGATTCAATCAGTTCGCGCGATAAAAAGCTTGCATTAGTATCATCGATGCTGCCGGTTATGACTTCATCACCTGTCGAAATCAGCTCAATTCGCATAGCGCGCTCCTTATATTGATCCGTCCGAGGCTTGCAAGGGCAAGCGTCACACTCAAGAACCTCATTATAAGGCGCGAAAGCTCATTGGGCTGAGCTGTTGCTAGGCTTTGAGTGTGACGGCCTGTGAACGGGCGAGCGTGAGCTGATGGTAGTGGCCGACGGCGCAGTGATCTGATGGTAGTGGCCGACGGCGCAGTGATCTGATGGTAGTGGCCGACGGCAGTGCGCGGCAATTAGCCTTTGGTGTGTTCAGTGGGGTTAGGGTCTGTTGGTTCCACCTCCATGCTGGCGTTAAAGTCCATGCTCGCTTGCTGCTGAGCTTGCTTGCGCGCATCAAACACGCTATGCCAAGCAGTAACTATCTTTACGGCTTGGGCGGGAGGCTTAATGCCCAACTTCTTGCTCTTGTTGATCTCACTTTGTGCTTGCAGCAGCCGGTGGGCGCGTAGCTTTTTGGTATTCTCCTCTAATTGTCGGGCCATAAAGGAAGCCACACGCTCTTGGGAGATTTGTTGGCGCTGCTGTTCGGCCTGGGCGGCGAGATTATTGTTCGGTTCTTTAAGCAGCTGGGGATACTTGGTGGTGCTGCACGTATGGCAGGCTTGAATTAGCTTGTTTTGGGCGGTTTGACGGGGCGTGTAGCTATTAGCTGGGAGATGCTCAAAGCCTGAGTGATGAGCAAGCTGGGTAGGAAGGGTTAATTGAAAGCGCTGCTTTAAGTCTAAGACCGTCGCTTGCACCTTGGTTCTAAGATCGATTTTGCGCAAGACTGCCTGTTGAATCAGGGGCAGATTCAGCCTGCTCACCGCAGGGGTGAAGGTACAGCTCTCAGGGACGACCTCAAAGTCCGGCGCTGAGCAGAATAAAAAGACTTGCTTATTGGTCCGAAGAAATTCGGGATCGGTTGGCGCTAGGCTTACGGACTCAAGCAACAGTGAGGGTACCCGCTCATGCTGGACGGGCAAGGCCAGAAGCCGTTCTTGCTCATTATAATGGTCAAAGCCGACGATGAATTGCGGCGCGTGTACTTGCAGATAGACGTTATGCGGCTGCACCAAGCACCCGGTGACCATGATATGACGGCCGAATAAGTGTTGCTCGAGCCAATTGAGCGCGAACTCGAGTTCCGTTTCTTCCCGCAGCGGTAAGAGCAAGCGACTTACGAGCGGGGGCGGCGGCACGTTCTTAGGCCAACGGCCATTGCGGCGCGTAATCACAGCTTGTTGGGAGCTGAGGTTTTGATCGCATAAGCTTAGGGAGATGCAATGCTGGTGCGCAAGGGGCAGATAGCTATAGGCTATGTCGCGGTCTAACAGATAGCCATGAGTTCTTAGTTTGGGGATTTCCTCAGGCATACAGCCCTCCTTCGTGGTGAATACCAGGAAAAAGAATGGGTCTCCACAGCAGGCCTGAAGATGCCTTGTCTGCGCTGACCTTACTCTAACCAGATTACGCCACTTGCCCTGTGAGCTCTGTGGCATTTTGCGCGGCTACTTATAGCTCTGGCTTATTTATGGGCTTTGTGCGCTATCTATGTTCTAAGCTCAAACCTGGCCGCAACCCGCTTTTACGGGGTACATCAACGGTGAAAGCGCTTGCATCCGGCCTTAAAGGTGCGCAACGCTAGCTGTGGTGCGGCTTGACGCCATTTGCAGCGAGAAAAATCAGGAAAAAACGCGCAAAGGCCCGCCCCATGGGGCTTGGCGCCCGGTAAAGGCTGCTTGAGCAAGCGAATAAGCACTTTGGATTTACCATCACACTTTTTAAGGCTCAAACGCGGAGAGCCGCATCAGCAGGGGCTGGGCGCGTTTGCTTGGTTTAAGCTTTGTGAGCGTTATCACGTTGAAGACTATGGTGCACAAATTGCGGGGGTAAGGCTGTGTGCTAATCTATGAGAATGCCGTGCGGTAGGCGCGCTCGGGCTTGCAGTCCGAAGTGGGGCTTATAGTCCAGAACGGGACTGGTAGTCCGGAGTGGGGCTAGTAGTCCAGAGCGGGACTGGTAGTCCGGAGTGGGGCTAGTAGCCTGGAGAGGGTCTAGTAGCCTGGAGCTGAGTGTTAGAGTCTTGAGTAGGGTGCAGCCGCCCTTGGTCTGATGGAGCGATTTAACTATGCCAATTAATATTCCCAATGGGTTACCGGCAGCTGATGTCTTAACCTCAGAACATGTCTTTGTGATGACGCAAGATCGCGCCTCACATCAGGACATCAGACCGTTGGAGCTGTTGTTCTTAAACCTGATGCCCAAGAAGATTGTCACTGAGATCCAGTACATGCGTAAGCTCTCGAGCTCGCCAATTCAGGTCAATATCGACTTGCTGCGGATCGACCGCCACATCAGTAAGAACACGCCGCAATCGCACCTTGATACCTTCTACAAGGACTTTGATGCGATTAAAGACTTAAATTATGACGGCATGATCATCACCGGCGCGCCGTTGGATCAAACCAACTTTGAGGACGTCACCTATTGGAGCAAGTTAAAGGAGATCATTGAGTGGTCCACCACCCATGTTACTTCGACCTTGTTCTCATGTTGGGGCGTCGCGGCGGCATTGCAATACTTCTATGAGCTGCCGCTGATGCATCGCTCCGATAAGCTCTCGGGCGTGTATTGGCACAAGACCACTTCGAGCGTTAACCCGCTCACGCGTGGTTTTGATGATTACTTCTTAGCGCCGCAATCACGCTTTATCGAGTTCCCAACCTCGGTGATTGAAGACAATACCAACCTGATTGTGCTGGCAGATTCTGATGAAGCCGGTATTTTCTACGCGGCCGCCCCTGACCACCGCCAAGTCTATGTCACGGGCCACCCTGAGTACGATGCCACAACCTTAGCCGATGAGTATCGCCGTGACTTAAATGCCGGTAAAAATCCGAAGGTGCCTAAGAACTACTTCCCGCACGATGATCCAACCTTAGCCCCGCGCTGCACTTGGCGTTCGCACGGCGCTTTGCTCTTTAGCAATTGGATTAACTTCATCTACCAGACCACGCCTTATCAGCACGCACTGCGTTAAACCTCTGTGACCCTAGAACCATCAGGCAAGCCCCGGCTTAATGTGCCGGGCTGGCTGCCTGCGCTCAGGCTTGGTGCCGGGCCGGAGCTCAGGCTTGTGCCAGGCTTGCTGCCTATGGCTGAGCTTGGTGTTTGCGCCGTGGGAACCGGGCTTGTGCTGGGCTGTAGCTCAGGCTTGCGCCGGGGTGGCTGCCTATGGCGGAGCTTGGTGCTCGCGGCCTAGGCCGTGGCCAGGGGCTGCTACTTTGCGTGCCGGGTGCAAAGCCGCTAAAATGCATGGTTCGGGACTGAATTGCAGTCACATGTTGGGTTGTGTAACTTTGAGGCGGAGTTGTGGATAAGTTTCAAATTGTCGGCGGTAAGGTGCTATCTGGTGAGGTTACGATTTCAGGCGCGAAAAACGCTGCTTTACCAATTTTACTGGCGACTATGCTGACGCAAGAACCGGTGACATTACACAATGTCCCGGATCTGCGTGATGTCCAAACCTGCCTGAAGCTCTTGACGATGATGGGCAAGAGCTATGAGCGCTGTGGTGATAACAGCTACATGATCAGCGGCAAGGTCACCTCCAATGTCGCCCCATATGAGCTGGTTAAGACCATGCGCGCCTCGATCTTAGCCTTAGGCCCGTTAAACGCCTTTTTAGGCTCGGCTGAGGTTTCGCTGCCTGGCGGCTGTGCCATTGGTGCGCGCCCAGTCGATCTCCACGTTAAAGGCTTGCAGGAGATGGGCGCTCAATTTGAGCTCACCGACGGCTATATCCGCTCGACGATTCCTGGGGGCAGACTGCACGGCGCTACCATCATGATGGATAAGGTCTCAGTTACCGGTACTGAGAACCTGATGATGGCAGCAGCTTTAGCCGAAGGCACTACCGTAATTGAAAATGCTGCACGTGAGCCAGAGATTGTCGATTTAGCCCAGTGCTTACGCGCGATGGGCGCCAATATCACCGGCGACGGCTCCGATAAGATTACGATTGAGGGTGTGCCGACCTTACATGCGTGCGAGCACTCCATTGTGCCGGATCGTATCGAGACCGGTACTTACCTCATTGCGGCGATGGCGACCCATGGCCAAGTAGTCTGCCAAAAGAGTCAGGCTGATACCTTGGATCCGGTGATTGTCAAGCTCAAGAAGGCTAATGCCCTGATTGAAGTCGACGGCGACCAGATTTTTCTTGATATGCGCGGGCGTGAGATCCAGCCAGTTGATATCATCACTGCGCCGCATCCGGGCTTTCCTACCGATATGCAGGCCCAGTTTATGGTGCTCAATACCTTAGCCCAGGGCTCGAGCACTATTACCGAGACGATTTTTGAAAATCGCTTTATGCACGTGCCCGAGCTGATTCGCATGGGCGCGCACCTCTCTATTCAAGGTAATAGTGTGCATTGCACGGGCGTCGACCATTTAAAGGGCGCTCAGGTCATGGCCACCGATTTGCGCGCCTCGGCTTCCTTAGTGATTGCCGGTTTAGTCGCACAAGGCACCACGGTCGTGGATCGTATCTACCATATGGATCGCGGCTATGAGCATATCGAGCGTAAGATTCGCGCCTTAGGCGGCACCATTGAGCGTATCCACGGCTAATCAAGAAAAGGTACTCCATGTTCGACCTCTCGGCTTACAACACCTTTAATCTCACGGTCTACGCACAAAGCGGCCGGGTCATTGCAGTCCCAGAGGATTTAGAACAGCCGGTCAGTGGCCCTTTCATCATTTTAGGGGGTGGCTCGGATGTCCTCTTTACCGAGGACTTTGCTGGTACTGTGCTGATTAACCGCATTGGCGGCATTGAGTTGGGGCCTAAATTAGACCCTGAAGGTCACCCCAGCTCAGATGAGAGCCAAGCTAGCCATATCATGGTGCGGGTGGGCGGTGGCGTCCTCTTAGATGAGCTCATCGCTACCTTAATTGAGCACGGTATTTGTGGCCTGGAGAATCTATCTTTAATCCCTGGCACGGTGGGCGCAGCTCCGATTCAAAATGTGGGCGCCTATGGCGTGGAAATAGGCGATCTAATCGCCACGGTTGAAGCGCGTGATGTCTTTAGTGGTAAGCAGATTACCTTAACTCAAGAGCAATGTCGCTTTGGTTACCGCTCTTCGATTTTCAAAGAGCAAGGCTGGAGCACTCTGTTTATCACGCATGTCACCTTTAAATTGCCGCTAAATTTTGAGCCTAGAGTAAACTATGCGGGCTTGCAAAGCTGTGAGTTTAAGAATGCTGCTGCCTTGCGTGAGCGCGTGATCGCCTTGCGCAATGAGAAGTTGCCTAATCCTAAGTATGTAGGCAATGCCGGTAGCTTCTTTAAAAACCCTTATGTCAGTGCCGAGCGGGTAGCTGAGCTCAAGGCCCAATACCAAGAGGTGCCTTGCTATCCCCAGAGCAATGGCAGCTATAAGCTCGCGGCCGGTTGGCTGATTGATAAGGCCAATTGTCGCGGCATTAAGCACGGTCAAGTGGGCACCTGGGGCAAGCAAGCGCTGGTTATTGTTAATTTGGGCGGAGCTAAACCACATGAGGTGGTGGCTCTTGCGAAATATGTCAGTGCCGAAGTGCGCAATAAATTTGCGCTCGACCTCGTACCAGAAGTTCGTCTTTACGGTAAGCACGGAGAATTATCATGGGATCAGATCTAAGATTAGTGCTGCCCTTACTACGCACGCTCAACTTAAGTCCAGGCCTGCGTTTAAACTACCAGGTGCTGTGCTCAAGTTTAGCGATCTCGGTGTTAGAGCTCCAAGAGACGGCTTCGCAAGTTAACGAAATTGAGCCCTTATTAGTACAAGAAGGTGAGGACTTAGTCTTAACGCACAAGTTGGATCTGCTCGATCCCAAGGAAATTCAGGCCCAGGTTAATGCGCGGGGACGCTTTGCCTTAAAGAATGTCACGACCTCGACCAATGCCGAGCTGATGGAAGAGCTTGGTCAAGAAGAGGGTTTGCTCTCCGGTGACACCTTAGTGGCGGAAATTCAGACCCAAGGCCGTTCGTTAAGAGGCACCAAGTGGTTGACCTCTATTGGTACGAACATCATGCTCTCCTTGGCCTTTAGATTCCAAAACCTCCAGCAGCTGCTGGGCTTTTCCTTAGCGATTGGAGTGGCTACGGTCACGGCGTTAGAGCAGCTGGGCGTTAAAGAGCTCAAACTCAAGTGGCCTAATGATGTTGAGGGCCGGGGGAAGAAGCTGGCGGGAATTTTAATTGAGACCGTGCCGGTACCTGGTTCCAGTGAGATCTTTGCGATTGTGGGCGTGGGCCTTAATGTCCATCACTCCCACACCATCGATCGCTTGATCGACCGGCCGTACACCTGCCTTGACGATATGGGCTACAACTTAACGCGCAACGAGGTCTGCATCAATCTCGTCAATGAGATTCGCTATACCGCCAGCCACTTCAAGCGCAGTGGCCTGTCTCCATTTATCGATACTTGGATCAGACACGACGCGCTCTTAGGACGCATTGTTGAGGTCGAGATTTCCTCGCATCGCCGCGTGATGGGCCGGGTCTCGGGCGTCAACAACTTAGGCGAGCTGATCTTAGAGAGCAATAGTGGCCGCACCGCCTTACGCTCAGGCCATATCGTCTCAGTGCGCTCCTAACCCCAGCGCCGCTGGGCGGAGGCAAACGCTCAGGGCGTAAACACTAAGGGCGTAAACGCTAAGGGCTCAAGCCCTGGGCCCAAGTCCACTTGCTCAGCCTACGCCGCAGCGCATGGCCTTGGAGCGGGCGCTGCTATTTTTTGAGGTAGATGCGGTCGACGCAGTGGTCGGGGCCTTTGTGCAAGATGAGGTTAGCGCGGTTGCGGCATGGCAGGATGTTCTCGACCAGATTGTCGTGGTTCACGGCACTCCAAATGGTATTGGCGATGTTAACTGCGTCCTCAAGTGGCAGCTTGGCGTAACGGTGGAAGTAGCTGTCGGGGTTATTGAAGGTGCTCTCGCGCAGCTTTAAGAAGCGCTCCAAATACCACTGAATCAGACACTCCTCTTCGGCATCGACGTAGATCGAGAAATCGATAAAGTCCGAGATAAAGACCTTATTGCGGATATTCGGATAGTCCGCGCCGTTTTGCAGGACGTTGACGCCTTCTAAAATCAGGATATCAGGGCGATCGACGATGGTGTATTCGCCTGGAATGACGTCATAGTACAGATGCGAGTACACCGGCACCTTAAGGTTAGGCTCGCCATTTTTGAGCTTATGCAGGAAGGTCATAATGGCCTTGACGTCATAGGAAATAGGGAAGCCCTTTTTGGCTTCGATATGGCGCTCGTGGAGAATCTTGTTAGGGTACAAGAAACCATCGGTGGTGATTAAATCAACCTTAGGGTTGGTATCCCAAGAAGAGATCAGGTGCTTGAGGAGGTTAGCGGTCGTGGTCTTGCCGCAGGCGACTGAACCTGAGATCGAGATAATAAACGGTGCGCTCTCGATCGACTTGCCCAGAAACTGCTTGATCACCGTGGAGCGGTCATGGCGTGAGTGGACGTACAGGTACAACAAGCGCGACAAGGGCAGGTAGATATGTGATACCTCTTGCAGCGAGATCTTATCGTTGAAGGCTAAGCAGCGTTGCAGCTCTTCTTCGGTCAGATTGACCTTATGCTTGTTATGAGCAAAGGTTGACCAAGTCTTAGCCTCAAACTCAAAGAATGGGGTAATTGCATCTTCCTGCATCGAACTATCCCCCGTCATCAGACATTTCTCCACCCAAAGCACCGCAAGGTGCTATGCACTTCCTAAGGCGTACCTACAATCAGGAATTATCTCATCTTACCGTAAGACAGCCCCAAATGGTGCAAGTCCATTCATTTCGGCGTGAAATGTCAGGCAAAAGGTGAGCTTCTGGGCACAACGCCTGAAATTGGTATCCACGCTCCCACGCATCTCCTCAGTAGGCAAGGTCAGAGGTAAAGCCGGGGCCTAAAGTCAGGGGCCTACAGGCACGCCGCTGCCGCAAAAGCAAGCATGGGTGCAGAAATTGTTTACAATGGCACAGGCAAGCAATTGGCTTTTGGTTTGAGGCGAGAGCATGACGCAAAGCATTTTTGAGCAGCACGACATTTTAGATCAGCTCTTTGTGGAGCTAAAGCGCATTTATCAGGCAGGTCAAACGCCAAGCTATGATACCTTGCGTCACATCGCACCGACCCTTACCTATGCCGAGTATGAGCTGGTGATAGAGCGTTTTGTGGGCTTCGTGCGCAGCCATGAGTGGCAGCAGTTCAAGGAGCATGAGGACAAGTTAAAGCAAGCTCAGCCTACTTGGCCGCAAGACTTAATGGCCGATGCCTTAAACTTTGAGCAAGACTTAGTCAGAAGCTTGGGGCGCTTTTTAAAGGAGCGCGAGCACAAGCTCGCCCAGGCCATGTCCGCGCGCGTCAAGGAACTGGAGTTACTGACTCAAGATCTGCAAGCTCAGCTCCAAGAGAGCAATGCGCAGCGCCATCAGCTGCAAGATGAGCTGATGCGCTATAACGCCGCAATTGAGCGCTTAAAGGCGGTGTACAACACCCAGCGCGCCTTTATGAGCCAAGGCCAGCATGACTCGGAGGCCTTAGAGCTCATTGCCCAAGCGCTCCAAGGCAACGAGCAGGGCTTATCCCCAGAGCTCAAGGCGCACAGCGCTAAGCTCAGTGTTGAGAGTAAAAACACCTTGTGGGCCTTAGTTCAGGCCGCCAAGCAACAAGCCAATAGCTCAGGCCACCGCGCTCCGGCCTTGCCTGATATCGATGATTTGCTGCGGGCACCGCAGCCTGACAGCAAACCTGTAGTTAAGGCGCAGGCGCCTGCTGCCCCGGCCCAAGCAACTGCAACCCAGAGCGCTCCGACCCCAGCGACAGCATCTGCCACCCCAGCTGCCACCCCAGCTGCCACCCCAGCTGCCACCCCAGCTGCCCCCGCAGCTCAGGCGGCCGCTCCTTCCTATCAGGAAGTCTTTGCGCTGATCACTCAGACCAGCACTGATTATTTAAACAGCAAGAGTGAAGACCAAGACCTGACCTCGCTTGATTTAGAGGAAATTGGCAATAAGCTCATTGCCCATCCGCTCGTAGTGCAAGCCAAACTCACGGAAGCTCAGTTAAAGCGCCTCATTATCAAGAGCGTGTTCTTATACACTGAGCCTTTAACCGAGGCGGATCTGAAAGCAAGCGATGAAGAGCTGGTAGCGGCTTTGCCTAGTGACCAAGACAAGTTCTTTGCGCGCGGCATGCTGACCTTTGCGCATTTGGGCGGATCTAAGAAAGAGGCCTCCCTTTCGCCTGCGACCGCGATTGCCATGAGCACGCCGGTAAAGGAGAGCCCAAAGACGAGCCTAAAGGCGAGCCCGATGGCAGCCTCGCTCTTAGAGCGTCCGGTCAGTGATGCTACGGCCATTGTGCGCAGCAATCGCAGCGCCGAAAGCTTAAGCCGCAACAGCGCCCAAGAGGTCACGCCGCAAGCTCCGCTGGTCGATTTGACGCAAAGCGATCTCTTAGCCGAAGGTTTAGCTCCGGCCGATGCCCTGGAGCAGTTAAAGGAACAGCAAGCAGCTCAGCTTCAGGCTAAGGCTCAAGCTAAGGCGGACGCTTTAAACCAAGGAGCCAGCCTGGCTTTAGGCCCTGAGGGCAAGACTCCATTCTTTAATGAGCCCGCAGAGCTCTTAAATAGCGTCACGCCTAAGGCCTTGCCGCGTGATGAAAGCACGCTCTTACAGGATATGGCACAAAGCAAGGGCGCCGATAGCATCGCTGCCTTTGCCGCCGCTTCGGCCAAGCTTGAGTCCTTAGCGCCGATGCTCCATGAGGCAAGCCGAGATTTAACCCAGGCCAAGGCCGAGTTTGACGCCGCGTTAGGCCAAACGCCCGCACCTAAAGCTCAGCTCAAAGCCGAGGCAAAGCCGACGCACAATAGCTTCTGGGCGCAGAATATGAGCGATATCTGGGCCGGTACCGAAGGCGGCGCCAATGTGGGGGCCAAGGCGGTAACTGAGAGTAATACCACCAGTGCGATTGCATCAGTGGCACAAGACGTCCTCAAGGTCGCGGCCAAATTAGAGCGCGATACCGACGAAAAGCTCAAGCAAGAGAAGAAGCAATCGCTCTTTGCCAACTCCTATTTCACCGGGGGTGCGGTCAATGAGCCCAGCAACGAGCCAGTAATTTCCTCTGATGACGACGATTTCATCGCCGGTAACGCCAGTGATGCCGAGCCCCAACCTGTTTCAACCAAGGCTCCAGCTGCACCTGCGGCTAACCAAGCGGTAAGCTCAGTACCGCCAGCTGCTCCGGTAAGTCCAGCCGCAGGCGGTGCGGCTAAGGAGCATCCCCGAACCACCGCGCCGTTAGCGCCAGCAGTACAACAGCGTCCGGCGCCCCAACAGCGTCCAGCGCCCCAACAGCGCCCAGCGCAGGTTACGCCAGCAGCGGTCAAGCAAGACCTGTCACAGCACACTTCGATCATCATTAACCATGAGGCGCTCAAGCACCAGCATGCAAGTGGCAGTGGCAAAATTGAGCTCAAGTCGCTTTCAGACAATACCGCTATTGTGCGCTCGCAAGCCCCGCAAAGCCTGCCTAGCGCTCCTAAGCAAGTGGTAGCGCCAGCTGCCGCCCCAATGCGGAGGCAACCTGACCTTGCGCGTAGCACTGAGCACACCACCATTGTTCGTGGTCCGGCTGTGCCTAGTGCCGCCGTACTCACGGCCGCTGCCGTAGGAACGGCTGCCGCAAATACGGCATCCGCCGGAACCGCCGCCAGTACGGCAGCCGCCGGAACCGCCGCCAGTGTAGCAAGCGTGGGTGCCACGTCGGTTACGGCTGGTGCCGCTACCGCAGTTGCAAGCGTTGAGCAAACCTGCTTAAAAGAGCTGGGAACCTTATTGGATCTCAAGCTCAAGCAGCGCATGTCTATGCTCAACCAGCTCCTCAGCCAAGATAAGGATGGGGGCGCGCCGGTGGAGCTTAAGTCCTTAACCCACTTCTACGAAAACTGCATTGCGGGTCTGACGCAGCAATTTCAGCTGAGCCCTGCTTTAACCCAGGAGCTCAAGGCACGCATGGACCGAGACTTAAATGACTTAAGTCACCAGGGGGAAGCGCGCATCAAGTCCTTAGGACCGGTCAGTGAAGATCACGTTATCTCCGAGCTCAAGCAAGCACTGGCACAGCTGAGCGCCAGTGCCGTTACGGAAAGCCCGGCAGCGCCTGCCTTCACCCCAGCGCCCGCCCCAGCCGAGCCTCAGGTAGCGAAGCCTCAAGCTGACTCTCAAGCTGAGCCTACAGCTGATGCCCCAGCCGTTGCCGAGCCTAAGGCTCAGGCTCACGGCGCGAGCATGCGTTTGTTGACTGAAGATGAGACGCGTGATGCCGAGTATCAAGCGCATCCCGTGCATGGGCTCAACACCTTTATGGTGGTTGATGATGCCATGAGCTACGAGGAGAGCTTAGATAAGCATCAAAGTATCGATAAACGTGTCAACCGGGGCCTAACCAAGAAGGTTAACCCTAAGAAGCTCGAAGCCTTACGCGAGAAGCGTCAAAAGGAAGAGCAAGAGCGCAAACCTGATGCGCCTCGTCCTTTCCACGAGCTTAATTTTGCCAGCATCATTGAGACGCAACTTCAGCTCTTGCGCGAGCAAGAGCGGAGGGAACAGCAAAACCCTGAGCTCAAGGAGCAAAGCAAGAACGCCCCAGGTATGGTGTTCTTTGCCAAGCTCAATGACTCAGGCGAAGCGGTCATCCAAGGCTTAGAGAACCTCCCTGAAACTAAGGACAATAATGCCAAGGTTCCGGCCACGAGCTTTACCTTAGTTGAAGACGAGGGCAACGACAGCGCTGAACCTGGCGCCGAGCCAAGTGCTGAGCAAAATGCTGAGCACGATGCTCCTAAGAACAACGTCCTAATCTTGATGCCAACGCCGCCGGCCGAGGCAACACCAGCGTTCACAGAGTCGCAACTTAAGGCCCCAGTGATGGCTCAGCTGCCGGACTACGTAGCGCCAGCGCCTCAGCCTGAGGCTCCGGTGGTACCTGAGGCTCCGGTGGTACCTGAACTCCCAGCCTACGTGCCGCCACTTAAGGCTCCAGTAATGGCGCAGTTACCGCAGTACTTTGCTCCACTCAAGGCTCCAGTGATGGCGCAGTTACCGCAGTACTTTGCTCCACTCAAGGCTCCAGTGATGGCGCAACTGCCGCAGTACTTTGCCCCACTTAAGGCTCCAGTGATGGCGCAGCTGCCGCAGTACTTTGCTCCACTCAAGGCTCCAGTAATGGCGCAGCTGCCGCAGTACTTTGCTCCACTCAAGGCTCCAGTGATGGCGCAGCTGCCGCAGTACTTTGCTCCACTCAAGGCTCCAGTAATGGCGCAGCTGCCGCAGTACGTAGCGCCTGTAACTGAGGACTTGACGGCTACACCAGAGCCTAGCGCTGAGCCTGGGTCGGCACCAACACCGTCAGTTCAGACTCAAGCCCCTGCGGCGGCACCACAGTCTAGTGCTGATGACGACGAGGATGATGGCCTCTTGATTACGCCAGCTAGTTCCTATGCCACCCCTAGTGGAGCGGCAAGCGGCAATCCGCTGAGCGCAAATGAGTCTAATACCCTGTGGCCTAACAGCATGACCAGCTACAGCTTCAGTCTGGGCCCTAACAATGGCGCCGCGATCTTAGGCGGGGTCTTTGGGACCGGCTATGGACTGGGCTCAGGCTCTGGCAAGTAATAGCTGTAACCCGCGCGCACCGTGACCGCTCACGCCGTCAGGGCGGGCGCTGCCTTTGGGTCAAAGCCCAGCGCCTGAGCACGCTATCAGAGCCTGTGGCTCCAGCAAGTCAGGCCGGAGGCGGCGCATTAGCGCTCAGCGCCACGACGTGGCTTGCTCCCAATTAGGGCTCACCCATGCGGGCAAGGCATTACCTTAGATGGTGCGTTGCCCCGTGCTGGTAGGGCGTTCCCGTTTGGTGCTAAGTGCAGCGGCTAGGGCTCAAGTCTAAGAGGTAGCTTCCTGCCTCAAGCTTAGGGCTGCGCCTTAAGTCTACTTGCGACGGCGCCGTGCGGCAGCGATCTGCTTGCGCACCTTTTTGAGGTGACGCTTATGTTGCTGCTTGTGCTGACGCGCCAGGGCGCACTTATCGAGCTTGCTGGTGTGCGGCGTTAGAACGCCTTCCTCATCGTCAGCTGGGTCGATCGGGCTAAAGGCATCGAGCCAAGCTTCCTCCGAGTTGGCAGCAGGCACGCTGGAGCGCGCGGCACTAAGCTCAAGGCTCGGATATAGCCTGAGGTGTCTCAACTCACTTCCTAGCGGGCGCAATTAATGAGGCCCACCCACCCGCCCTCACGGAGCGCGGCATCAAGTGCAGTGCAATACGATTTAGCCGCGCATCAGGTGCGGCAGGCTTGCGCGCAAGTCGGGTGTGAGCGAGCGCGGTACTAAGCTCAAGGCTCGGATATAGCCTGAGGTGTCTCAACTCACTTCCTAGCGGGCGCAATTAATGAGGCCCACCCACCCGCCCTCATGGAGCGCGGCATCAGGTTCAGAGCGATCTGCTTTAGCCGCGCGTCAGGTGCGGCGTGGTTGGGAGCAAGTTTTGCTCAAACGCGATATATATCAGGATCCTCACATTAAATGAGAGTAGTTGGATGTAAGGTGCTAGGATTAATATGACGGCCGCTTGGGGGGCTGGTAAGAGGTGTGTGTGAGGTGGGTCATGAAGTCGCTATTTGAGCCGCTGTTAGATAACTTGCTGCAAGTGGCCGCGAGCCCAGTGCAGCTGCTCGATCGAAGTGGGCAAATTCTCTACAAGCAGGTGCCACGAGGCTGTAATGACCTGGTCCTGTCAGATCCAGTGCGCTTTGAGAGCGAGCAAAAGCGCATGCAGCAAGTGAGCTGCCCAGTGTGCTTAAGTTCAGCCGGGATGGAGCAAGAGGTTGCCGGATGGTACTTCCCCGATGGCGCTACGCTGCTCATTGGCCCAGTGGAGCGGCGCTCGGGCGAGGCACTTGATACCTTTGTCCTGCGTAAAAACGCCATCAATGCGCAACTTAAGTCACTAGCTTGGACTGTGCGCCGTTTAGTACCGCAAACCCCGCCTCAGACTCATAAGTTTGAGGGCGACCCCATCGCCGCCTTAAAGGAATGCCCTGAGATTAGACCATTCTTGCCGCAGTGGAACGAGGCCTTGATGGAGGAAAATTCCCACAGCAGCTACCTCTTTGAGCTGCGCATCTTAGATGCGATTAGTCAAGGTAATCCCGAGCAAGTTGAGGTAAGCCAAGGGCTGCAGCGCAATGGTCAAGATGGCATCGTGGGCTATACCAAGCTGCGCTCCAATCAAAACCTCGCAATTTGCGGGGTGGTCTTAAACTCACGAGCGGCGATCGCAGGTGGACTCAGCGTTGAGCAAGCCTACACGATGGCCGATTATCTCATCTTAGCCATTGAGCGCTGCCAAACGGCTGATGCGGCTTATAAGCTCGGGCTGAAGAGCGCCATCATCTTTGCCCAGCTGGTGCAAAAGCTCAAGAGTAATGTCGAGCATAAGCAGCCGCCGCGCTATTTAAGTCAGCAAGCGCTGGAGGTGATTCGCCGCTACTTATTTATCAAGGTAGATCGCGCTCAGATCGCCGCCGAGCTTAAGGTCAATGAAGATTATTTAGATCGCGTGCTCAAAGAAGATCTCAACGTCACGGTCACCGAGTGCTTGCGCAATGAGCGCCTAGAGGAAGCTAAGCGATTGCTGATGCAAAGCGAAACTCCGGTTTATGAGATCGCGTCCTTGCTGCTCTTTAGTCACTCCTCGCACTTTATCCGCGTGTTCAAGGAGTATGTGGGGATGACCCCTGAGGCCTATCGCCGCCATAAGGCCAGCTACAACACCACGGCCGAGCTGTAAGCCGATAACCTCGTCCCAGCTAGGCTGAGCTCCCATGCCCCAGCTTAGCTACGATGCCCCAGCTTAGCTACTATGCCCCAGCCACCACGCCTTGCTGAGACGCCCAATAAAAAAGGCTATCTTGCGATAGCCTTTAAAGGCCTCTTGCGAGGCGTGTTGTTAGTTGCTCAAAATGAGCTCGGTAGACCTAAGAGCTTAGCTTTTCAGCTCAGCTCGGGTCGTATTCTGGTTAGTCTTTTACTGCTTCTTGAAGACTAAGAGGTAAGCGGCGAAGTCGCTGTCAACCTTGTCCATATTGAGGCCAAAGTGCATTAACTCGTCACCACCGAAGACATCGCCCTCTAAGTTGTAGTTGGAGAGGTAGTCTAAGGCGTTAGCAGCGGTCGAGCTTGAGAACATGTGCTTGGTGACCTTGTAGGTGGCATTGTCATCAAGACCAACTAAGCGCAGCTGACGGATATTGCCTTGAGGTAAGCAGACGTTCTTGAAGTACATCAAGATGACCTCAGAGCCGTCCTTAGCGACAAACTGCCAAGCAGTCTCGTTCTGGGTGCCCTCAAATGGCGACATCAGGCGGTAGAACTTACCAAATTGAATGGTGTTGCGCAGCTCCTTGTACAGGGCGATATGACCTGCAACTTCCTGCTGCTCCTCTGGACTTAACTTGCCTAAATCCATCTCATAGCCGAAGCTGCCCGACATGGCGCAGACAAAGCGGCTTAACATTGGGGTGGTACGGCCTACCTGGTGGTTAGGGCAAGCCGAAACGTGGCAACCCATAGTGATTGGAGGGAACATCAAGGAGGTGCCGTATTGGATCTTCTGGCGGCAAACCTCATCGGTGTTGTCCGAGGTCCAGGTCTGTGGCATATAGCAGATAATGCCCATATCAAAGCGGCGGCCACCACCTGCGCAGCTCTCAAATAAGATGTTAGGGAAAGCCTCGGTGATGCGCTTCATGATGTCATAGACACCAAATTGGAAGCGGGTGGCGATCTCTTGCTGCTGCTCAGCTGGGAAAGCGGTCGAACCGATATCGGTTAAGTTACGGTTCATATCCCACTTGACGTAGTCGATATCGGCCGAGCCTAAGACCTCGCAGATGGCGTTGACTACGTAGTCACGGACATCTTGGCGCGATAAGTCTAAGACGTATTGGTTACGCTGCTGGGCACGAACGTGACCTGGAACGCCTAAGGCCCAATCTGGGTGCGCGCGGAATAAGTTGGAGTTAGGCGAAACCATCTCTGGCTCAACCCATAAGCCGAACTTAGCGCCTAAAGCGTGGATACGATCGCACAGGCCCTTGATGCCATTAGGCAGCTTGCGCTTGTTGATCTCAGTCCAGTCACCTAAGGAGCAATTGTCCTTATCACGGACACCGAACCAGCCATCGTCGAGCACGATAAGCTCAGCGCCTAACTTGACGGCATCCTGAGCGAAGTTAACGATGCTATCCTCGGTGAAGTTCATATAAGCAGCTTCCCAGCTGTTGACCAGCACTGGACGTGGCTCGTGCTGGTGTACGCCACGGACCATATGCTCTTGGACAAAGTAGTGGAACTGCTGGGACATACCGTTGAAGCCCTGATCGGAGTAAACCAATAAGGCCTCTGGGGTGGTGAAGGTCTCACCTGGCTTTAACATCCACTTGAAGTCAAAGCCGTTGATGCCCATGACCATACGGGTATTGCCATATGGCGAAACTTCGGTCGCAGCCTCGAAGTTGCCCGACCAAACCAGGGTACAAGCGTAAACTTCACCTTGGAACTCGTCGGTGTTGCGTGGGCATAAAGCTAAGAAGTTGTGGTGCTGGTGCGAGGTAGCGCCACGGGTCGAGGAAGTGACTTCGATACCGTGATTTAATGGGGTACGCTCGATATTGCGCTCAAAAGCGTGCTTGCCCCATAAGGAAACGCGATCGTACTCATCAGTTGGGAAGTCGAGAGCAACCGAAGCGGCCTTGCGTAAAGCTACGGCGCTGGAGCCAACATTAGTAATACGGCTGTGGCGGGTGATGACGTCGCAATCATCGAAGATCGTGTAGGAAAGTACTACCTCTAAGTCACCTGCAACTTCTTGCATCGTGATCTCTAAAGTGGTGGCCTCGCCGCCCTTGACGTAGGACGAAGGCAGGTGCTCTAAGGCTTTCTTGCCGGTGAAGATTTCGTGGCTCTTATAGCGCAGGTCTAAGGTCGAGGTACCGTTAGCTAAGGTTACCTCTAAAGCAGGGATGCGGTAATCACCAGAACCGTAGATTGGATATTCCTGAGGCAGCACATCTAAAGAGAAGGTGCGGGCATCAGCGTGTAAGTCCGGGTTAGGGGCACCTTCACGCTCGGTTTGGTAGAAAGCGCGCTTGGCATTGAAGTGCTTTAATGCCTTGCCAAAGTGCAGGTGGCCTAAATAGCCTTCTAAGAACAGCTGCATCACGTATTGGATCCGGCCGTTGCTTAAGGTAAAGGTCTTATCTTGCTCGTTAAAAATTACGGACATAACCACGAAACCTCAAATAAAGGGAGGGTCAAGGCCAACTAAATGCACGAAACCAAAAAGCAGAAACCTTGATAACACCACCCGAGCTAAGTACGGTCAGCCTAAGCTAGCTTTAAGCGCCGTCGTTGAGCTAAGGGTGACCTTGCTCAAAGCTAGCTTAAGTTGTTTTTGGTGAGTGTGTAGGCCTAATGTAACGGTTATCACCTAGCCCCGATATCAGCTGCCCTACCTAAATAGCACAAGGTCGACGTGAGGCCTATCGCAAATTTGATATCTCATCGTAAAAGCGCATAAATACGCCCTTTCTAAGCACACAAAGATCAGGGATTGCGACCTACTTTAGTCCCGAATTGTGACTCAAGGACGAAAATTCGTCCGCAGCGCCTAGGCTGGCACTGCCGCTTTGGGGCCGACATTGCGCAGCCGTTTCTTGGCCAGCATTGCGCAGCCGCTCGGATCAAGCCCTGCGCCCCTTTACGGAGCAGGGGATAAGGTTGGTGTGAACCTGCTTAAGGCTGTAAGAGTCAGAGGTGATAGGTGCTAGTTATTAGGAGTAGGAGGCCGGGGTTACACCAAGGAGCTCTTATCAGATCCCGTGCTCACGCAAATTGCTAAGAGCCACAATGTCAGCGTGGCCCAGGTCATCCTGCGCTGGAATTTACAGCGCGGTGTGGTGGTGATTCCGGGCTCAGCCAACCCAGAGCATATTAAGGAAAATCTTGACCTCTTTGATTTTGAGCTTACTGAGAAAGAAATGGCCGCGATCGCTCAGCTCAATCGCGATGAGAAGCATGATTGGTACTAAGAGGCTGCCGCAATTAAGAAAGGGATGACTGCTAATCTGTCAGCAGCAACGTCCTGGCAACCGGTAACGGGGCTCAGCCTAGTGTCTGGGCCCGGCCGAAAGAGGGGCCAGTAGAGAAGTCAGGGCTGGGCTCTGAGGGCACAGGGCGCTTCAAGCGGGTGGGTAGAGCATGGATGGGGGTACTTTTGTTAATTGGGGATTAAGTCTTGAGAAAGTTGTGAGCCAGATCAAAGCTGATATATAAGCCATTTTGTGAAATAAATCACAAAAAACTTTAAGAAATTTTAAGAAAACGCTTGCCAAGGTGGGGGCCCGCCCGTAAAATGGCACACGTTTTCTGACGCTGACTAGCGCAGCGCAAGAAAGCGCCGGAGGGGTTCCCGAGTGGCCAAAGGGATCAGACTGTAAATCTGCCGGCTCTGCCTTCGATGGTTCGAATCCATCCCCCTCCACCATTTCCTTTCTTGTTCGTCAATCGACGACCTCACGATTATCTTCCAACTCTTACATATCCCAATAAGTTCCAGTTACTTGAAATTTAAGTTCGATTTTCCAAATTTTTTCTTTGCGCGCAATGCGCTCACAGGGCTTTTTGTGGCCTTTTTGGCATATCTGACTTATAATGCTTGCTTGTTGTGTCGCCAAAAGACGCAGCTTAGCTGATGTACTTTTTGGAGATATGTTGGTCTTTACAGATAAGTAGTGCGGGCATCGTATAATGGTTATTACCCAAGCCTTCCAAGCTTGTGATACGGGTTCGATTCCCGCTGCCCGCTCCAGT
>CALXXU010000059.1 GCA_944392765.1 uncultured Anaerobiospirillum sp.
TAGTACTGCTCCATGGTGGCAATACTCATTTTATCGAGCGTGTCAGCCCACAGATCCTGCGGCATACCGCGCGTATCATCGACTGCCGTCACGGTACCGCCTAAGGCAATTCCGCGTATAGTCTTGGACTTAAACCAGCGCTCGGGGAAGTGATTGAGCAAGTAGGCCGCATAGCGCACACCTAGGCCCATGGCCACGATCTCGATCGAATCGTAATGATCAAGTAAGGGTAATTCGGGCGGGACCAGATTGCGATAGATGGTGTCGAGATCATTGGCATCAAACCGGGATGATTTGCTTTTGAATTTGATTGCAAAGCCCGGCAGAGCAAAGGCATGCAGGCGCACCATGCTCGCCCCGATGCCGTCGATGAGCAAAATGTCGCCGTCGTAGAGCTCATCCTTGCTCTTTTTGCACAAGCTCTCTAAGCCATAACCCCAGCCCAAGGCTGTATGACCAAAGTCGCATACCAAGAGGCGTACCTTTTTTGGACGACCCTGAGCTTGTGGCTGCATGGGGTTAACAAAGAAGCTGATTTCCATGATTAATCTTCCCAATCAGGATGGTTAGGCTCAAGCAAAAGCTGGCACACCTGCTCGCAGTTAAAGTGCGGGCTGTCAAGTTCACGTACCTCGGCCTCACTACCAGCATCCGCCTTAACCGCAGCGGCCGGGCACAGAATGTCCTTGGTGTAGGCGTAGTGCAGCTTCAAGTACTGGTCAAAGCGGCTGC
The DNA here is from genome assembly GCA_944392765.1 of uncultured Anaerobiospirillum sp. GTDB lineage: Bacteria > Pseudomonadota > Gammaproteobacteria > Enterobacterales > Succinivibrionaceae > Anaerobiospirillum. The sequence continues at coordinate 733 of CALXXU010000059.1, forward strand.
GCCCGAGCGCGCCTAAAGGGATCACCGGCGCAAAGCACAGATCACCACTTATGGCCATCATGCCAGGGGTGGTCAGCTTGCTGCTCATGCTCATGAAGCTCTTGGCCATGCCCTTAGGCTTTTGGAACATGCGGGGCCGGGCCGACTGGTAGCAGATATTGGCCGCTACTTTGGCGTAAGCGTCACCTAAATGGAAGGTCGCCACTTCCTCGAGGCGCTTTTTGAAATCAGTGAGCTTAGGCAGCTCTGACTGATTCTTACGTGGCTCTTTATCTGCGATGTTGATTGGGGCAAAGCGCAGGTTGAAGTAGTACTTGGAGCTGTTGAACAAGTTGAGATAGTACTGCTCCATCGAGCCCACGGTCATCTTGTCTAAGGTCGTGAGCCACAGCTCCTGAGGCATACCGCGCGCATCATCAACTGCCGTCACCGTACCACCTAAGGCAATACCGCGAATGCTCTTGGTCTTAAACCACTCCTCGGGGAAGTGATTGAGCATGAAGGCCGCATAACGGACACCTAAGCCCATCGCCACAATCTCGATGCGCTCATAGCTTTCCAGTTCGGCCAAATTGCGCGGCGCGAGAATTTTGTACAGATCCTTGCGCGCATCAGGACTAAGCTTCAGCGCCGACTTGCTTGAGAATTTGATGAAGCACAGCGGAAAGTTGCCGGACTCCATATAGACCATATCCTCGCCCACGCCGCCAATGATCATGATGTCGCCATCATAGATCTCACTCTTGCTCTTCTTGCACAAGCTCTCTAAGCCAATAGCCCAGCCCTCTGGGGTATGACCAAAGTCGCACACTAAGATGCGGACGGACTTAGCCGCTGTCTCACGGCCTTCATGCTTGGGATTAACGAAGGTATCTAAAAACATAGCAATCTCCTACGATGCAGCGGCAATCAGAGCACCGACGTGCTCCCAATCAGGATGATTTGGCTCTAACAGGAGCTCACAGATCTGCCCCACATTGAGGTGCGGGCACTTGAGTTCACGCACTTCAGAACCGGTAACGCCTGCCTGAGTTAAATCGCCTTGAATCGCTTCAGCTGGGCAAATCAAGTCATCACTATAAGCATAGTGGAGCTTAAAGCACTGGTCAAAGCGGCTGCGGCCTAAAGCACCGAGCGGTGCCACACGTGGGAAGCACATTTCCGCGCTCAAGAGCATCATGCGCTGCTCTTTTTGGCTGCTATAAGACCAGCCTGTCATATCGCGCATCACCGAGCTTGGGCGATAGAAGAGATAACTGCGGGCTGATTTATAGCACACGTCAGTGGCCAGATCGGCGTACTTGATATCTAAATTGGTCATAGTACACACGAGCAGCCGTTCTTTAAACTCCTTTTGAGTCCGAAATGGGTTCTGACGCTTGCGCGCACTGTACACCGAGCCCGGAAAGCCACGCAGGTTGAAGTAGCTCTCTGGGGTATTAAACAAGTTCAAATAGAACTGCTCCATCGTCGCCACGCTCAAGCCATCGAGCGTTCGCCCCCAATTCTCCTCAGGTACGCCCACGCCATCACCGACCGCCGTCACCGTACCAGCTAGGGCAATACCGCGAATGGTCTTAGTTTTAAACCACTCCTCGGGAAAGGAGTTGATGATATAAGCCGCCAGGCGCACGCCAAAGCTATGGGCCACAATCTCAATCGTGTCGTAGTGCGCCAGCCACTCCCGATAAGAGTCACTCAGAGCATCGGCCAGCGTCTCTTCTTCAAAATCGTAGATTTCAGCATCGCCGCTGTAATAGTTGTGCGGATAATCGCAGAAGGTTTCATCGCGCGACTCGAGGATATCCTCGCCAAAGCCAGCTGCAACGTAGAGGTCACCGTCAAAAGCGTTGCGCTTAAGCTTTTTGCGCCACGAGCGCAAGGCTTCAGCCCAGCTCTGGCGTGTTTGGCCAAAGCCGCACACAAAGATACGTGCCTTAGGCTTAAACGTCGGCACAATCGTTTCTCGACTTTTGTCGACTTTTTTCTCAGTGACGTACTCCAAGTACATGGCAAGCTCCTCTCAAAGTAGTGACGTAATGGGCGGCGCCACAGCTAGCGGCGCCACAGCTAGCGGCGGCATAGACCCTAGCGCGCAACGAACATTTGGCCTAAACAAGCAGAGGCCTAAACAAAAAGGTGGCGGCAGTGCGCGATGACACGCGTGATGCGGTCGATATCATCAATTGACAGGCACGAGCTCAAGGATAAGCGCAGACGCGCCTGACCTTTAGGGACAGTAGGATAGCGAATTGGCATTGCCAGCATCCCCGCGCGCTTAAAGGCGCTACAGGCCAAGGCTGCCTTATCGTTATCTCCGGTGATCAGGGGCTGAATCTGGCTTTGCGAGGGAGTCAGGCCCATTTCACGCAGATTGCTGTGCAGATACGCCGTGATCTTGCGCAGATATAGGCGCTTGGCTTGCAAGGACGATGAGTGGAGCAAGCCCAAGATATAAAGCGAAAACGAGATATTAACCGCAGGCAACGCTGTACTGTAGATCAAGGGCCGCATGAAGTTCACTAAGTAGTTCTTGACTACGGGCTTGCACAGTAAGAACGCCCCATATGAGCCAATAGCCTTACTTAAGGTGCACATGAGAAAATCAACTGATGGCAAGAGCCCCAGCTCTTCGCACAGCCCCAAGCCGCGCGCCCCAAACAGGCCAAAGCTATGGGCTTCATCGACGTAGAGCAGTACATTAGGGTAGCGCTGCTTAAGCGCCACAATCTCAGCGAGTATAGCTTGGTCGCCATCCATGCTAAAGACCGACTCGGTCACGATGCAGACATTCTCATACGAGCCTGCGTGTGCCGCCAAGAGCGCCGCCAAATGCTCCATATCGTTGTGGCGATAGCGTAGCGCCTTAGCCTCACTCTTTAACATGCCGTCGATAATCGAGGCATGCGCCAGCTTATCGACCAAGAGCAAGTCGTGCTTACCAAACAAGGTCGACAAGATCCCCACATTGGCCTCAAAACCCGAGCTCAAATACAGGCTGACCCACGGCTCAGCCGCTCCCGACTCCTTTTCAGTGGCCGTCCCGGTACCAGCTGACGGCGCCGCACTGACAACGCCCGCCCCTAAATCTGCGGCACCAACATCAGCGGTGCACTCCCCTAAAGCAGTGGAATCCGCGCCTAAGTGAGCGGCATCAGACTCGGTTTGACTCGCCTCAGCCCCAGGCTGGTCGCGGTTATAGAGCGAGGCGATAAGCTCTTCGACGTAGAAGAAAAAAGAATGGTTGCCAGTTAAAAGACGCGAGCCAGTGGAGCCGGTGTTGATCGCACTCATCAAGAAATGCCCCGCAAACTCACTGCCACTGCGCTCGGTGTCGAGCATAGTGTTGAGGAAGGTCCTGATGTACTTAGGGTCACGCGCCACGCCCAAGTAGTCGTTACTGGAGAGATCAAGATACGACTGGGCATCGAGCACAATGCGATTATCACTATAGGACACCAGTGGTAATTCGCGCAAAGTGCCGTCGCGCTCGCGCGCGGCAAGTGCTTGCTCAAGACGCTGATATAAGGACATGACCGCTCCCGACCCAAAAAATGAAAAATCAAATTCCATTATAGCCGACCGCGCGTGCCACGCTAAATCAGACGCCTGCTGGGGCGACCTTACGCCATGAGAGTGACCTGGCACGCTGGAGTGAGCTTGCGCCATTTGCGCAGCTGCCGCTGGGGCGCTTTCACTGCGTGCTAAGATACGAATTTCTTTCACTGAAAACAGGAGGGCCCATGACCACACCAACTCATTTCTCCTTGCCCGCAACTGAAGGCAAGTGCCAGCCTGAAGACAGGTGCCATCAATGGCGTGAGGCCCAAAACGCACAACAGCTCAACTTAAGCGCCCTGACCTTAGAACAGCAAGCTTACTGGCAGGAGCTCAAAGCCCGCATTGAGCACCAAGCACCAGCCGTAGGCGCAGGCGCTCAATTTATCCCAACGCTCATCAGCGCCCCGGTCAGTGACCTTGACCTCATCTTAGAAGATCCCGCCCTTAAAGCTTGGCTGTTACAAGGCGACCTCGCCGAGCTTGAGGCAGCCGCCCAAATTATCTCGGTTGAGTGCGCGCCACGCCAGGCAAGCCTGTGCTCAATTACCAACGTCAAGTCCGGCAAGTGCAGCGAGGACTGCAAGTGGTGCGCGCAATCCAAGCACTACGACACCAAGGTCAGCGCCTACGAGCTCAAAAGCCCGGAGGAATGTCTTAAGGAAGCACAAGACTACTACGTCCACGGGGTGGAGTTCTATTCTTTAGTAGCTAGCGGCCGTGCTCCCAGCTCCAAAGAGTTTGCGCAGCTTCTGACCATCATCGATACCATCAAAGCAAGCTGCCCGATCAAGCTCTGCGTCTCCTTAGGCTTAGTGACTAAGGAGCAGCTTAGCGCGCTCAAGGAGCACGGCGTGGTGCGCTACCACTGCAATTTGGAGACAGCCCCGAGCTACTTTGCTCAGGTGTGCTCAAGCCACAGCTTTGCCGACAAATTAGCGGTCTTACAGCACGCCCATGAGTTAGGCTTAGAGGTCTGCTCGGGCGCCCTCTTCAATATGGGCGAGAGCATGGAGCAGCGCCTGGAGCTGGCTAAGACCTTACGACAACTGGGCATCAAGTCAATTCCGCTCAACTTCCTGCACCCAATTCCCGGCACTCCGCTGGAGCACCAAGCCCAGCTGAGCGAGGACGAGGTAAAGCGCACCATTTACCTGATGCGCCTCATCAATCCTACCGCGTATCTGCGCTGGGCTGGAGGGCGCATCCTCTTGTCCCAAGAGCTGATTACGCAAACGACTGCTGCCGCGATGAATGCCGCGATCACCGGTGACCTACTCACGACTACAGGCAGTACCATCGCCCAAGATCGCGCCTTATTTGCCCAAAGCTACACCCTACCACCTGAGCCTGAGTTTACGCGCCTCAAAGACCTGCCAATTGCTCACGCCCCGGCCACCCCGACCAGTGCGGCCCTGAGTGACGCTGATTTCGCAGCAGCTCAGGAAACCAAAGTCGAGACCTGCGCATCCGAGGGCAGAGCTCAAGACTCATGCGACAGTTCGTCCGAAAGCCCAGAAGGTGCAGCCTGGCAGCATATCAAGGAGCGCCTGTGCCCGGACTTTGACCGCAAGCATCTGTGGCACCCGTACACCTCGGCCCAAGACCCCCTGCCAGCACTTAAGGTGAAGTCCGCCCAAGGGGTAACCTTAAAGCTGGAGGATGGCACCGATCTCATCGATGGCATGTCATCGTGGTGGTGCTGCAACTTAGGCTATAACATCCCCGAGCTTAACCAAGCCCTCACTGACCAGGTGCAAAAGCTGGCACATGTCATGTTTGCCGGCTTTACCCATGACCCGGCTATCAACCTAGGAAAGAAGCTCCTTAACTTGCTTCCTGGTATGGAGCACATCTTCTATGTCGACTCAGGCTCAGTGGCCACCGAAGTCGCGCTCAAGATGGCACTGCAATACCAAGTCGCCCAAGGAAGGCCCGAGCGCAACAGCTTCCTGACCTTTACCGGCGGCTACCACGGCGACACCTGGAATGCGATGTCGGTCAGTGACCCCAGCGGTATGCACGAGCTCTTCCACGCCAGCAAGTACCAGCGCTACTTTGCCGCTGACCACTTACCACGCTTCCCAGAAACTGAGCTTTTAATCAAGCAAGATCCAGCTCCAGCGCCGCTCATCCCTGAGTTCACCGCCAAAATCGAGCAGCTTAAGGATCAGGTGGCCGCAGTCATCTTAGAGCCGATCGTGCAAGGTGCCGGTGGCATGAACTTTTACGCCCCCGAAGTCCTGACGGCGGTCGCCGCACTCTGCCGCAAACACGATATTCTGCTGATCTGCGATGAGATTGCTACCGGCTTTGGGCGCACCGGCAAAATGTTTGCCTGCGAGCACGCCCAGCTCACCCCAGACCTCATGCTCTTAGGCAAGGGCTTAACCGGTGGTTACATGACCTTATCGGCGGTATTGTGTTCAAAGCACGTGGCGCAAGCCATTAGTACGAGCGCTTACGGCCCGAACGTCTTTATGCATGGTCCGACCTTTATGGCCAATCCGCTCGCGTGCGCCGTCGCGTGCGCGGCAGTTGATTACCTAGAGACGCACCAGGTCTTAGCCCAGGTCAGCACAGTCGCCCAAGGCCTCAAGGACGCTTTAGGCAACTTAGCTCGGCGCTACCAAGCACTGGCCCAAGGTGAGCAAACTTTAGCCAACCCGATTAAGAGCATCAGAGCCTTTGGTGCGATTGGTGTGGTCGAGTTTGAACACAAAGTACCGGTCGAAACCGTGGAGTATCTGTGCTACCAAGAGCGCGTCTGGCTGCGCCCAATGGGTAATTTGCTCTACACCATGCCCGCGCTGACGATGCCCGAGCCTGAGCTCAAGTGGCTCACCGACGCTCTGAGCAATATCGCCTTACGTCTGACCACAGGTGAGTTGCCGCAGCTTAACGCCCAGCAACGCAGTCCTTTTGACAGCGCGGTCTAGCAAAGCGCAGCTTAACCCCTAAAGCCAAGGCGCCCCAGCTCTTAAGAACTGGGGCTCCTTGCTATGAGCCCGCTCAAGAGAACAGGCAGGCTGGCCCAGCATGGTCAGCTGACCGCCTCAATGGGCTCAAAGTGCATTCATTCTGGTGGTAACACGCAGAGCCAAGAAAAAGGCGAGGCCTAGTAGGCCAGAGGATCTGGGCGCACAAAGAGCTGCGGCAGCGGGATCCGGCTGTTTAAGGCTTGCTGGCCTTGGGCGACTGTAGCGATGATCTTAGTTTGGGTGAAGCGCTCGATCATGCCTAAAGTATCGCGGTGATCCGCTGAACGGGCGTTATAGCCATTGACGATGATGCCCACTGGGTTAATGCCGTTGGTCTTGAGGTAGTGCACGGACAGTGATGCGATATTCACGGCCGCCGTGGTGAGCTTCACCACCAAGATCACCGAGAGCTTGAGCCGGGTGATGACGTCTTCTTGCAGCAGGATTTGGTTGGGCTCAAACATGAGTGGCGTGATAACCTCGCCTGAGCCTTCGACCACCATATGACTGTGAGTCGCAAAGTTCCAGCCATAGCGCTCCGAGAGCGTTTGGGTGGCGATCAGCATCTTGCTTTTGCGCGCGGCTAAGTAGGCAGGCCCTGGATGCTTGAGCACATAGGGGCACATTTCGCTGGGATCTTGCTGCAAGCGACAGGCGCGTGCAACACGCGCGGCATCAGATTTATTAAGATCAGCCTTACCCGTATCCACCAGCTTAAAGAAACCGGGATTAAGTCGTGCCTGCTGTAAGGCCTTAATGAGCAAAATCGAGCAGTAAGTCTTACCCACCTTGGGCTCTAAGCCGAGCAAAATCACGCCTTGCGGGGTCATATCCACTCCTTAGCCAGCACCACCAAAACCAAGCGCCAAAGCGCTCTTCACACAGCGCTTCTAGCGCCCTATCTTACTTGCGCCGCCTCACTTTGTCTAACGACTTTCAGCAAAAGCTTGGGCAGCCTCATCATCTGACCTCTGCCGCAAAATCAGCCCCAGCACGAAGGCCCAACGCACAACTGCAACCCTGGTCTCAAGAGCTCACTCCAACACAGCGCAGGCTTCTTTATCAATTTGAGAGCTCCGGCAAGCCCCTTTAGACGATAAAGCGCAAGGATGACTGCGACGCTGAACTAAATGCCTTAACTTCCAGAAATCGTTACACTAAAAGCAAATGCTGATTTTACAATTACCATGTTTATGCGGTTTGCAAGGCACAAGACGGACTTTAAACCCATCAGATATTAGTGCAACTTGTTAACCTGTCAAAACATGTCAGAATTGGCTTAAATATCGTGGTTTGCTCATTTGAGTGTAACGATTTCTGGAAGTTAAGGTAAATGCTTGAAGAAGATCAAGCAGCACGCCACTAATTTTACCCCGCGTCATGCTTGGTTCTTGGCCGTTTGTGCAGCTTGAGTTTTGCGATTCAGCGCTGAGCTGATACCAGGGCAAAATCGCCATTTTATCTTGTTTATACGCTCATCTAGAATGAACTCCAATGGGCGTAACACTGCCAGAACATGGTAAAATTGTAAAGAAATAGCTCTTACTCGGTTCTATCTGTGATGCTTTAAGGTCGGGAGGTCAGGATGGATTTTGATGCGTTAAGAAACAAACTGCCTATCGCGAATCAATCGTTTTTGGGGCTGCGCCAAGCAGGCCATATCTACGTTGACAAGACCGATTTTGTGTACAAACTTGCGAACACGACGATACCGCAAATTCTGACCCGTCCGCGCCGTTTCGGCAAAAGTACGCTGCTTACGACCCTAGAGGAGCTGTTTCGGCATGGAGTTAAGCCTTATGACGGGCATGATTCCTACTTTAAGGGACTAGCCATTGAGCAGCTGTGGCAGGATGATGGCCAGTATCTAGTACTACACCTTGATTTTCATGAGCTCAACTCGGACTGTGACACAATTGCTGAATTTGAACAGAGCCTAATGGAGGAAATTACTGACTTTTGCCAAGGAAATAACATCACGATACCGGGAAAGAGCTCCTTTAGAAAAAGATTGAAAGCTCTGCTCGAACAGCTGCCATACCAGTCCCTCGTACTGCTGATCGATGAGTTCGATGCACCGCTGCTATACCACTACGATAACGAGCAAGAGCTTCATGCCTGCAAATTGCTGATGCGGGGTTTATTTAGCACGATCAAAAGAAACCCAGATAAATTCCGCTGTGTCTTCTTTACCGGAATTACTCGCTTTCAGGATCTGGATATAGGCACGGCCGGTAACAGCTTTACCGATATATCTCTAGACAAGGGATTTGCCGCCTGCTGTGGCTATACCCGTGCTGAACTTAAGCAGTATTTCGCGCAACATTTGCGCTATGCAGTCGCTATTCGTGCTAGATGTGCCCCCGAAGCAGTGAGCGATAAGCAAATCGAGAACCTGTTGGGCAAAATGTCATCATGGTATGACGGTTACTCGTTTAATGGCGCGCAGCAAAACAAGGTCTTTTCGACTTGGTCAGTGCTACGCTTTTTGTCCAACGAAGAAGCAGTCTTAGACGCCTATTGGAGCGATGAGGAAGGATCGGGCTTGCCGCAAGTGCTTAAGTTAGCCTTAGATCGGATTGAGCTGGAGCCGCTCATTGCACAACTGAGCCAAGGTGAGATTGTGATTGGAGGGCGAGAATTTCGGCAGTCTTCTCTCATCAATCCTAAGGCTAATCCTTATTCCTTGCTGTTTCAGACGGGCTACCTTACGCTCAGTGAGCCCTTCAGATCCACTGCTAAGGCTCACCTTGTTTGCCCCAATCGAGAGATCAAGTGGGCTTTTACCAATTTGCTGATGCGCCATTTTTTCCAAATTGAATTTGATATTTGTTATAGCGAATCGAGTCAAAAGGTGCTGGCTGCCCTAGCAAGTCTCGACCCAGAGAAGATGCGCGCCGCTTTCAATGAAGCCATTGGTATCTTGCCTTATAGCCACAGTCCTGAAAATGAGTTCTGGGTAGCTAGCCTCATGGTCATCCTTCTTTTTGGCCTAAACCTCAAGCCACGTGCGGAAGTCTTATCCCTAAATGGCCGAGCTGATTGTGTGTTCGATCTGCCTGAACACAAAGTCACGATTGTCTTTGAGTTCAAGTTTGAGGCAAGCTCAAATCCTAAGAAGCTTGATGCCAAGCTAGCTGAAGCCTTGAAGCAGATCAAAAAGCGCAAATATGTGCTGGATGGTAATAGTCAACCAAAGGTCGCCCGTTTTGGCCTAGTTTTCTGCGCGGCCAAAGGAGAGCGCGGCTTTGCGCGGGTGGGTAAGGCCGATGAGATTGATCGATCGCTGACTGCATTTGCTCAAACAACGAGCACAGCCGCAACCAAGACCTCAAGTGGCAGCACCTCAACTCAGGCTTCCCGTAAGTCCACAACTGCAGCAACTAAAGCCCCAAGTGGTCGCAAAACCTCAGCTCAGGCAACAGCTGCCCGAAAATCTTCAGCTGCTGCAACCAAGGCCTCAAGTGGTCGCACCACCGCAGCTCAGACAACAGCTGCCCGAAAGTCTTCAGCTGCTGCAACCAAGGCCTCAAGTGGTCGCACCACCGCAGCTCAGACAACAGCTGCCCGAAAGTCTTCAGCTAAGGCTGAGAGCACGAATCCAGCTAAGGCGAAAAAATCCCAGAATAGCGCCAAGCGCACAGCCCCCAAGGATGATGCCTAAGTTCACCAGGGAAGCCCCAGGGGCCCTGTTGCCCCCAAATATGAACCTGACTTTCGAGTAAAATGAAAGGCGCAGAACCTGCCCTGATTTCATTTTTCCCTTGGGAGCTCCTATGGCCGATTATGCCTTACTCAAAAAGTTAGATCTGAAAAATCCTTGGCAGCTGTTAGCCGTAGGCTTTGGTACCGGCCTGTGCCCTAAGGCCCCTGGCACTTGTGGCTCCTTTGGCGCCATGTTCCTGTGCATGGGCCTTATCATGCTGCCATGGTACGCAGCAGTAATTGCAGCGCTTTTGTTCTTTGCTCTGGGCATTAAAGCTTGCAACGAGGCCGAGAAAGCAATGGGCACCCACGACCACGGCGGCATCGTGGTCGATGAGTTTGTGGGCATGTTCATCGCGATCCTCTGGTTCCCGCAGAGCCAGTGGCAGCTGGCATTCCTGGCTTTCATCCTGTTTCGGATCTTCGATATCTTCAAGCCTTTCCCAGTCTGCTGGGTCGATCGCAATATTGGTGGCGGCCTAGGCGTCATGGTCGATGATGTGCTCGCTGGCATTTACGCGCTGATTGCAGGTCACATCATCCTAGCCCTGACCGGCCCTCTGCTCTTAATCTAAGCGCCGCACGCTCAAAGCCGCTCAGGTTCTCTTACGGCCGCTCAAACAGCTGCTCAAGCAGCCTTAACCGCCTAAGAAGCCACCCACTTGCTGGCGCCACAGACGTGCATAGAGGCCGTCCTTAGCTAAGAGCTCGGCGTGGGTGCCTTGCTCAACGATCGTACCTTGGTCGAGCACAATGATGCGATCCATCATCAGGAGCGTGGAGAGGCGATGGGCAATAGCGATCACGGTACGCTCTTGCATGATGATGTCCATATTCTTTTGAATAATATGCTCAGACTCGCTATCTAAGGCTGAGGTTGCCTCATCTAAGATCAAAATCGGGGCATTCTTCATGACCACGCGCGCTAAGGCAATGCGCTGACGCTGGCCGCCTGAGAGTTTGACGCCGCGCTCACCGACCATGACATCAAAGCCTGAGGCGCCCTTAAAATCCGAGAGGTTCTTGATAAAGTCCATGGCGTCGGTCAGCTGCGCCGCGTGTTTCAGTTCCTCTTCGCTAAAGTCCGTGCAGCCATAGGCGATGTTTTCGCCAATAGTGCGGTGCAATAAGGAAGGCTCTTGCGCCACCATGGCAAAGCAATCACGCAAATCGTCTTGGCGTAAGTCCTTAATATTGATGCCATCAAGCTGGATGGTACCGTGCTCGATATCATAAAAGCGCAGGAGCAGCGCAATTAAGGTCGACTTACCCGCACCGGAAGGGCCAACTAGACCGACCTTTTCCTTAGGTTTGATGCTCAGACAAATATCATGGAGCACTTCATTGTTGGGACGATAGCCAAAGGAGACATGGTCAAAGCTCAGTGTTCCTTGCACTGGGCTAGGCAGAGTCTTAGGCTGCTTTGGGTCATGAATCTTTTGAGGCTGGGCAATAGTATTGATACCGTCATAGACCATGCCGATGTTCTCAAAGATCACGCCCACTTCCCACATCATCCAGCGTGACATATTGATCACACGAATCGCAACCGCAATGGCGATAGCAATGGCACCTGGAGTAATCGCCGAGACCGCCCAGAGGTACAACGCTAAGGCTGTAGTGGTGATGAGCAAGGCGTAATTCATCATTTGCACGCTGACATCAAAGAGCGTGAGCACCCGCAAGGCGTTGTACTCGGCCTTGATGTAACGATTCATAGAATCTTGCGCGTACTTGCTCTCACGCCCCTTGCCGCCAAAGAGCTTGACCGTGGAGATGTTGACGTAGCTGTCGACAATACGCCCGACCATATCAGAGCGAGTATCCGACTGCGCTTGCGCCATCCGCCGCAGCTTAGGAATAAAGACAAATAAGGCTGAGCCATAGACCACGAGCCACAGCAAAAGGGGCAAGGCCAGAGTAATATCGGCATCGGCGAGCATCCAGGCCATGGTCGCCAGGTACACGCCCAAATGCACCACCACATCCATCAGCTTGAGCACTGAGGTGCGCACCGCCATCGCGGTCTGCATCACCTTATTGGCGACGCGCCCAGCAAATTCCTCGCTAAAGAATGATAGGCTTTGGCCTAAGAGATAGCGGTGCACCTGCCAGCGAATTTGCATTGGGTAATTAGGCGACACGCTTTGGTGGAGCAAGAGCGAGTGCAAGATGGTGGCAACCGGCAAAATAAGGCCCGCCAGCACCAGCATGCCCGCTAGCGCACTGCCGTGGACCTCAAGGAAAAAGGAAGGATCTACTTGCCCTGTCCAATCGACAATCAGGCCCAAGCAGATAAAGAACAGAGCTTCACCGGCGGCCATCAGTGAGGTGAGCACGGCCAGCATCGCCAGGAAGGGCCACAGTCCATGGCTGTAGAACAAGATGAAGCGAATGAAGCCCCGTGGAGGCTCCCCTAACTTATCGTTGTCAGGAAAAGGCGGCACTAAACGCTCAAAGAAGCGCCAGATTTTCTCCACAGCGACCCTCCACTCAGCCAAAATTCTGTTGCCTGGAGCAACACAACTCAATGTTAATCGGCCCGCGCCCCATTACGCAAGCTTTTTTCCAAACGATTACCCCCAGAGCCAGAAGCCACACACAGTGACCTCCGGCTTTGGGGGTAGCAAGACGAAGCCAAGCTCTGACACGGAGCTCAGCGCTCAAACTAAGCTCAGCGCTCGAACCGAGCTCAGCGCTCGAACTAAGCTCAGCGCTCGAACCGAGCTCAGCGCTGTGCAATTAGCGCGTCATCGACTGGAGCATGTCGTTTAAGCGATTATTAGTGACATCGATGTGGCGTGCTAAAGCTGCGACATGGTTTGGCATCATGGCATCACCTACGGTATTACCACCTGCCATCACGTAGATTGGATTGAACTCAGCGATATAGTCTAAGCGCTGCAAGGCCTCTTGCAGATTCTCAGCACCGCCACGCTCGCTTAAGGTGCTATCCACAGCAACTAAAGCGCGCAGGACATTGCCCACGACCGCGCAAATACCCTTAGCGTAATAGACATTGTTATCGGTGCTAAAGTGGCCCATCTTATCGTTGTTGAGCACGCCTAAGGCGTAATCGGTCATAGCAACGCAGTACTTCACAATAGCGTAGATATCGTCTGAACGCAGATTGAAGACCGCGCCCTGCTTGCCCTCAAGGCCGACGGATTGAGCCCAGTTAGCCCAGTTCTTAATACCGGCGCGATACTTACCCTCAGCGTCATAGACAAAGAGGAAGCCCCAGGCAAACTCCGAATAGCTAAAGTAACGCGAGGTCGCGTCCGCCAGGCGAGGATCTACGGTATCACGATTGCCATAGCGGCCCACTTCCTGAGAGATGACCTCGGAGGCTGGACGGGTGGCATAGACCACACCGCGCTGATAGTACGGAGTATTGTCCAAGATCCAAGGAGCGATTAAATCGTTGGGCAGGAAACCAAAGGTCGACGATAAGGTATCGTCAAGCGCATAGGTTAAACCACGCGCAATTATTTGAGCGCGCTCTTGGTCGGTGGCAGTGGCAGGCAGCGGCTCCGGGCGATAAGCCGTAGTGTTCGCTGAGCTAATCAGGCCGATGGCCAAAACCCAAACCACGACTAGACCGACGATAGTGCCTAGACCGTACTTTACTAATTTGACTTTATCCATGAACCAACACTCCCATCCAACAATGAGCTTAAGCAAATTCTAGCACGTCGCCCTTAGCCTATCCTGAGGGCAATGGTTTTGCTACCAATTTTGCGCCCTATCTCACGCGCTTCCCCATTATTACGCATGATGCTGCCAGTTTCCGGAAGCCAACGCATCGCAAGCGTCCGCAATAAGCGCCCGCCCCAGCCCATATCACCAAACGCCCTTAACTAGCCCACCAAGAGTCGCCCAGCCAACCAACGACCGCTGCCAGTGCCAACGGCGACCAAGTTACCGGCGCTTAACGCCATCTTTACCAAAACACAGTAAAATATCTAAACCGTTGAGCAGATTGCCTAAACCTAGGCCGAGGAGCTTGTTGCGCCGCTTGCGTTTCACTTAACTGGGTTTGAGCCAAGTTGGCCCTGGCCCTGAGGATTTGCCATGATCTATACCGTTACCACCTCTCCCTCCTTAGATCTCATCATGCAGCTACCGAGCAACCTCGCCGTGGGGCAAATCAATCGCGTGGTGCACGAAGAGCTAAGACCGGGTGGTAAGGGCATCAACATCTCGATCATGCTCCATAACTTAGGCGTGACCTCGACCGCCTTTGGTTTTGTTGCAGGCTTCTCGGGCGACGAGCTGATGCGCCTGACCGCCGCCTTAGGCGTCAAGACCGGCTTTTTGCGCGTGCGTCGGGGCCGCACCCGCATCAATGTGCGCTTAAAGGAAGATAGTCAGCCCGGCCAAACCAGCATCAACGGCTTAGGCCCAGAGGTCTCAAGCGATGACATCGCTTACCTGGTGCGCAAGATTGCCAAGCTCACTGCTGAGGACTATTTAGTGCTGGCAGGCATGGTGCCACCATCGCTGCCCCAAGACATTTACTCGACCTTTTTTGAGAGCTTAAGTGAGCGGCCGCAATTGAGCCGACCTAAGGTCATCGTTGATGCTCCGGCCGAGCAATTCAAGTACGTGCTCAAGTACGGCCCATTCTTACTTAAGCCCAACTTAAAGGAGCTTGAGACCTACTTCAACACTGAGCTTGCTGACGCCAAGAGCGTCCTTGATGCCTGTGCCAAGCTCCAACAAGAAGGTGCGCGCAATATCTTAGTGTCCTTAGGCAAGCACGGGGCGATCTTCTTAGACGAGTACAAAAACTCCTATCGCATCGCTGCCCCTGGCGGCAACCTATGCGACAAGACCGGCGCCGGTGACTCCATGATTGCCGGTTTCTTAGCCGACTACCAAGTTTCGCATACCTTAGAGAGCGCCGCCTATATGGCGGTTGCAGCAGGTTCGGCCACCGCCACCACCGCAGGCATTGCCGATAAGAACAAGGTAATGGAGCTTAGAGCCCAGATGAAGGATCACTCCGACTGGGGCGAGTCCTTAATCTAAGCTCTCCTGCTTCCAGCAAGCTACTAACCAAAACCGTTGGCAAGTGGCTCGTCAGAGTGTTGATTGGCAACAATATCGTTGAATCTCGACAGCCCCAACACAGCTGCCGCTTGGTCAGGAGTCATAACACCATGACAGCACGTTATGTGGCAAGTTGCCTTTATTACCGCCCGCTTTCCGCAGGTCAGCGCCCGTATTCTCAGCTTTTTAGCTGAAAAGCATCCTGAGATCGAGCAAGTGCGCTGTTGTATTCCCCGCTGGAAGCCGCAAGAAAATACCGATCGCATAAATGACCAAGAGGTCAGAGCAACTTGGGCCGCTCTGCCGCAAAGTGCCGCCCAGTGGAGCGCTGGTGACTGCGCCTATTCGCTGTGCCACAACTGCACCAACATCATCGCCGAGCAGCATCTTGAAGTGAAGGCGCTCTCCTTATGGGAGCTGATCGACGCCGAGCGTGATTTTCCTTTACCCGACTGCTCGGGCCTGACCGTCACGTTGCAAGACTGCTGGCGCACGCGCTCAGAGCGCAAAGAGCAAGATGCGGTACGCTCCATCCTCTCAAAATGCGGCTTTACCGTGCTGAAAGCTCCGTTCAACCATGGGCACACCAACTTCTGCGGCAGCACGCTCTACCGGCCTCAACCGCTCAAAAATCCGCGTTTTGCGCCCAAGCACTATAAGGAGCAGGCCCAAGGACTGTTTGAGCCCCATACCCCCGAGCAGCAAGTGCAGCTGATGCGAGATTATTGCGCGACGCTGCCTTGCAACCTGGTCATCTGCTACTGCCACTAATGCCTGGAGGGACTGTGGCAAGGAGGCGCGCAGGCGCTGCATTTAGCCATGCTGCTCTTCCCAGAGCCTGGTCAAACGCCGCAAGAGATCTTTGCTCACCCACCTAAGGCTCAGGTCTAACCACCAAGCTGCTACCACATCCCCCAAACGCCTTAACTCAGGAGGCCGTGCGGTGCTTCTTATGCTGCTACGATAAATAAGATCTTACCCCATAGATACAAGCCAAGATTGCGTTGTTTTTGTGCAAATCGCACTAAATAGCCAAATCTATACGTTCCTAGCTATAACAAAAAAAGATTAAATACGTCAAGAGATTATCTTTACCATAAAAGAAAAATTAGCACAGTCAATGATATTTTGTTTACTTATGTAATTTATTTTTAACAATGTTATTGATCATTTGTTTGATGTTAGCTATAGTGGCGCCAAGCAAGCGTTCTGCATCCAGAACTTGACTTAAATGAGCCCTCTCTTCCAGGGCATGCTTACTTTTGCCCAAGCAGATGCACCACGCTAGCTTACGAAGACCCAAGACAAAATTGTCATAGGCCAAAGAGCCTTTCAAAACGTAATCTTGGGCCAAAACTCATAGTCAAAGAGGGGCCACAACCCTTGAATTAACAAGCAACTTAAAGCTGCTCAATTGAGTGGCAATAGCCTGTAAGAAAGGCGGTGCGATGGCGCTCTCAGCTATCGCTAAACAAAACTCGGTGACTGGCAAACTAGATTTGCCTCATCACCTTTTTTTTAGGATGGCAAAATTGCCCAATTTAAGCACAAACGACGAATCCCAAATCGAGCTTGGTGCTCTGATTCTTGCAGTACTTAACCATAACAATCGAGTCGAACTTAATTACGACTGGGTAAAGGTACTAAACCAACTTGCGTGCAAATTTAACCCTAAATCCACTCCTATTCCCAATTTGCTTGACGCAACGGCAGTCTTGGTAAACAGCTTCTCACCTGATGAAGCTCAAAAGGCCAACCTCGAGTTGGCACAGAGCAAAGGCAAGAAAAAAGCATTAGCCAACGCTATCGCTCATGCTGCATATATTCCAAGCCAAACCTGTGATGCTAAGAAGTGGATCACACTTAAGCCTCATGGTTCTGAGAGCAAGGGCCAGCACGTTTTGATCGAAACTTCCAACGGCGATGTGATCAAAGGTTTAGGCGGAAAAGTCGCTAATTTACGTGACTTAGGTAATAAGACAGTTCGTCAGAATAAGCAAAAGACGGCTGCACATACCGAGAACTCCGCCTCCAAGCAGATCAATGCAGCAAAACTTGGTGGAACCAAGTCCCAAAGAAATCGCGCACTTGCGGCCACAATCAAGAAGTCCTTGGCTAAAGGCGAATCCATCCAAGGCTTGTTCCACAATACAAAGTCACAAAGCGCTCAGGCGCAATCAAAAATTAGGGCTGCCTCCACAAAGCGTAGTCATGCAGCAGCTACCCCAACGGCACCTGCGCTAGCCGACATTGAAACCGACCTGATTCAGGCTTGCCAATTGCCATTAAAAGGGAACCTCTATGACGGCATCGCAGACTTTACAGACTTCCTTCGACGGTATCGTGCGGGTCTAGCAGGGGCCAATGTCTCTGAGACAGACCTCAAAGCTTTGTTTTACGGTCCTGACAAATACGCCCAGTATTACCTCAGAGATCAGCCATCGATGTCTTTTAAAAACGATGAGCTACAGCAAAGCTACGATCGTCTTGATGCCTATTGCATGGGGGCATCTGCGCTATTGGAACTGCATGCTCAAGGCCAATTGACCCTTACCACTGCCAAGATCTCGCAGCTCAACCAGCTTCTCAAGCAGCGACAGCTTTTTCAGAAAGCATATGCCCTCGGGATCAATGACTACGCCGCTAAGAAGGCAAACGCTATCGGGGTTGAGCTAAGAAAAGCTTTGCCTCACTCAAGCATTACACAGCTGCAACAGTGCGGTTACAACTCTTGCAGGCAGGAGTTAATGGACTATCGTCAAAGTGGCAAGCTGCACGTCAAGCCAGCCGTAATTCAGGCCATTTACCAGAACAATTTTTGCTGTCACAGCCCTTTAGTTAAGACTTGGCTAGAACTGCTGCGCTTACGGGGCGTTATTCTCGAATATCAGAGTATGCTGGAAGGCTCAACCTCTTCTCAATGGCTCGATACAATCAACCGGCTATTAAAGTTAACCGAGCAAAGCATCACGCTGTACCACGGTTGCTCCTTGGACGCTGCTTTAGATCGCGAGTTTAGCTTTCTATTCCAAAAAGCCGTCCCATTTTGTCAGCATCACGCTGTCAAGGCCGCCCCTTTCAAGAGTGTGGATATTGGGCACCCAATGTCACTACGTGACGCTGACTCTAATCACTCCAACCGCGATTTCAAGCTGATTGTGATCGCAGCAGATGGCACCAAACTAAGTCCTTTCCAAGTCAACTGCCAAGCCTGCGTGGTATCGTTTGAACAACGCCTCCGTGGCGTTAATGTGCAAGCAGCACCTAACTACAAGCGTAACAAAAATGACCAAAATGCAATTGAGCTTGGCCCTGAGTATTTGTCACACTACACCCAAGGCATTTGGTTCAATCCTGAGACAGGCGCGGCGCCTGATACTTTCTACCTCGATTTAGGCAGGGTTAGCCCGCAGCAACTACCTTTTGCCCTTGATCATCAGCTCAATCAACTCATTAAAACCAATCAGCACTTTTTCTTGAGCTGGGGCTGGCAGGGCCCAAAAGAGAGCGGTCACATCGTGGCCTTAGTCAAGGATCGTGATGGGCTCCACCTTCATGACGCTCAAACAGGTGAGCTCACGAGTGTTGCAGCTTACTTCGAAAAGCTCACTGATTACTCCAGTGAGTTTCACGTTGACCCTCAAACCTTCAAGGCTTACCGCGTAGATAACTGCGAAATCATGAGCGATTACGCGGCTTTGGTATTAACCAAAGAAGGACGTCGTCCTTTTTCCAAGCGGGAAATGCAATCACGACATGCTCGCATCACCAAGCACATCAACCAACGTCGCAGCTAGCCCAGAGGCACCGGCAGCTATGCGCGCTGAAAACGCCGATAGTTGCCGCTACTTTAGCATTTGCATAATAATCCTAAGGAGCAATTGCATGGCTAAAATCTCCCCCCTAAATGAGACCATCCTCACCACTCAGGTACTCCGCCATCAACTGGATCAGCACAACGAGCAATTTGTTGCTGTGCACAATTTTGTGCTATTCCTCAATCAAACGGCAGAAGGGCTCTCACCAGAGGTGCAGCACAGTCCGATCATCGATGCTGAAACTAAATTGCTGCTCGAACATTTCTACCCAGATGCTGTCAAGCAAGCTAACGTTGATTACTCCTACGACCAAGATCACGTTGGCACTTTGTGCCAAATTTTAGCTTCATTACCAATCGCTAAACAAACCCACGAAATCGCACAAAACGTTGATCTTCCTGACTTTGATCAGAAAATCGTTAAAGCCTGTAAGCTGCCTTTCACCGGCCAAATCACCGATGACATTGACTTAACTAACTTCAAGCAGCAGTACCGCTCCCATCACCAATTTTCCTGTGATCTCAGCGAAGATGAGCTTAAAGTGCTCTATATGGGCCCCACTGCCTATGCCGAAGAGCGACTTGATTTCGCACTTTACGAGGACTCCCCTATCTTTGACCTTGAACAAGGCAATCTGCCGCTGCAAGAACCATTTTTCTATCTTGAGGCCAATAACCTAGCAGGGCAGGCTCTGCTGGTTTTACACCAGAGTGGTGAGCTTGCTCTCACTCCGAGCAAGATCGCCCAAATTAAGCAACTGGCAGAGCAAAGGCACAAAGTTGCATGCGCTTATTGTGAATATGAGCGCTACATCATCATGCAATTCATAGCCGAGACAGCCAAAGAGGTAAGCGGCTGGATGAAGTATGATCTTAAGCCGGGCGACCTAAGCCGTAGCGCCAAGACGCAATGTTACCTGATGCTGCAACAATACTGCGCTAACGGCCGACTTCACCTTGAACCAAGTGTGCTCGATGCGCTCTACCAAGCAGACTTTCTGTGTGCCAATCCTGATACCCAAACTTGGCTCAATTTGCTCCAGCTTTGGGGCGTAATTCATGATTACTACGACTATCTGTCCAGCCATTGCATTGAGTTCAAAGTCTGGCTTTCTTCAATCCAATTTTATATGGAGCAAACTAGTCAAACTTTCAAATTGCGTTATGGCTGCTCTATCACGGCCGCACTTGATCGGGAGTTTAGCGGGCAATATTTGAGCGAAGATGACAATGGCCTGAATCATCTTGCGACGCTCAAGAATCCACCTCAGGCTGATCTGAGCTCTGATCCTCGTCTATCTCAGGCGAATCACAACATGGTCACCCCTTACAACCGCAAACGCATTGACGGCGCTCCAAGTCAGCACTTTTTGTCCGTTCAAATAGGCAGTCAAGGCAGTACGGTAGCGTTGGAGCAGCGTCACCGTCAGGACAATGTTGTCCTCAACCCGAACTACAAGCTTGACCCTGAAGGCAAGCTTTGGCTCAAACACAGCGCAGCACGTTTAGCATACTACCCACAAAGCATCTGGTACCAGCCAGAAAGCAAGGCGGCACCTGATGTTATCTACCTCGATTTTAGCGAGCTCTCGGTCCACGACTTGCCCTGTGCCCTTGACTGCCACATAGGCAAACACGTCAAAACCAACCAGCGCTATCATTTAAGCTGGCGATGGCAAAGGCTAGACACGGGCCATATAGTGGCGTTAGCCAGATATGAGCCGGGCTTCAACTTCGTACTTGACTCACAATTAGGAAGCCGCACAGCGTTAATTGATTACTTCGAGCAATACGGTCAATACATGGATCTTTCCAGCTTCAAGCTCTACCGGGTCGATGACTGTGAAATCTTGGTTGATTATGCAGCATTGGTTTTAGCCCAGACACCAAGTAAGACCCCTCACTAATCTCAGCCCGAACAAAAGGAGCATCTTCTATGGATCACACTGCTGAATTTGAGCAAATTCGCACCAAGGTCAAGCAGCGACAAGCAGCCATAGAGCGTCAGATTTGCGCTCGTCTGGACGCGCGCGCCCATCCCGCCCCTTGGGCTGACAACATTCCCGAGATCGTCCGTAGCTACTGCGCAGGCTATAACGTCAAATACTGTGGTCGCTATCGAGACTATGATGCCTACGCGGTAAAATTCAAACCACCGCGCGACAGCTACGCCTACGACACCTGCATCATCGGCTTCCCAACCTATGTCTTAGTAAAACCTGGTAGCTCTGAACTAATGCAAATTAGTGATATCAACTTCGCTATCACCAACGAGCTACATTTACAAGATATGGACTCAAGCGACCAAGCAGCAAAGGAATGCCTTGTCTTCTCAAGCCCACTGCCTGAGCTCTATGCTATCCCTAAAACCCCAGAGCCTGGAGAGGGGCGCTTAACACGCGCACAACGAGCGCAAAAGATGAGCGAGCAAATCCAAAGAGAAACTGAAGCACTCGCAGCTAAGGGCAAGCGTCCATACGTCTGGGCCGATGACATACCAGAAAACATCCGTCAGTTCTGTGATGGCTATAAAGTCGAGTACTGCGGCGTCTATGAGGGACAGGACGTCTACTCAGTGTCTTTACGCGCCCCTGAAGATTCGATCTTTGACTTTAGCGACGATATTTGTTACTGCGGCTTTCCTTGCTATGTCTTAGATCCGCGTGACGGCTCAAATAAGCTCATTCAAGTGAGCGATCACGACTTCAAAATCTCTAAAGCGGTAGCAGCGCAGCTCGAGCAGCTGCGTGCAGCAGGCCACCCTAAGCGCACTAACTAAGGCCCCTAACGGCACCACTAGCGCGCCGTGAGCGGCAAATAAAAAAATGAAGCTTGGCAACATTGCTCTCATATTTGCAAAAATTGCCTTGCTTCATTTTAGCAATAATCTAAGCTTTCTGCTTAGAATTAGCTTCATCACGATTGATAAAATTGCTGTTATTTGATTTTATAACAATAACCCCAGCAACAATAATACCACCGATTGTAACTATCATAAAAGCAACAGCAAGAAAAAACGACAGTAAATCCATATAAACCACCTTTAAAAATTATAAAAACAAAGCTCAATCTGACTTTAAAGTAACTTTATTTAAGAGTTGATATATATCCTTTACCAAGTCATCATTACGTTTGACAAGTTGATCTAATGTAGACAACATATTTTGCAAAACAAATACTGCTCCAGGCCTCAATTGTTCATTATATTTACCTGCAAACTCTTTAAGTTTTTGAGAAAAATCTTCCAAATTATTACCATAGTTAACCTCATTTTTAATTATTGTTTTACCCATATCAATAACAACATTTTGAATATTATTATAAAATCTCTCTAACTCTTTTTGTTTTAATTTAATTTCTTCAAGCTCTTTTTTATTTTCCTGATCTAACCTACTAATTGTCGGACAGTCCTTGTGGGGTTAGCACGCTTAATGCAATGCCCATTACAGCCTCGATTTTGCCAGATTTTTGATTAAATTTATATACTAACCCAACAAAGAAACGGGATGCCACAGTAATGGGTAAGAACTATTCCAAGGCT
>CALXXU010000060.1 GCA_944392765.1 uncultured Anaerobiospirillum sp.
CAGCTTGGCTCGCATGCGCTCTTGAGCCAGCTCTTGTGGGGTTAAGACCTTTTGCTTTTGCTTAACCTGAGTTACCACTGGAGCTACCGCAACCTGTGGCTCGACCACCGGAGTTGCCACTGCAACTTCAGGCTCAGCGACCGCAACCTCGGTTGCCACCTCCGGCTCAGCCACTGCAACCTCAGTTGCAACCTCAGGCTCAGCAACCGCAACCTCCGGCTCAGCAACCTTGGTGGCAACTTGTGGCGCCGCCTGAGCAATCTTAGCGGCTAATGCAACCTGGGTCTGGACGGCTGGATCAGAGGTATCGAGCTTCTCTAATAAGCGCTGTAATTGCTCATCCGGCTGGGCAAACTCGCGACTATGCTGTTCCTCAAGCTCAGTCTGCACCATCGGCTCAGGAATCGGCTCATAAGGAGTCTGGGCATAGCCACTGCTCTCGCGTGGCTCGTACTCAGGCTCATAGGCCTGAGACTCTGGCTCGACCATGACCGCAGCTGGGGGCCCTGCCACTGGTGCGACTGGTTCGGCGGCGACCGGAACAACGGGCTCTGCAACTGGAGCTACAACTGGCTCAGATACTGGAGCTGCAACTGGCGCCACTTCAGGGGCTTCATCAGGCTCCTCGACCATGACCATTTCTTGGGCCAGCATTTCTTGGGTCGAGAGGCGCGGCATCCCGGCAAATGGGTTATCGCTGTCGACCGTCTCGGGCTCAGGCTCAAGCGCTGGGGCCGGGGCCACGCGTGCCACCTGAGCAGGTGCCTCCTGGGCCTGCGCAAGCTGAACCGGTGCCACCGCCTCTGGGGCTGGCGCTACGGCATGGCTTTGAGCAATGGCGGCGTTGGCGGCCGCTAACACGGCTTGGTTGTCAGCCTGCGGCGCTGGGGCCGGAGTGCTGAGATCACCTGAGGTAGCTTGGATCTCTCCCTCAAACTCTTGGTCATCGACCTCAGCGAGCATTTGCTGGAAGTAGGAGATGAGGGTCTCCTCTTCGCGATCGTGATGACTTGCCGTCATGACAAAATCTCCTTGAGAATTGAGGGATTAGCGGCCCAGTGCGGGGATTTAGTCCACCCCAACGGGCCTTGCTTTACATCTAGGGCGCTCATTATAGCGAAAACTTAGGGCTACTCTCTAGGCTACTGCTCTGGGCTCACCAATGCTGCAAGCTCTGGACTGACGCGCTCAGGATTACGCTGCAGCTCACGCTGCACTAAGAAGGACAGCAGATGGTGGTAGGCGATCGCGCCGTAGCAGCTTGGGTCCATCAAAGGCAGGGGCAAACGCTTGGCGGACGACTCACGGAATTGGACATCAAGCGGAATACACTCAGCCCATACGTGGTCTAAATAGTGCGTTTGCAGGTAAGCTAAGCTCTGGACCGAAGCCTTGGTGCGACGATCGTACATGGTCGGCACAATGAGGTACTCAAAGTGAACCGAAGAGTTAGCGCGCTGCATCACCGTGAAGGTGCGCACCATACCCTCTAAGCCCTTTAAGGCTAAGAACTCGGTTTGGGTCGGCACGATAATCGTGGTCGCGGCGACTAAGGCGTTGACCATTAAGGCACCCAAAACTGGCGGGCAGTCGATCAAGACCACGTCATAGCAGTCTTCGATCAGCTTCAAGGAGCGCAGCAAGATGCGACCTACGCCCTGGCGGCCTGACAGCTGGCGATCAATTGTGGCCAAGGTCATAGAGGCAGCGATTAAGTCCAATCCCTCGTGCGGAGTGTGGGTAATACAGCGCAACACGCCCTCACGCGAGAGATTCTTCATTGCGTACAAGTCAAAGAGATTGTTCTGCTCTAACTTGTCGTCCTCGTAGCCTAAATAGGAAGTAAGGGAAGCATGCGGGTCGGTGTCCACCACGAGCACGCGCAGATTTTCTTTTTGTAACCAGCCTGCCAGGGAAGCAACGGAGGTCGTCTTACCTACGCCACCCTTTTGGCTTGCAACCGCCCAAACTAACACTGCCAACTCCTACTTTCCAACACTGTTCCTATGCCCCGATGGCTCAAAGCATTGTACCATTACGCCCCCGCCCCTGACGCAACTTGCGCCGCTTTAGCTTGAGCTGACGCTGTCCCGCAGCGGCCTCAAGCAACACTTTGCGCGATGCCTTGCCAACGCCTTGCGCGACGCATTGCCAACGCCTTGCGCGACGCATTGCACGATGCATTGAGCGACGCGTTGGCCCCTTGTAATACAACAAGGCCCCGTCTTGACGATTCAAGACGCGGGCCATGGTGATCCCTTAGGACCTATCTGCTTTTCTTACAGCACGCCGCAGCTAACGCACGCGGCGGGCCTAACCGCTATTGACCGGTCATCGAGTCGATTGGCTCAGCACTGAAGCGAACCGAACCATCACCGGCAGGCTCAAAGCTAAAGCCACCTTGACCAGCACGGCGGGTCGGCAGAATGCGCTCGGAGTTGCCTGGCAGAATCGCTAAGCTCTCACCGGCTAAGGCCTCACGCGAAATAGCGATAACTACACGGCGGTTCTGGGCGCGGCCCGCGCGGGTCGCATTCGAGTAGAACGGCGAGTACTGACCGTAAGCCTCGGCAGCTAAACGCTGTGGTGCAATGCCATTAGCTTCGAGCTCTTGGAGCACGTTGATGGCACGGCGGGCTGACAACTCCCAGTTGTTACCGTAGATCGCACTTGGGGTAAAGGTGTTATCAGTGTAGCCACGAACGCGGATGTAGTTATTGACGTTGTGCAGGGCATTGGCGATGGTGGCAATGACCGGACGCGAACGGGTCAGAATCGAAGCTGAGTTGCTAGCAAAGAGCAGCGACGACGAGATATTGATGGTAATCCAGTTTGGATCATGCTCTACCACGATATCGTTCTCGAGGCCTTCAGCGGCGATGGTCTCGGAAATCGAACGCATCAAGCTATCAAATGGCTGACCATTAGGGTTGGCACCGTCGTACTCCGACTCAGCAGGTCCAATACCCCCCTCTTCGGTTTGATCTAACTCACCACCTGGGGTTAAGCCCTGGCTTTGAGCGGCTTCCTCATCTGGGGTCTCACGGGTCATCGAACCATTGGTGACATGATCAACCTCAGTAGCGTCGAGGTTGCCTTGGGTAACGGCTTCGGCATTCTCGTCGTCGTTAGCGGTTTGCTCATCAGCACCGCTATCGGTGATGCTTTGGATATTGATACCAAAGTCCATCACACCGCCACCACCTTGCGACTGATTTTGCACCTCTTGCTGGGCGGCAGTTGCCGAAGCCAGCGAAGCATCAGCCATCAGGTTGGCCACAGGTCCAGGGAGCGCAATGACACCAGGTACCGAAGAAATCATGCCCATTTCGTTGAAGGAGGCCATCAGGCCCTTGATCATCGACTCGGCATCGACCGACTTGGACATAGCAAAGGAATAGAGCACGACGAACACTGCAAACAACAGGGTCAGGAAGTCCGCGTAGGAAACCATCCAACGTTCGAGGTTCTCGTGCGGAACGCTCTTCTTCTTTCTCATCGAAAAAATCCTTCCATCACAGACTTAGGCGCCTTGCTCTCAACTTAGGTACTTTGACCTAAACTCTCAACTTAGGTACTTTGACCTAAACCTAGGAGCCTTGCCCTAAACTTAGATGCCTTGGCCTAATTGACCGGGCCCCCAGCGCGTTTGCACCCCAAGTCCGATCGGATCAAGCAAACACCGCATCCTTAAAGGATGCGGCGTAAGCTCTTAGTCACCGTTCATATTGCCGGTGTAAACACCGATACGACGCTTGAGCATTAAGGTGTTTTCGGCAGCCGCAATCGAAACCAAGCCTTCTAAGGTCATGTACTTGAACATCGCACCTTCGGCTAAAGCGGTACGAATACGGTTACCAGTTGGAATCAGAATAATATTGGCACCGACCAGACCGTAAATAGTGGCCACGAACGCCACCGCAATCGATGGACCTAATAAGTCAGGACGATCCAACAGAGACATAGCGTGAATCAGGCCTAATACCGCGCCGATAATACCCATAGTTGGTAAGTAACCGCCCATCGACTCATAGAAGCGCACGCATGGCTCCATACGCTCTTGCTCCAGCTCAATTGCGTTTTGCAGCAAGCTGTAGAGGGCGTCCTTATCCACACCGTCCACGATCATCTGGATACCGGTACGGGTAAAATCATCGCTGGCGGAGGCCACCGAATTTTCCAGGGCTAATGGGCCTTGCTGACGGGCAATTGTGGACATACCAGCTAACAGCTCGGCTTGGGATTGGAAATTGTAACGTGGTGGGGAGATCAGCCAGAAGAAGTGCTTTAAGGCCTTGAGCAAGTCGCTCAACGGGAATTGGACGAAGCAGGCAAAGAAACCAGCACCGAACACAACCAAGAACGCTGGTAAGTTGATCAGTGCGGTTGGGTGGGTTCCCTCAAGCACCATGGTTGTGACGATACAACCGATCGCAAGAAAAATACCGAGAAAGTTCATGCAGCAAAAATCACCGAACTGCACGCTCACAAAGCTCATGCTTTAAGGCTATCCCTGCCGATAGGTCAAGCCGCAAGGCCCCAGAGGCCTTCTTAGCATGATGAGCGCTCCCAGCCCTAGTGTCTCCTTCCTTAGGTCTAACCACGACGACTGTGAGCCGAGCTTAAGCCCTGACTCCTAGGCATCACACACGGTGCGGAGGTGCAACGAGCGCACAGATTCAGCCGTGCCATCTCAAGGGAACTTACCTTCACAGGCCGCACGCGTACCTTGCCCCTTAAACCACCTAAGCTATAAGCCACGATAAAGCCCGATCCGGCCTAAAATCGGGTGGAATAAGACGCAATACATAGGGCACTTTGCTAAAAATATGCCAAAGGCTGCAAGCCAAAAAACCGCCGCCCCAAGCGCAAAAATCTGCGGAAAATCCGCAAACTTTTACCCTCAGGGCGGCGTTTTGGTTAAAAGCCGTAAGCGCTTGCATACGCACGCAATGGCGCAGCTGGCACGAAGCAAATGGGCCCCCGCCCTCTTACGCGAGCGCGTGCTCAGGCCCGCTACTAACAGCCGCTTAAAGCTTTGCTACGAGTTACAGTGTAGCTGGGAGCTACCTCTTACAGCACAGCTACAAGCTGCCTTTTACAGCACAGCTACGAGCTGGAACTTACGAGTTGCGCATCTCTTGGACGATGCAGTCGGCAAACTTCTCCAGAGGCAGAATCTGCTCGGCAATACCAGCATTGACGATGGCCTGTGGCATACCATAGACCACGCAGGTGTCCTCATTTTGTGCCCAGACGACCGAGCCCTTGCTCTTTAACATACGGCAGCCCTCGCAGCCGTCCGAGCCCATGCCCGTTAAAATCATGGCTAAGACGTTACCAGCGTAGATATTGGCAATCGAAGCAAAGGTGACGTCAACGCATGGGTGATAGACCACGCGTGGATCGGCAGGCAGAATGCGGCACTTGGTCTTGCCCGCACCGCGCTCTAAGATCATCTGCTGGCCACCAGGGGCAATATAGACGGTGCCAGGCTGCAAGATCATATTGTCCTGAGCTTCCACCACCGAGTTCTGCGACATATTGTTAAGACGCTGGGCAAAGGTAGTGGTGAAGGAGGCTGGCATGTGCTGCACGATCACGATCGGCACGTTCATGCGTGGCAGCTTCGGAATAATGTTTTGCAGCGCAATTGGGCCGCCGGTCGAAGAGCCAATCGCAATTAACTCGTGGCGCTTGCCCGAAACCTTGAAGTTGGTGGAAACACCCTTGGCCTCACCAAAGGAGAAGCGCATAGCTGCTGCCGGACGGCCTTGGTTGACCCCGCCTAAGCTCGAGTAAATCTTATCGAAGTCCTGGCGCACGGTAGAAGGAGTGGCCGCAGGCTTAGCCGTGGACGCAGTGGTAGCACTGCTAAAGCGGGTGCTGGTGGTGCTGCCCAGACGGCTGGTGCTCGAGCTCGTGCCCAGGGTGGTGCGGCTCGTGGTGCTGCTGCCAAAGCTGGTGCGGGTGGTGGCCGAAGCCGGACGGGCGCTCGAGGAAAGAGTCGAGGTTGCGGTCGTGCGCGCGGCATAGCTTGAGGTGGCACCGGCTGGGCTGCTGGTGGCAGAGCGCATTGGTGCGCGGCGGATATGCGAGCGAGCTACCGCCTTGATCGCCGAGCGCAGGGCGTTTAAGGCGTCCTCACGCTTGTGGGCGATATCGTCGAAGTTCTTAGGCATAAAGTCCACCGCACCGGCATCTAAGGCCTTAAAGGTGGAGTTGGCGCCTTCAAAAGTTAACGACGAGAACATCAAGATTGGCGTTGGGCACTTCGCCATAATCTCTTGCACAGCGGTAATGCCGTCCATCACTGGCATTTCCACATCCATCGTGATGACATCAGGCTTTAAAGACATAGTCTTCTCTACGCCTTCCTTACCGTCTTTGGCTTCACCTACTACCTCAAGTGATGAATCGCCTTTGATGATCTCAGTCAGTCTTTTTCTGAAGAAGGTAGAGTCATCGACGATCAGTACCTTAATTGCCATAACGAACCTCTAAAAATCTCTGACCCACACATGGGCGACCTAAGCCAAGCACAGTCGTCACATTAAGCTGAGGCATTTTAAGCCAAGCTTAACGGCTGAGCACCCCAATAGATACTCAATCATGCGCCAAAGTGCGCTAAGTTGCAAGAATATCGCCAGCTAAAGAAGCATGAGCTCTCAGCCGTGTAATCAACATCATAGGCACGCCCGGCGCTTTTCTCAAGTCCCAAACGCTCAAGGCGTTGCCGCTCTCACACAACATTGAGACAACCGTCCTAGCGTACTCTCTTTAGCGCCCAATCCCTAGCCTTCTGACAAAAAGAACTAACTTAGGGCAACGACTATCGTTTTACGATGCTTATGTTTTATTCATGCCTAAAAACAAAAGAGAGGTGATGCCGACTGCACCGCCCTCTCTTTTCTAGCAAGGCCCTTGGGCCTTGCCAAATTGCAGTTAAGACTGTTAGAAACGATTACCCCCCTTGCGGGCATAAGCGCGAATCAGGCTTGGGATATCGAGAATCAAGGCGATACCACCATCGGAGGTGATAGTTGCACCCGACATACCTGGCGTGTGACGCAGCAGACTGTCTAATGGCTTGATCACCACTTCCTCTTGGCCGACCAGCTCGTCGACAACAAAGCCGACCAAGGTCGAAGCCGGAACCTGAACCAAGACGATATGGGCCTTGCCCTTTAAGTACTCGTCAATTGGGGTGTTCTCAAACCACTGCTTCAAGAAGAAGAGCGGTACTGCCTTGTCGCGAATGACGATCGTGTTCTGACCGTCGACGTTGCGCATCGAGCTTAAATCTAAGTAGAAGATTTCCGAGACCGAAGTTAATGGCAGCGCGAAGGTGTGGCCCGAGACCTGAATCATCAGGGTTGGCAGAATAGCTAAGGTTAATGGGACCTTAATCTCAATCGTGGTGCCCTTGTTGATCTCCGAGATCACGCGGACCGAACCATTTAACTTCGAGATATTGGTCTTAACCACGTCCATGCCCACACCACGACCGGAGATGTCGGTAATCTCAGTGTTGGTGGAGAAGCCTGGAGCGAAGATTAAGTTGTAGGCCTCATCATCGGAGATACGGGCGGCAGCTTCCTCATCCATCAGCCCCTTACGCACTGCGACTTGACGCAGCTTGTTCGGATCCATACCGGCGCCATCGTCGATAATACGCAGCAGGATGTGATCGCCTTGTTGCTCCGCCGACAAGGTGACGGTACCCATCTCATCCTTGCCTAAAGCTGCACGATCAGTCGGCAACTCAATACCGTGGTCGCAGCAATTGCGAACCATGTGGATCATTGGGTCAGCCAAGGCGTCGACCAAGTTCTTATCGAGCTCGGTGTCTTCACCTTCCATGACCAGATTGATCTTCTTATTGAGCTTACGGGCGAGGTCACGCACTAAGCGTGGGAAGCGACCGAAGACCTTCTTGATCGGTTGCAGACGGGTCTTCATCACCGAGCCTTGCAGGTCAGCCGTGACCACATCAAGGTTCGATATGACCTTATTCATCTCTTGGTCGGAGCGGTGGGCGGCAATCGAAACCAGACGGTTACGTACCAGCACTAACTCACCGACCATACGCATGATGTCGTCGAGCACCTTGCTGTCCACACGCATGGTGGTTTCAGCTTCAGGGGCGGCAGCGGCACCGGCCTTAGGTGCAGGCTTGGGCGCATTGGCAGCAGCAGCGCTCGTTGAACCAGCACTGGTTGCTGCGACCGCAGCTGCGACCTTAGCCTTAGCGTTAGCGGCAGCTTGATTTTGCGCGGCAGCTGCTTGGGCCTGAGCTTGAGCTTCCTCGACCTTCTTGATGGTCTCTTGGGCTTGAGCCTTGACCGCAGCCTCTTGGGCCTTTTGGTATTCAACTTCCGAGGCTTGACGCAGCTCTGGGCTAACCTGAGCATGAGCCTGGGCGCCCTTATTGATGCCGGCATCTGACAGCATCTGATCAAAGTCAGCGTCAGTGGCGTCAACTGAAGCGGCAGCATCAGAGGAAGCACCACCACCTTGCAAGGCTAAATCATTAGCCGTGCCTGGGGCATGACCCTTACCGTGGAGCTGGTCTAATAAGGCCTCGAACTCCTCTTCGGTAATGTCATCAATGCTGTGGCCGTCATCGCCCCCAGCTGCTGGAGCTGGCGCTGGAGCCGGAGCAGGTGCTGGGGCCGGAGCTGGAGCAGGTGCTGGGGCCGGAGCCGGTGCTGGCGCAGGGGCAGGGGCAGGCTTTGGTGCTGGCGCTGGGGCAGGAGCCGGGGCTGGAGCTGGTGCCGGAGCTGAGGCACCACCGCCGACCTTGCCATCAGCAATATCATGCAAGCGCGCAATGAGCTCAGGTGGAACCGGAGTCAAAGGCTCGCGATTTTGCACCTCACCGAACAGACGAGTAATCTCATCATAGGCCTGCAAAACAGCATCCATGGCATCGCTGCTCATCGCAATCTTGCCATTGCGCAGCATGTCAAAGACGTTTTCAGCAGCGTGGCAGATTTCGACTAACTCAGTGAGCTCTAAGAAGCCAGCGCCGCCTTTGACGGTGTGGAAGCCACGGAAGATGGCGTTAAGCAGATCTTTGTCGTCTGGAGTCTTCTCGATCTGAACTAATTGCTCGTTCAGATTCTCGATAATTTCACCAGCCTCGACTAAGAAATCCTGTAAAATTTCCTCGTCCATTCTTTACTCCCTAGAAGCCGAGACTTGCCAGTAAGTCGTCCACCTCATCTTGTGAGGCAGCGGCAGTATTAGCCTCAATCTGGCTATCAAGAGCTGGACCTTGGGCTTCAATCGCCTTCTCTTTGATCCGATCTTGGTCTTGCTCTGGCGTGTACTGGCCAAAGTAACGCAAGAAGTCAACCAGCTTATCCTCAACCTCGGTGATTAAGCTGACCACACGCTGAATCATCTGACCGGTCAAGTCTTGGAAGTCTTGCGCCATCAGAATCTCGTTGAGCTGTTTGGATAAATCCGAGGCATCGTCGGCCGTCTTCTTGAGCAAGTCATCAATACGATGGCATAAGAACACGAACTCGAAACGGTCGATTCGTCCGTTCATCAAGTGCTTCCAAATAGGCATCAGATCGTCAATCGATGCCTTCAAGGCATTGGCAATTGGGGTGCACTTATCAACCGCATCTAAGGTGCGATTGGCGGCCTTATCGGTCACAGAAATGATGTAGCGCAAACGCTCCGAGGCGTTAGGAATTTCTTCGTTCGTGATCTCACGCAATCTTGGATCGTAGGCAAAGTTTTGTACGGCCGTGTGTAAATCACGGGTCAAAACACCCACCTGCTGATAGAAGCTCTCCTCGCGCTTTTGGGTCAGCGCCAAGAGCTTGCTATCGGCTTCCTTTTGCATGCCTGCCTCAAGCAACATGACGATTTCACGTGCCGTCTCTAAGGTAATTAGAGGCTGGCCGTCGGTCATTTGTTCGATGATGTTGTTTTCTTCGGACATCTGAGCCTCTCCCACTGACCGTAAGTTATGAACCGCTGCCCTCGATACGCTCGAAGATCTTATCGATCTTGTCCTTTAAGGTGTCAGCGGTGAATGGCTTAACGATATAACCGTTAACGCCGGCCTGAGCTGCAACCACGATCTGCTCGCGCTTAGCCTCAGCCGTAACCATTAAGAATGGGAGAGATTTGAGCTTAGGGTCAGAGCGAATCTTGCGCAGCAAATCGATGCCCTGCATGATCGGCATATTCCAATCGGAAATGACAAAGTCGAAGTCACCTGACTCCAGCATCGGCAAAGCAGTCGAGCCGTCATCAGCCTCGAACGTGTTGTTGTAGCCAAGATCACGCAACAGATTCTTGATGATGCGTCTCATCGTCGAGAAGTCATCAACAATCAAAATCTTGATATTTTTATCCAAGATTCTCTCCTTAACTGCAAAATGTCATCAAGCTCGAGGCTCAATGGGGTCGGCTCCGCTTAAGGTGCAAGCACCGTGAGCCCTTCCTTGCATGCTCAAGTAATGCCAACCTCACAAGAAGCAGCAGCGCTCAAGTCACAAGGGGTGATGAAACGCAAGTTTCAAAGAAACGCAAGCTTCATCGCAATCTTATGTGATGTCAGCCAGCGTGACGGCTTTCACCACAACGCGCCTCAATCACGGAGTACGAACTTTAGTTCAGCTACCAAGTACGAGCTTTCGTTCCCGCACCAAGTACGAGCTTTCATTTCCGTACAAAGTACGAACTTTCGTTCGTGCTATCCATTTTAAGGATCTTAACGCCAATCAATAGATAGAGCAAATAACGCGCCTTGACAGTTCAAGGCAACGCATCTTCCTACCTAACAGAAGGGCCAAGCCCGAGGCGGGTCACCTCAAGGTGACCGCCCTGAGACTCAACCTGTTTGAGCAGTAAGTATCTACGAACTTCAGGTCTAAGCCCTAAGACAAGGCCCAAATCGTGGCGCAGCAAGCTGCGCGGCAAACCTATATGCTCAAAGCGCTTATTATAGCGCTTTAGCTCCGCTAAAACCGGCCTTAGTGGCATGAGAGCAACAAACACAAGCTTGATGTCACCGTAGCCCTAAGTACCCTCACTTTCTGCAAAGAATATTCCAAACAAGCGCTGACACAAAGCGCAACGCCCCAAAACGATCAGTCCCAAAAGCAGTTAGCGCCCAATCCAAGCCGGACTCGGCCTACGCCGTAGGCCACGTAGGCTGCACCAAAGGCTACACCGTAGGCAGCACGTAGGCTACACCGTAGGCAGCACGTAGGCTACGCGTAAGCCACACCGTAAGCCACGCCGACCTCCACACGCCCTACGATGCGGCCGTCGAGGTACGTGACCTGCGCCGTGGTACCTTGACCACCGTCAACTCCGGTGTTGTAGTTGTGCTCGCCTTGGCCGCAGCGGCCTTAGCGCTATGGGTACGCTTAGCGCGCACCGGCTTTGACTGTTCTGCAGCTAACTCACTTAAAGCTTGGGCCTTAAGCTCAGGATTTAACCCTTGGTAAGCGCTATTGACTTGATGTAAGCACTCGAGGAAATCTGCACTTGCGTCCTTGAGCTCATCTTGGAGCGTCAACAAGTTTTGGTAACTTAAACTGGACTCATCCGGATCGAGGTCTTGTAGCTTAAGCTCGAGACTTTCACCCAACTTACGCACTTTAGATAGGCACTCTTGCAAGAGCACCTGACTTTGAGCCAACTTCTGAGCCCCAGTAAGCGTAGCCGCTGCCCCCACTAAGAGCGCAATTTGCTCGGAATTGTACTGAGCGTGAGCTTCGCTCAGGTAGCTGCGGGTCTTATTGATAAAGACAAAGAGGTCTTGCTCGCTGCGGTTGATCTTCTCAGTCCCGCCCACGATCGTACTGGCCTTAGCCGCGCGTTTTTTCGGACGTGCTGGCACTACATTTTCCAGTCCCGCAGTGCTCTGACCTATTGGCTCAAACTCACCACCTAAAGCAGCGCCACCTGATGGTGCCAAAGCCTGAGCTTGCGCCGCCTCTAAAGCACGGCCATGCGCCGTACGCATTTCAATCTCATCTTGCTCATTAAAGAGCAAACTCACGCGCTTGTGCTGTGCCTTGGTCGGCATACTGCCAGGGGCGAGCAAGCTCTCCTTAGGACGGGCACTATGCTTTTCCGTCTTGGGAGGATTGGCCCAATCTTCGAGGCTTGCGCGCAAACGCATCACCGCCTGCGACAAAATTTGGCAGGTACGCGACTCAGAGATCCCCTTAATTAGGCCGATCTCACGCAAATTGAGTTCTTGGTCGTAGTAGAAGGTTAAAATTTCGCGCTCGCGCTGGGGCAGCTGCGAGATAGCCTGGGCTAAGGCATCACGAAATTGCACTCCATTGAGCGCGTCAAAAAGCTTGTCCTCTGGGGTTTGGCCCACGATTTCACTTAAGGGCTTATCGCCGATCACGTCGTCGGTCAGTCCCGTGTCTTCAATCCCCATCACCTGCGAGGTATTGCTATCGAGCAGCATCTGATGGTAGCGATTGATGTCGACATTGAGGTAGGCGGCAATCTCAGTATCAGTCGCTGGACGGCCTTTTTCATGCGAGAGCTTGAGCATAGCGTCGCGGATCGCGCGCGTGTTCTGATGCACCGAGCGTGGCGTCCAATCACTCTGCCGCAGCTGGTCGATAATGGCACCGCGAATACGAATCGAAGCGTAGGTCTCAAAGGTGGCGCCTTGGCCTTCCTTGAAGTTTTGAATCGCTTCAATCAGGCCAATCATGCCCGATTGCACTAGGTCATTGACGTCGACGGAAGCAGGTAAGCGCGCTTTTAGGTGCATGGCGACACGCTTAACCAGAGGCGCATACTTGACCACCAGCTCATTGCGATCGACCACATTCTGGCCTTGGTAAGCTTTTGCGCCTTTTAACAAACTTTGACTCAAGTTGGCCATGTGCCGCTTCCTAACTCGACCTACATCCCAGCTTTGCCTTACCCCAACAACAAAAAGGAATTGCTTAAGGCTCAGCCCAGCGCGTGCTAATAGCATGCCACGCTAAAACGGCAAAGGGCCCGAAAGCCCCTCAACCATCAACTATCAGCCCGCATAGCTCTGAGAGCACTGCATGAAACTAACGCGCGTTGGGCCGAAGCAGCCGACACGTGCGTTAATTCTGCTATTGACTGAAATGCTCCTCGATCAGCTTACGCGAAGCTTCGATCTCGCGCTGAATGTCATCAATCTGCGCATGAGAGAGCGCAGAGGTGTCCATGCCCAAGATCTTGCCAATCGGCTGGGGCGGAGCATCAAAACGCGAACCAAAGCCTGAGTCAGAACTCTCAGGGCTGTCGCCATCGCCTGGGCGAATCAAGTTCTCAACAAAGAACTCAAGATAGCCCCCTGGAATATCCGGAATTGGCCAATTGAGCACGCGGCGGGCAAAGCTCTTAAAGGCGCGCGCAGCCGGAGCTTGCGGGAAAGCATCGACCACACAAGTACGTTGGCGGATGGCCTTGCGCATATTGATATCGATTGGGATACAGGCGCACAGCTCTAAGGCTACGTCCAAGAACTTGTCCGTTAAGGTGACCAGCTTCTTGAACATGAACTTGCCTTCCTCCAAGGAGTGAACTTGGTTCGCGACAATGCGGAACTTAGAGACTCCATAGTCGTTGGAGAGCACCTTCATCTGAGCATAGGCGTCGGCCACCGAGGTCGACTCATTGCACACCACCATGATCACGTCTTGTGCCGCGCGGCAAAACGACAGCACCATATCGGAGATACCTGCGGCCGTATCAACGATGAGAAAATCGATTGGCTCTTCGATCGTCGAAAAGGCACGGATTAAGCCCGCGTGCTGATCGACTGAGAGGCCAGCCATTTCCTTTAAACCTGAAGAGGCAGGGACGATACGTAGACCTTGAGGACCGTCTTGGATGATCTCTTGGAGCGAACACTCGCCCTTCAAGACATGGGCTAAATTCTTGCGGACCTTTAAACCCAGCATCACGTCGATATTGGCAAGACCTAAGTCGGCATCAAACAGCATGACATGCTTGCCCATCTGACATAAGGCTACGGCTAAGTTTAAAGAGACCGAGGATTTACCCACACCGCCCTTACCGCCGGTCACGGTGATGACCTTGACTCTTCTCCACTTAAAATTTGAATCCATACTAGTCGTACCCTACAACCAAGCAACCCT
Organism: uncultured Anaerobiospirillum sp.; assembly: GCA_944392765.1. Lineage (GTDB taxonomy): Bacteria > Pseudomonadota > Gammaproteobacteria > Enterobacterales > Succinivibrionaceae > Anaerobiospirillum. The sequence continues at coordinate 14,145 of CALXXU010000060.1, forward strand.
ACGAGTGCAACCCCTTGAGTGAAACCACTCATACTCAACCAACCAGAACTCAATGCTCCAGAGCCAAGTATTGGCATGAGGGACAGTAGCTCTACCACAACCTCTAAAAGGACTAAAGCCTACTGACCTAGCCCTCTGTCAGATCACAATGACCTAGTTTTCTACGCCCTCTTAAGATACTAACGTACCCCCCTATGTGCCTAAGCTTGCAGCAGTAATGGCTTGAACCTAGCCCAGTAAGGTTCTGCCGCCGCTTAAGTCAGATTACTTTGACCAAAGTCAAAGCAATCACAACCTAATAATATCTATTATCGGCACTTTTGCCTCAAAGTTGATATAACTAGGTCGAAGCTTTTGCCAGTTCTCGCACCAGCCCTTAACCGGCCTAAATACCGGATCCAGGGCTCATCTCAGCACGCGAACTTTCGACAGCTCATCTTATTAGTGCAATCTTTAGACCGCATGACGCCATAATCAAGCATCGTGCCAATTAAGTTTGATATCTAGTGAGCACCATTTAGCGCTTGCTCAAGGCTTTTTATTCAAGCATCAGCCCCTAAAGCGGCAAATAAAAAAGCTCAGCGCCCGGTCAAGCAAACTTAGCACCACCTCCCCAGTCCCAAACTGAACGGGCAGCGCGCTGCACTATTTGACTCCCAGCAGCGGCAAAACGTAGCACCAATGACACTAAAGCTCACCCCACACGGTGCAGCGCGCCACAAGGCGCAGGCTCGACCCAAAGCACAGCCTCGACGCCAAGCTCGCCACCAAGCACAGCCACAACCCATAACGCAGGATCGTCACACAGTGCCGACTCGGCGCACCACACTCACTTCAGCGCGCACGGACAGGCCGCCTTATTCCAAGAACAAGACCTAAGATACAGCCTACAAACAGCACGGGCTGGAAACGACGTCCAGCCCGCCCCAAAAAAAAAAAAATGAAAAAGAAAAATAATTAGATGAAAGCTACAGCCCGCGCGGCAGTAAACCCTGCGCGGCATCATCCTCGACTGCGGCTAAAGCCCGGCGCGCCATACTGCTTGGATTTGGGATATCCAAATCCTCAGGCACGCGCTGACCATCGGTGATGTAGCTGATCGGCAACTTCATCTCGATACACAGCGATAAGGCGTCACCTAGGTTCTGGCACTCGTCGATCTTAGTTAAGATCAGACCGGTCAAGCCGACCATAGCAAAGTGGTCGTAGGCATGCTGGAGCACCTTACGCTGCGTGGTGCATGGCAGCACCAGATAGTGCTTAAGCTGCAAGCTCGCTTGTTGCTTGAGCTGGGTCAGCTGCACGTTAAAGCGCTCATCCTTAAAGCCCACACCGGCAGTATCAACTAAGATCAAGCTCTTATCCGAAAGGGTATAGAGCAGCTGTGGTAGCTCTGAGAGATTTTTCACCGCAAAGGTGGCACAGCCCATAATGCGACCGTAGGTCTTGATCTGCTCCACCGCACCAATACGATAGTGATCAGCGGTGACAATGGCCACACGCTGTGGACCGTAGCGCATCACAAAACGCGCCGCCAGCTTAGCTAGCGTAGTCGTTTTACCGACACCAGCCGGACCGATTAAGGTCACGATGCCTCCCTTAGAAACGATGTCATCATCGCCTACTAAGATAGCGCGCTCGAGCAATGAGACGATCTCGCGCCACGCATCGTTAAAGGTAATTTCTGCCGGTAAACGGTTAACCAAGGAATCGGCGACCTTATCGGAGAAGCCCACGCTGTGCAAGAGCTTAAAGACCATAGCCTTAACCGGCTCGTTGCGTGAGCGGTTATCTTGGAGTAAGCCCGCCAACTCAAATTGCAGGAGTTTACGGATACTCTCAACCTCAGTGCGCATTTTTTCGAGATCTTGGCGCACCACGGCATCGGACTCACTACCTGTGCGGTAGGAGTCAATCCCAGCCCGGCTGACATACTCGTCCTTTTCCTGCTTGACCTTGGACTTGACGAAGAAATTCTTAAACTCGCGCTGCTGCGAGAGCGGCAGTGGTGGGGTATTGAAGAGATCAGCGTCCTCATCTAACGATGGATCAATTCTAGATGGGCCTGCCCTCTTCATGGAATCGTTGGCCATATCCTCATTTCCATCATTGACAGGGTTAATAATACGGGGCGCAGCGCTCGAGCTCTCAGGCATAATGTGCGCAGGAGTGAAATCCACTTCTGAGGCATCAGCAACCTTGGCCGTAGGCGGCACGGGAGCCCCTAGGCTCGGCACGGAAGCGCTTAAGTTTGACCCTTGAGCACTTAAACTTGAACCTTGAGCGCCTAAACCTGCAACTTGAGCACTTAAACCGGCCCCTTGAGCACCTAAGCTAGGACCAGGGCGCGCGGCTTTAGGCACGGAACCAAGCCCAAGTGGCCCGCCCTTAGCGCTCGCCCCTGGCGGTAGCGCCGTTGCTGCGGCAGCCGCACTCGACGTCGCGTTCGGTGGCGTTTTAGCTTTTTGCGCCGTCAGTTGTGCAATGTCTCCGGTGAGCTTATCGCCCTGCTCCTTAGACATAGCGTTTTGGCGCTCGAGAATCTCGATTAAACTCTTGGCGTAAGCCTGATTTTTGCGCTGGGTACCACTTGAACCTGATAACTCAACTTGATCATCGCCTAAGGCTCGACCACCCAAGGCTTGCGGTACCAACGGTGCCGGTTTGCTCTCGATCCCAGCCACGATCTCAACGCCAGCGGCTACACGCTTATTAGACATGATGATAGCGTCTTCGCCCAGCTCGTCTTTGACCATGGTCAGAGCTTCACGCATATCTTTAGCTACAAAGCGTTTTAACTTCATATCCGCCCTATCGACCCAGCGACTCAAGCCCACCAATCAGGCTTCAGCCGTCCCGCTCAGAGCCAACCTGCTCTGACTCTACTCTCTCTGCGTTGAATGTCGCAACCAAGGGGTGTGCACACACCACCAGCCTAGCTCCAATAGTTTGCCCCACAAAAAAGCAAATATGGTGCCCGAGGCTAGGCACAAGTATAAACGCAATGTGGCCTGCCGCAAAGAAAAAACCCTGCGCAAGGCAGGGCTTCCGGAAAAAATCAGCTTTTAGCCTGTCGGTCAAGTTAACCGCGCAATTGCTGCTGCGGGCTGGCGTTACCCACTACCGAGACGATCTTAATCTGCTTATCGTCAGGAATTTCCTGATATGAGAGCACACGCAGACCTGGGATCGTGTTCTTAACAAAGCGCGACAGGGTCGAACGCAAGATACCCGAGGTCAACAAGATCGCAGGTTCGCCCGCCATTTCCTGGTTGGCGGTAGCCTCGTACAAGCTCTTTTGCATACGGTCGGCTAAACCTGGCTCGATGCCCACACCTTCGGCACCACCAGTCTCCAAGGACTTGTGCAGCACCTTCTCAAGATCAGGGGACAAGGTGATAACTGGGATAATGAGATCGCCACCCACGATATCTTGAATAATGAGGCGACGCAGACCAATGCGGCAAGCAGCCGTTAAAACTTCTGGGTCTTGGCTCTTTGGCGCATATTCAACCAAGGTCTCCAGGATAGTACGCATATCGCGTACTGGGACACCCTCATGCAGCAAGTTCTGCAAGAGCTTGGTCAACAGGCCCAAGTTGACGATATTCGGGACTAAGCCTGCCACCAGCTTTGGCTGGGTCTTGGACACAATATCCAGAATGTTCTGAACTTCTTCTTGGCCGATTAAGGAAGCGCAGTTATTAGCCAAGATCTGCGATAAGTGGGTCGCGACCACGGTCGAGCAATCAACCACAGTGTAGCCTAAACCTAACGCACGATCGTTATCCTGCTTGGTAATCCAAACCGCCTCTAAGCCGAAGGCTGGGTCCTTGGTTGGGATACCTGGGACGCGGCCAAAGACCTGACCTGGATTGATCGCCATATCGCGATCAGGCTGAATCTCGGCCTCACCAAAGGTGACACCCATCAGCGTAATACGGTAGCTGTTCGGGCCTAAATCGAGGTTATCTCTGATGTGCACCGGCGGAATTAAGAAGCCCAGATCTTGGGACAGCTTCTTACGCACGCCCTTAACACGATTTAACAGTTCACCGCCTTGGGCCTTATCGACCATTGGGATCAAGCGATAGCCTACCTCCAGGCCGATCATATCAACCTCAGAGACGTCATCCCACGAAAGCTCACGTTGATCTGGAGCAGGCTCCACTGGCTCAGGTGGTGGGGCTAAAGCAGCCTGAGCTGCCATCTTTTGCTGGTGACGGATAAAGAGACCAATCAGCGCGCAGATCGCAGCTAAAGTCAGGAAGGCCACGTGCGGCATGCCCGGCACGATGCCCATGACAAAGAGCACCATCGCCACGATGAACATGGTCTTCGGGTTGCTAAAGAGCTCGCTGACCACCTGCTGGCCCATCTCCTTTTCGGAGTTATTTTGGCGCGTTACGATGATTGCGGCGGCAACCGAGAGCATGAGCGATGGTAACTGAGCGACCAAGCCGTCACCGATCGAGAGCAGAACGTACACGGTGGCCGCTTCGCTGATCGGCATCGAGTGGAAGATCGTACCGATGACGATACCGCCGATCACGTTGATGAAGAGAATTAAGATACCGGCAATGGCGTCGCCCTTAACGAACTTCGAGGCACCGTCCATGGAGCCGTAGAAGTCAGCTTCACGCGCAATCTCAGCGCGGCGTTCACGGGCTTGTTCTTGGTTGATGAGACCGGCGTTTAAGTCGGCGTCGATCGCCATTTGCTTACCAGGCATCGCATCCAAGGTGAAGCGTGCGGACACTTCCGAGATACGGCCTGCGCCCTTGGTTACGACCACGAAGTTGATAATAACCAAGATGGCGAACACGATGAGACCTACGGTGTAGGAACCACCCATAACCACGTAACCGAAGGCTTCGATCACCTTACCGGCAGCGGCGGTACCTTCTTGACCATGGAGCAAGATGACACGGGTCGAGGCCACGTTCAAGGCCAAGCGCAAGATCGTGGTTAAGAGCAAAACTGTAGGGAAAGAGCCGAAGTCCAACGGCTTCTTGGCATAGATCGCAACTAACAGCACCACCATCGACAAGGAGATGTTGAACGAGAACAATATGTCGAGGAGGAATGGTGGCATCGGCAAGGTCACCATCGCAAGGCAGGCTAGTACCAGCAATGGCGTACCAAGCTTGATCATACGGACTTTTTTTACGGCTGAGTCGCCCAAAGCCAGACCACGTGCCACCGTAGGGTTAGCACGAGCTCGGTCTAACGCGCCTTGCACCGGCGTGGCTACTTTAGTACCAAGATTTGTTAAAAAGCCCATTTAGTCAATTTTCCGTAGTTACGAAATAGGAATCCTCTGCGCCTGTGCAAATAGTTTGCCACGGCTAAAAGCCTGATTTTATCAGGCTTTACGCGCATTTTCACCCCAAAAGCACCAGAGCTGTGCCCCGGAGCTACGCCCCTTGAGCTTACGGCAATCAGCCCTGCTGAGTAATCAGCTTTGTGCCAATAGCCCTAGTGGCTTTCCAAGGTAATAAGAGCATCAAGCTCCTGCAAGATACCGATGAGCTTACGGTATTTACCCCACTGGCCCCGGTACTTTTCCTGGGCATAGGTGTGGGTCATCATGGCGGCAGGCAACTCTGCTTCCAAGGCAATCAATTCACGCAAGCGCGCGATCAGGACGTACTCGAGCCATTGATGAAACTCTAAGGTATCAAGGCAAAACGGGGTCGTGGAATCAAACTTTTCGGGGGAGGGCATGCCTGCAGCTCCACCCCAGAGCTCCAGAGCCTTAAGTTCTTGCTCCAGATGGAGCAGCTTAGTGCTGATCGCAGCAATATCGTGTTGAGAGGCCATAACAAAGAATACCAGTTAAGAAATCACAGACGCGCAACCTCTACTTACGCCCTAAATCAGCTCAGAGAGCTCCATGGCGCAAGATTCAGTTGCGCGAGGTTAATTGTGTGAGATCAATTGATGCTCTGGGGCATAGCGACCGCCCGCATCAAAGAAGCTTTCAAGAATGATCTTGGCGGCAGTAGCATCGACCTTACCTTTGTGCTTGACCAGGGTACGGTAACCACCATGGTGCTCGAAAATCTCGGCCTTAGCCTCGACTGAGGACAAGCGCTCATCCTTGAGGTAGACCGGCACGCCGAAGGTGGTGGCCAGGCGTGATCCGAATTTAGTAGCGCGCGTGGTCATGAACTCATCGGAGCCATCCATATTGATCGGCAGGCCCACCACGCAAAACTCTGGCTGCCACTGGGCAAAGAGATCAGAGAGCGCCTTTTCGTTCGGCACTCCGTTTGAGGCCTTAAGCGCGGTCAGAGCCTGCGCAGTCATCAACTCTTCTGACCCTACCGCGACCCCAATATGATTCAATCCAAAATCAAAGGCCAAAACTCTGCCTTTCAAACCAAACTACCTCACACTACAAAAAAAAAAACGAGGTCGATTTACTTATAATTAAATCTTACCTCGTTTATAATAAAATCATTTGCACAGTCATACTGTAACTCTACAGCACTTTAAGGAATTGCCTTCTGTTTGTTGATATAGTTGCGGTTGTTTCCGTCAACTTTTGTTTTGATAAAGAAACGAAAACTTCCAACAAACTTGAACAATGACCATATTGTCAGAAGAATTGATAAGAAGAACAATATCGCAACCAGTCTTATCATATCTACTCCTTGATTTTAGAATCTAATTCATCGCTCTTAGTAATATCATTATTAACATTACATTCTTTATTATCACATTGAGAGCGTGCATTTTGACGGAATTTAAGCTCTTCTTCAAGTTGTTTTAAAACTCTTGAAGCCCGTAAAAATAAAATATACTTAATTCTGCGTTCCCGAGTGTCATTGATTTCTTGTTTTTCTAACTCTTCTTGTTCTTTTGTCAACTGCTTAAGTTTATTTTGCTCATACTCATCCCTTAGCATTTTTACTGAAAAAGACCCAAAATTAACACATATTGCTAAAGCCAAACTTAAGCAGCCAAAAAACAAATACTGCTGTTATTACTTGAAATGACTCAATTGTATGGTAAAGTACTCCAAAAAACATTAATAAAACAATATCAATATGGCTTCCAATATAGGTTCCCAAAGCAACTATAACACTAAAAATCACACCTGCTGCAGCAAGAGCTGCATGTGCTATCATCTTATATTCTGGCGATTCTGGCGATTCTGGCGATTCAGGTTGGCTCATATTGAACTCCATTAAGAAGTACCGCCTGTCTCTGCAAGGACAAGTCACTACACCTTAATTTTACCGCATTTGCGAACCATAGCACATGCAAAACACGCATTCTTGTGAAGTAATTTTGCCCTAAGACTTATACCTGAACTTTAAGCAAAAGCATAGCTACGGCAGTACAGTGCCGTTGAAGGAAATAGGAGCCCGACGACTGGTGCCTAATAAAGCAGTTGGAGTAACCTCAAAGCTCTTAAAGCCTTCATAAACCACATCCCCTACCGCACGATGCAGCGCCTCCATGCGCAGCGGTGTGGTCACAATGAGCGGCAAGCCATGCTCAGAACGGTGACGCAGCAAATCATTGAAGCTGCGCTGGTTGTACGGGGTAAGAGCGGTAAAGTCACTGCACAGACCGTCGACCACCAAGAGGTCTGCTCCATAATACTGCTTGAGTTTGCGCTCACGCTCCATGCGCTGCTCAAAGCTTTCATCGCTGACATAGAACCAGCTGCGCTTGAGATCATCTAGAGTCGCGATTAAGCACAGTGGCATCTGGGTATTGGTGCGTTCTTGCACGAGCTTGGGATCTTGCGCCTTGAGGTCCATAAAGAGGTTCGCCATGGCATGGATCAGCATAGTCTTGCCTGTCCCCATATCACCAAAGAGCAAGAAGAGCTTGCGCGACAGCTGCTGGGCGATATCTCGCACAAAACGCTCCCCTAAGGTAAAAGCGGGGAAATTGAGATCATCGTGATGGAGATTATCAAGCAAAAACAAGCCCAAATATCAATTTTTCTTATTACTTACAGGGGTCACTGGCATGACTTAGGGGTTGCTATAAAGCTCATATAGCCATTTGGCTTATTTATCAGCTTTTACGACACATCCGTTGTAAAACCCCTAAGTCATGCCAGTGACCCCTTACAGAAAACTCCAAGAACAATAAAGCGAGGTCAATAATATTAGACCTCGCTTCAAGCAAAATAATCATACTCGATAGCTCTTACCACTATAATTCGTTTGGCTTATCTACCCCTAACTCGTGGTGTCTTTTGTTTATCTTATTAATATCTACAATAATAAAACGAAGACTCCATAAAGCCCAAATTATAGTTCCGGCAACTAAAGCTATTGCGCTAAAAAATAAAATTAAAATAATTGCAGCTAGAATTTTCATATGTCATACCTTAATCATTATAAATACAGCTTATAGAATAGAGCAAAGATCTTTTTCCTTAGCTCTTATCTTTACTATTGTTATTTTTATTGTCTTCAATTTTTTCAGTTAACAAATCAACAAGAACAGTGGTTTTATTCACTAAATCACGAACTAACTCTAAGTCTTTGCTATTAAATTTATCTTTTTGAGCTGTCTGGTCGTCACTTGTATTAGTAGATTCAAATGATCTAGTCCATTCTTTATTTCGCTGTATAGCTAATTCTAATGCATAATCACTTACAGCCTTATTTGCCTCATTCCAATACTGTTTTATGCAATGAATAAACAGAATAGTTGAAACAACAAAACCAGCTACAAACATAAGACAAAACACTGTAGCTGTTAATATAAGGGCAGTTTCTTCAATACTTAAATTATCATCTAAAAATACACCAATCACTTTAGAAAGATTATTTCCAAGAAACGCAGAAAGAGCTGATGTTGCTCCAAGTAAAATACCTGCTGCGGCGAGAAAAGTTGTAGCACAAAACTTGTATGGAGTTTCAGGCTTATTCTTGTCTGTTTCCGAATCCATATTACCATCCTGCACGGTCGCTCTATCGTAGCTACAAGGACAAGTCACTACACCTTGATTTTACCGCATTTGAGAGCCTTGGCACATACAAAATACTAATACCTGTGTAGTAATTTTGCCCTAAGACTTATACCTGAACTTTAAGCAAAAGCATAGCTACGGCAGTACAGTGCCGTTGAAGGAAA
>CALXXU010000061.1 GCA_944392765.1 uncultured Anaerobiospirillum sp.
GAAGAGCTGGGGGGCGGGGTCTGCAACCCGGGGGGGCGGGCTTGCCTTTTGTCGGTGGGGGGGGTGGGGGCGCGGGGGGGGGGGGGGGGGGGGCCCATTCTCAATTTGAGCTCTCTACCATAGTGCGGCGTAAGCCAGCAGGGACGTGCGGCTTACACCGGGCCGGTACCCCAAGCCCGGCGGCGCGGCCGATCCGATTGCACTGCACCTGATGCCGCGCCCGATGGGGCGGGTGGGTGGGCCATTCTCAATTTGAGCTCTCTACCATAGTGCGGCGTAAGCCAGCAGGGACGTGCGGCTCACACCGCGCGCTACCCTGAGCCCGGCGGCGCGGCCGATCCGATGACACGGCACCTGATGCCGCGCCTCATGGGGCGGGTGGGTGGGCCACTCTTAGCTTGCGCTCTCTACCGTAGTTCGGCGTAGCCAGTACGGACGTGCGGCTCACACCGCGCGCTCCCCTGAGCCCGGCGGCGCGTGGTTTCTACGCACGCTTATGGCGCTGGTCGCTGGTACTACGCGCTGCGACATTGCGGGGCATAGCTGGGACGGCGCTAGAAATTTTCTCAAGTCGGGCCGGGGCGTGCTGAGGTGCGGTGCTTTGCGGCTATGATGAGCTCTGGCCACGATCTTAGTCGTGCTGCCTAGTCCAAGGAGAAGATGCAAATGCCAGAACTGCCTGAGGTTGAAGTTACCAAGCGGGGCGTGGAGCAAGTGCTGCTGAACCACACCATCGTCGATGTCTTTATCGGGGAAAAGAAGCTGCGCCAGCCCTTAAGCCCGCGCCTGCGTGAGCTCGTGGGCGCCAAGGTAACGCGCCTGGAGCGCCGGGGTAAGTACATCGTGATTTTCACTACCCATGGTTCCCTCATCATCCACTTGGGCATGACTGGGCATTTGAGCATTGTGCCTTCGGCTACTGAGCGCGTGCTCCATGATCACTTTGAGCTGATGCTCGATAGCGGCACTTCGGTGCGCTACCACGATGCGCGCCGCTTTGGTCTGGTGGTCTATATCGAGCCTGATGCCGACCCTTATCAGTATCCGGCCTTAGCGGTCTTAGGCCCGGAGCCCTTAAAGCCTGATTTTACCGGCGAGGTGCTCTATGCCGCGCTGCAAAAGCGCAATAGCTCGATTAAGCAGGCCTTAATGAATTCAGCCGTGGTCGTGGGGGTGGGCAATATCTACGCCTGCGAGTCGCTCTTTTTGACGGGGATTAATCCTGAGCGCAGCTGCCGCTCGCTCAGTTTAGAAGAGGTGACGACCTTGGTTGCCAACATCAAGGAGCTCTTGACCTCCTCGATTGCCAGTGGCGGTACCACGATCCGCGACTTTGAAGGCGCGGACGGTAAGCTCGGCTACTTTGTGCAAAATCTTAAGGTCTACGGCCACGCCGGAGAGCCGTGCTCGGTGTGCGGTACCCCGATCAAGCGCATTGTCCAAGGCAATCGCTCGACCTTTTTCTGCCCTAAGTGCCAAAAATAGGGATATGGGCCCGGCCCTTATGAGTCGGGCGGCTTGCTGGAACCTGCTGTTGGCGGTTTAGACGGTATGAGCGCCCAGCCACTGGGTCGTGGCCTAGTTGCTGGGGCTTGATGGTGCCGGGCTGGAAGCTCGGCCGCGTGGTGGTCTAGGTTAGCGGATCTCGCTAAATTGCACCTGTGGGGTGTCCTTTATCTTTTCCATGATGGCCTTGGCGACGTTGTGCGGCACAAAGTGGCTGATGTCGCCGCCGTGGACGATGAGCTCGCGCACAAAGGACGAGGAGATAAATGCCAGGTTGCCGTTGGTTGGCAGCATGACCACTTCAAGCTGCGGCACAGCGACGCGGTACATGCCGGTTAATTGCATCTCGTAGTCGTAGTCGGCGACGGTGCGAATGCCACGAATTAAGATGTTGGCTTCATGGGCCTTGATGAAGTCGGCAATCAGGCCGGTAAAGCCGATCACCTCAACATTGCTTAAGGTCTTGCAGCAGCTCTTCATCAGCTCCACGCGCTCTTCTAAGCTAAAGAGCGGCTTCTTGGTTGGGCTAAAGGCCACGCCCACAATCAGGCGGTCAAAGAGTTTGCTGCTGCGCTGGATGATATCAAAGTGGCCTAAGGTGGCTGGGTCAAAGGTGCCCGGAAATACCGCGATGTTCATCGGAAAAAACTCCCTGCCTCTGGGGCGCTAATTTTAGGACTGGGGACCGCGTGCTGCGGGCCATCGACCATCTTACCTCAATTGCCTGAGCCTAGGGGCTACTTGGGTCACAAATGCGCGGTGCGCTTAGCTGGTGCTGAGCTGGGCGCACCCGTGTGCTGTGTGCTTAGTGGGGCGCGCTTAGATGCGATAGCGCTCGAGCGCCTGCTCAAAGGTGCTGCCTACCATCTCGGGGGTGATGCGCTCCATGGCGTGCTCGGTGCGCACCCGATAGCGCCACGGGATCTCCTTGCCCTTGAGCTCAGCCTTAGCAAGCTTGCGATAGACCGAGACGTTGAGATCCATGAAGTTCCAAGGTCCCACGCGCGCATCATCGTGGATGGCAAAAAGACCGATCACCGGAGTGCCTAGGGCCGAGGCTAGGTGCATGCTGGCTGAATCGGGGGCCACAACTAATTTGCTGATGCTCAGGAGCGCGGCTAATTCTCTTAGGTTGGTGCGCCCACACAGATTGATGCAGCCCTTGACCTGCTCGGCGATCGCTTGGCAGGTCTCAAGCTCGAGTTTGCTGTGGCTGCCTAGGAGTACCACCTGCATATTGTGGCTTTGCGCTAGACGTGCTACCTCAACATAGCCCTCAACCGTCCAGTTCTTGCTCGGCTTAGCTGAGCACGGAGCGATCGCACAGACCTTTTCGTGGGATACTAGGCAGCGCGCGCGATCTATTTGATAAGGGTCGAGCTTAAAGTCCCAGTAAGGCTCGCACACCGGGAAGCCCGCTGCCTCAGCAAAGGCCATAAAGCCTGCCAGCACGTGCGGGTTCTCGGGGCTTGGCACCTGATCGGTGATAAAAAAGCGTTGGCCTTCGCGGCCGCGCTCTGCGTCGTAGCCGTATTTTTTTCTTGCCGGGATCACGGTGCTGGTGAGCGAGGCCTTAAGCGAGGTTTGCAAATTGAGCAGGGCGTCATAGGTGAGGCTGTCTTTGAGCTCGCTCTTGAGATCCAAGATCGCCTTTAAACCGCGCTCTTTGAATTTGACCTTGAGCATCGGGATGAGGTCGTGGCCTTGCTCATCGCAAAAGAGGCTGGAGAAGCGCTCATCGATCACCCAGGTGAGCTTAAGCTCCGGATAGGTGCGCGCCAGCGCGCCCAAGAGACCAAAGGCATTGATACAGTCGCCGAGGGCCGTCAGGCGCAGAACGCATAGTCGTGGGTGATACTCTGAACTCATGGGGGCTCTCCTTATCGTCCCTTTTTGGGCATGATTGTACCCCATGCAGTGCGCCTTGTGGCCTGTGCTAAAATTCTGAACTTGTGTGCCTGTAGGGTACAGGCCTCAAAGTAAGACGTGGGAGCAGGGGTTATGACGCTGCGTTTGGTAGGATGGTTAGGCCTCCTCGAGTTGCCTTTGGCCTTATATCTAGCGCATAACTATGGTGCGCCTGAGGCCAATCTGCCTTGGTTTGTGCCCAGCACTTTTTACGCGGCGGCCGTGGGTCATTTCTTCGTCTTAAGTGCCCTGGTGGCGCTCATTTTGATCGCGCCGCTGTGTCGGCGGCATTGGTCCAAGGTGCGCTTTACCTACGCCCTGATTATCTTAGTGCTGTTCAATGGCTTGCTTGCGATCGATGCCCAAGTCTATGCCTTAAACCACTTCCACTTTACCCCAGCGGTGTTTGAGCTCTTTGTCCATCGCGGCGAGCCTTTGTCGACGGTGAGTCTTGAAGTGTGGCTCAGCATCGGCTGGCGTCTTTTATTCTTGATTGTATATAGCGCGGTGGTCTTGCTCGTCAGCTGGTTCTTGGCCCTGCACAAGGTGCGCTGCCGCTTGCTGGCCGGTTTATGTCTCTTGTCCTGGGTGATGGCCAATCTCATCCATGCCTACGCAGACGCCAAGCAGGTCACACCCCTGGTGGAAATCGCCGCGCGCTTGCCGTGGTATCACCCGCTGACCATGAACACCTTCTTGCAAGAACATGGTCTGATGGAGGTGCGCCCCGAGCATGTGACCCGTGAGCAAATGGCTTTGAGCGCCCAGCGCCCGCTCAATTACCCTAAGCAGCCTTTGACCTACTTTGCTCATGTGCGTGAGCCTTATAACGTTCTGCTCATCACCGTGCCGTCGCTGCGCGCCGATATGCTCGCTGCCTCGACTATGCCTAATGTGACCGCATGGAGCTTAGGAGCGCATGTCTATGAGCGTAACTTTGCCGCCTCCAATAGTACCCGTGGTACTTTCTTTAGTTTGCTCTATGGTTTAACCCCATCCTATGGCTCCAATGTGCAGGCGGCAGGACAAGAGCCGGTCTTGATCACCGCGCTTAAGGCCAAGGACTATGCCCTGCGCTTTTTCATGGCCTTTGACCATGAGGCCTTGGGTTTTGATACCACCTTGGGGGTACCGGCCAGCTCGTTTTATCCCGTGGACTTAACCTCAGAGGTTAAGGCCCGTGATAGCGCGGTCATTGCTGGCTTTGCTGATTTCATCAGCTCCCATGATCCCAATAAGCGTTTCTTTGCTTGGGTGGCCTTAGATGGCCTGCGTACCTATGCCCTAGATTCTGCCGTGGCCCAGCCCTTTAGCCCGGCTAATAAGAGCCTCAATAAGCTCGCCTTGGGCCCGAAGACCGATCCCGTGCCGGTCTTTAACCTCTATCGCAATGCAGTCTATTACGCCGATACTCAAGTGGCCAAGGTGCTCGAGGCCCTGGCGGTCAGCGGCCTTGGGGATAACACTATCGTGATCTTGACCTCAGATCACGGCGAGGAGTTTAACGACAATGGCGCCAATTACTGGGGCCATAACAGCAACTTCAGCCGGGTTCAGATGCAGGTGCCGCTGGTGATCAAGTGGCCGCAAAAGGCGCCGGAGCGGGTTAATCGGGTTACCGTGTCCTACGATGTGCCTACTACCTTGATGACCCAGGTCTTAGGCGTACAAAATCGCCTGCGCGACTTTAGCTTGGGACGTGACTTGTTAGCTCCAGCTCCGCACCCGCGCAAATTCCTCTTAGTAGGCTCGTATCTGGAGCAAGCCTTGCTCGAGGAAAAGCGTATCGTGGTGATCGACGCCCAAGGCCGCCTGTCCTTTAAGGACTGGAACTATCGCCCACTTGAGTCTAGTGAGCCTAGCTCTAACCTCTTTGCTGCCATTCGCCAAATGACCGCTTTCTTGCAAGATGCCAGTGTGGCTGAGGCCAGCGAAGCGAGCGTCGTGATGCAGGCGCGTTTTAGCGAGGACCAATAGATGAGAGAGCATTTAAGTTGGGGTAATTACTTATGCCTCTTAGCCTTGCTGCTCCTAAGTGCTGCCTTAACTCTAGTCTTGGGACGCAACGAGCACTTTGACTTTACCCAGGTGCAGTTCCTGCTCCATGGCCTGCACGCCGCCTTTACCGGGCAGTATTTGCCCTTTGGCGTCGAGGGCGGCCTGTGGGGCAATAACCCCGGCGTCTTAAGTTCGTGGCTTGTGGGCTTTCCTTTCAAGTTAGTCTCAAGCTCGTACGCCCCGCTCTACTTGCAGGTGCTGCTTGATGTACTGGCCCTCATTTTGATGCTGCGCGCGCTCACTCAGCTCTTTGCGCTACGTGCGGTGATGTTAGGGGCCCTGTTCTTGACCTTAGGCCCGTGGGCCTTGGGAACCACCGGTTTTAACCCCGCAGGCTTTTTATCCTTAGGTTCAGCCTTAGTGCTCTCGAGCCTAGTGGTCTTGCGCCGTGACCGCGACCTTAAGATTTCGGGCCTGCACCGCCTGGTCAGTACCTTATGCTTATTCTTGGGCCTGACTTGGTGCTTGCAAGTGCACAGCTCTTGGCCCGTCTTGTGGCTTATGGTGCTGCTCTTATGGCTGCGCCGCGATATCAGCTTAAGCCTAGTGGGCCTGATCTTAGGTCTGATTTTGGCGGGACTGTCCTTAGCTCCGTACTTGGCGCAAGTAGCCTCCAATCCGAGCTTAACTAATATTACCAATCCTGAGCAGCTGGAGGGTTACTGGGGCTATGGCATCGTCCATGTTTACCCGCTCTTGTTAGGCCTAGTGGATGTGCTGCGACTGGGCTCCTTATGGGGCAGCCCTGAGGTGCTCTTACCGGTGTTCTCAGGACAAGAGGGCCTGATTGCTACCATCTTAGGTTATGGCTTTATCGGCCTTTATTGGCTGGTGGGGCTAGCGTCCTTGCTGGTGACCGCTTCGTGTGCGTTCTTTGTCTTATCCCGCTTTAGCGGGGGTGCGGCCTCAGGGCGCTTGCATTTGGTACGCGCCATTACCTTGTGTGCGCTGCTTTCAGCTCTGCTCCTGGCGGCAGCCATGCCCCGCGTGATCACCACGGAGGATGTGGTGGTCTTGCTGCCTTTTGCCTTATTGCCGCTGCTAGCGTATTTCTCGGTACGCGCTCCGGGCTATAAGCCGTTCTTGGTGATAAGTCTCGTCTTTATGGTACTGTCGCTACCAGTGATGGCGCTGTCCTCGCAGCGCTTTAATGGCACGGAGGGCTTTCATCAGCAGGTCTATCGCTCCTGCCTTATGGCCTTCCCTGAGCAAGATTGCTTTGCCTATGGCGCGGCCTTGCCCGATGACGTGCGCCTTAATATGGCCGGTAGTGTCAGCCTCAGCGAGGGCTTGGTGGCGCGCGTGCTCCAAGGTCAGATTCCTGAGCCCAACCAGTTAGCGCAAATTAGAGCGCAGCGCGCGGAGCGCGCTGCCGCTGCGGCCGCTGCAGTAGAGAGCGGAGCCGAGGTGACGACCACGTCGGCTGCGGGTTCAGCGTCATTGCCAGCGGCTGCACCATTGCCAGCGGCTGCACCATTGCCAGCGGCTGCACCATTGCCAGCGGACGCACCGCTGGCACCGCAGCCAACAGATACGCCGCTGGTGTCGAGCACGCCGCTCATGGAGAGCTCAGGGGAGCTCAAGCTTGAGTCTGAGGCTCAGCAGAATGAAGCGCCTGAGGGGAGCGTGGTGGACACCGGCTCGGGTGTCACCGGTGAGTTGATTATTAATTAGGGGGAGGCAAGATGACTGACAACTATCGTCAATTGAGCTTTATGCGCCTTGATGTGGGCGAGGTTAACTTCTTGGTCGACCCTAAGAGTGGCTTTAATGACAGCACCCTCTATGAGACGCTCCAGCACTACTGTGATCCTGCGTACTTACAAGAGCATGCCCTCGACGTGCGCTTTTGTGGCGGCCGGGGCCAGACCATGCTCTTTACCCTAGGTCCTAAGGACATCGGTGCCCTTTATGGCCCAGTGCGCGACTTTGCCTTAGAGGCGGCCAAGTCCGAGCAGCCGCTGCAAACCACCTTCCCTTTGTGCCTGCGCTTTTATCGCCGAGGCGGCCTCATTGGCAAGGTGCTCAAAGAGGGCTTTTGGCGCTGGAGTAAGACGGCGCAGCGTGCCCGTGCGGAGTTTGAGCTGACCTCTCAGCTCTACGCTGAGGGCTTTCCGGTGCCCCGGCCGCTTTTGGCACGAGAGGGCTTTAACCATTGCTTTGTCACCAATGCCTTGGTGATGGAGCAGCTGCCTCATACGCAAAACCTGGCGGAGATCTTGGAGCAGCGCGCTCTCACCCCCGAGGAAATTATTTTGGTGGCGCACACCTTAGCGCGCTTTTTTAAGGCCGGGGTTTATCACAGCGATCTCAATATCCGCAATATTCTGTTCACGGAAGATAGCTCTGCTTGTTATCTCATCGACTTTGATAAGTGCAGCCGGGGTAAGTTAAGCCAAGGTTTAGTGACGCAAATGCTATCGCGCCTCGAGCGCTCCTTTACCAAGGAGCAAGAGCTCAAGGAGTACGAAGAGGCTCGGCTCAATGTCCCGGCCATTATGACCTTGGTGCGCGCCCAAGTGGCAGCGAGTGTGAAGCATTTGCCCCAAGACAAGTGGCAGCAAGTGCGCACCCTCATAAGTGCTGTGCAAGCTAAGCTCAGTGCGCTGCGTGCCCAGGGGCCGTGGCATAAGAAATAGGCTTGGTTTTGGTGCAAGCCTTGCACGTTGCGCAATAAGCTCCCCGCTCTGCTTATTTTGGTGCACAGCGTGCACGGCTAAGGCGCCAAAATTGCTTGTAGTGTTTTGCGCCCATCTAGAAAAAACGCTAGAATGGCGTAGTGTGGGAATCTTGGGATTTAAGAGCAGATCGCCCTTAAATCAGGGCAGCTGGCGCTGCCTGGGACTTAATCATGCGCGTGAGCGCCGCAGGTTATATGAAAACATTAGTTATCGTCGATCATCCTTTTTATGATCAATCAGTGGTCAACCGTCGCTGGTTGGATGAAGTGCGTAAGTACCCAGATGAGTTCTTGGTGCACAATCTCCAGAGCTCGTACCCTCGAAGCTCAATCGATCCAGCCTTGGAGCACTCGATTATTGATAACAATGGTTCTATCGTGTTCCAGTTCCCAATGTTCTGGTTTAACACCCCACCAATGCTCAAGTCGTGGGTTGATATCGTGTTAAGCCCAGGCTGGGCCTATGCCGGGGGCAAGCACTTAGAGGGCCGTAAGGTCGCCTTTGCTGTGACCTGTGGCGGCGCGGAAGAAAACTACACAGCTGAAGGCATTGGCTTTAGCGTCGAGCAGTTCTTAAACTCCTATATTTGCGCTTTCAAGCGCTGTGGCGCGGAGTACGCCGGTCTTTACACCTTCTACAACGCCAAGCCAGTCAAGGGCGAGCTTGATATGAGCACCGTGGTCGAAAGCGCCAAGGGCTATGTCGAGTTCCTGCGTACGATTAAGCAAGACGCCTAGTGTCCGCACCCGCGGCGCATTACGAAAAAGCCAAGCGTAAGCTTGGCTTTTTTCGTTGGCGGCCGCCTGGTGCCCTAGAGCAAGGCCTCGAGGGCGTTCAGGGTCGCGCTGATGGCGCCGCGCCCGGCTTGCTGCACCTCAAAGGCATTCATGCCGGTGGTGCTCATGAGCTTAGGGTCTTGCAAGAGCTTCTCGCAGATATTGTAGAGACTGTGGTGATCCACCGCGACATAGGCGCCGCCGCGCTCAATCAAGTTCTCGTATTGCTCGGTAAAGTTGTAGTAATAGCGTCCGGTGATGAGCGGCAGGGCAAAGTACGCAGGCTCAAGCGGATTGTGCCCTCCCACCTCCACTAAGCTGCCGCCCATAAAGATGAGGTCGCACAGACCTAAGTAAAACTCGATTTCGCCCATGGTGTTGCCCAGGAGCACGTCTTGGCTGAAGCCGGTGAGATTGCGGTCAAACTCAGTCTTTAAAGCATAGGAGCCTTTGATTTCATTTAGGAAATTTTGGGCGCGAGTGACGCCGGACTGATGGCGCGGCACCAAGATGAGCTTGAGGTTGGGGTAGAGCTGCTTTAAGGAGTAGTAGGTCTCCAAGACCATTTCCTCCTCGCCCTCATGGGTCGAGATTGCGCCGATGACTTGGCATTCTTGCCCTAAGGCCGCCGCTTGAGCTTGCCAGAAGCGGTAGATGCTACGCGCGTGCTTGAACAGCGTTTCATTGGGGCTTAAATCGTACTTGAGCGAGCCGGTGACCTTAACTTTATTTTTATTCACGCCAATACGGGTGAAGCGCCCGGCGTCATCCTTGGTTTGGCACAGCACTAAGTCCAGGGGCTCAGCAATTAAATCGCGGCTTAAGATCTGATGGTCTAGGTACTTAAGGCAGGTCTTTTCAGGCATACGCGCGTTAAAGACCACCATGAGCACGCCTTGACGGTAGGCCTCGTGCAAGAGCACCGGCCACAGCTCCGTCTCCATGATAAAAAGATGGGACGGATTGAAGCGGTGAATAAAAGCTCGAACCGCGAGCGGGCTATCAAGGGGCGCAAAGACGTGGTGGGCGCCCTCGATTTTTTGCACCTCGCGCGCGCCGGTCGTAGTCGTGGTGGTGACCACGACATAGAGCTCGGGGTGGCGGGCGATAAATTCCTTGATGAGGGGGCGCGCGGCAATAGCCTCGCCCACGCTCACGGTATGAAACCAAACGCAAGGCGCAGTAGGTCGTGGCTGACCGTGATAGCAGCCTAAAAGCTCTAAGGCACGCGTGCCGTACGGTGGGTCATGGCGCTTCTTGTAGCACAAAAAGGCCGCACCTAACGGGGCCACGAGCAAGGTCGCGCCGCTGTAGGCAGTGAGCATTAAACGGGAGCGTAGTTTCATTGGCCACCCTCATTGATGAGACTTTCCAGCGCGGCAATAGCGCGCTCAGGGCTAAGCTCCTTTAAGCACTGATAGGTGCCCATCTTACAAGTGCGCTCAAAGCACGGATGGCACGGCTGCGTTGACTCCAGGCAAATGGCTTTATCTGAGAGCGGCGGTGTGTAATTGGTGCTAGTTGAGCCAAAGAGGCACACTTGCGGCACCTGGGCGGCGGCCACGGTGTGCATCAGGCCCGAGTCATTGCAGATGGCGCCGCTGCAGCTGCCCACCAAATCTAAAGCCTCGGTGAGATTGGTTTGCCCGGCAATGTCATAGAAGTAAGGCAGGAGCTCACCAGGGCTTTGCTCTTCTTGGGTCAAGGCACTCTTGATTGCATTGACTGTGGCCTGATCTTTTGGCGAGCCCAAGGCCAAGATGCCATAACCTTTACGGATAAAGTGGGCACTGGCCTGAGCAAAGTACTCAACTGGCCAGAGCTTAGCTGGGCCGTAATTGGCACCACAGCCTAAGGCGATGAGAGGCCTATCTTGGGGCAGGCCTAAGCGCGCGAGCAGCTCAGGGCTTGGAGCCTCTAAGGTGAGCTTGGGATAGGCAAATTGCGGTAAGTCCTGGGCTGATTTGACCTGAGGGTCATTCACGTAGGCAAGAGCGACATAGCGCTCGACCATGCGGGGAAAGAGCTTTTTATCGCAGCGCATGCGATTAATGAGGAAGTAGCGGCTCTCGCCTTTTAAGCCAATACGCTCCTTAATCCCGGCAAAGAAGGGCACCAGGGCCGATTTTAAGGAATTGGGCAGGATGTAGGCGCAGTCAAAGTTCAGGGGCTTCAGCTTCTTGCCTTCAGCGCGGCGCGCTCCTAATTGCAGGGCGCCATGGGCAAAGGGATTTTCTAGGATGTGGTCGACCTCAGGCATGCGCGCAATGATGACATGCGCATAGCGTGGCGCATACATCGTGATCTCGCAGCTGGGGTCACGCTGCTTTAAGGTTTTGAGCAGACTTTGGGACATGATGATGTCGCCGAGCCAGGCCGGGGAGATAATCAAAATGCGCTGTGCCATGACAAGCCCTTATCCAATCCAACTTCTCTTAGTTTATCAGCAATTGGCGGATGTGCCGCACCATCAGTGCGCGGTGGCCCCACGATCAAGTAAGTTATCGGAGCAGCACCAGCAAGTTATCGCGGTAGCACGGGCAAGGAAGCGGAGTGGCACGATTAAAGTTAGGTGCCACGATCAAGTCGGCCCTTTTGGGCTTGCCTTATGGCGCTAGCATGCGCACAATGGCAGGTGAATCTCAGCTGGGGCTGGGTTTGTGGACTAACAAGGCATTGGTCTTTAGGAGTGAAGGATGATCATCGTTACTGGTGGCGCCGGCATGATCGGCAGTAATATCGTTAAGTTGTTAAATGAGCATGGCCGTCGTGACATCTTGGTGGTCGACAATTTGAAGGATGGCCATAAGTTCGTCAACTTGGTCGATCTCGATATCGCCGACTATATGGATAAAGAGGACTTCCACGCGCTCTTTACCGATGAAGTCGCCTTTGAGGCTAAGTACGGCTGCTCCAACATCGATGGTATTTTCCATGAGGGGGCTTGCTCCTCGACCACCGAGTGGGACGGCAAGTACGTCATGAAGAACAACTACCAGTACACGGTTGATCTGTTCGAGTTTGCTACCGCTCACCGCATTCCATTCTTGTACGCTTCCTCGGCCGCCACCTACGGCGATAAGACTGTGTTCGTCGAAGATCGCCCGAACGAAGGCCCGCTCAATGTGTACGGCTACTCCAAGTTCTTATTTGACGAATACGTCCGTGCCCGCCTGCCTCACTTAAAGTCGCAGGTAGTGGGCTTTCGCTACTTCAATGTCTACGGTCCACGTGAGGGCCATAAGGGCACCATGGCTTCGGTCGCGTTCCACCTCAACAACCAAATGCTGCGCGGCGAGAATCCTAAGCTCTTTGAGGGCTGCGACGGCTACCCAGATGGCGGTCAGACCCGTGACTTCGTCTATGTGGGCGATGTGGCCAAGGTCAACCTCTGGTTCTTTGAGCATCAGGGCCCATCAGGCATCTACAACTGCGGTACCGGCCGCGCTGAGCCGTTCTTAAACATAGCTAAGGCCGTAATTGCCTACCATGGCCACGGTGAGGTCGAGTTTATCCCATTCCCAGAGCACTTAAAGGGTCACTACCAGTGCTTTACCCAGGCCGACTTAACCAAACTGCGTGCTGCCGGTTGTGACGTTGAGTTCAAGACGGTGGCTGAGGGTGTAGGCGAGTACATGCAATGGCTCAATTCAAAGAAATAGACGACTACAACTTCCCCTTTGAGGTTGGCGTGATGCGCGATCGCGGCGCGGCGCTCAAGTTTGCCGACTATCTCAACTCGATTGGGATTAAGGCTACGGCCAAGCCCGGCTTTGGCGCCAACTACTCGATCTACGTCGCCAATGAGGCCGATGTCTCCAAGGCTAAGCTCGAGCTGTTGCGCTTTGGCAATAATCCTTTTGCCAAGGCCTACAATCAAGCGGCTTGGTCCCAAGGTAAGACCCCTAAGCGCGAGCGCACGGTCAGCAGTAACGCCAGCTTCCTATCTTTTTCCATGGGAACCTATACCTGGAGTCTTGCGAGCCTGACCTCCATCATTGAGGTCATATGCCTACTGATCTTCGTGCTAAGCCTCGTGCCTAGCCTCGAAAATGCGCTTTTAGGGGCGCTGTCGTGGTACCACTGGGATCAGGTGACGGCTGATTTTCAGGTGTGGCGCGTGCTCACGCCTATCTTCCTGCACTTTGGCATCATCCACATCCTGTTTAACCTGGTGATGTTTGAGGCCTTTGCCCGCCCGATTGAGCGTCACTTTGGCGCCTGGAAGTTAGGCTACATCATCCTGACCATCGCCCTGGTCTCGAACATCTTGCAGTTTATCTTCCTGCAATCGGGCCTAGGCGCTAACGCCATCTTCGGCGGTTTAAGCGGTGTGGTCTATGGCGTGATCGGTTATATGGGCGTGCTCTCAAGACGCCAGGACTTGCCTGGTGACCTGAGGCTCCCGCCAGGCTTGCTCTTAGTCAGTGCCATCTTCATCGGCATTGGCTTCCTCTTTAGTGGCATCGCCAATATCTGCCACTTAGGCGGCTTGTTAGTGGGTATGGCCTTAGCCTTGGTCGACTTCAAGCGCCCATTGCGCTAAGTGCTGGGCTCAGTCGACCAACCCACCAAAAAGAAGCGGAACCCACGGGTTCCGCTTCTTTTTGGTGGATCCAGCACTGTTGGTGCCGCAGCAGCGCGGGATTTAGCTGCGTAGCAGGTCGTAGCTGAACTTGAGGTTGGTGAGGAAGTCCTGGTCGGCCTCATGCTCCTTATCGTGGAGCTCCTTGATTTGGTCTTGAATTTCTTGCTCCAGGGCCACTTCAGCACGCTGTTCAGCCGCCTCTTGCATCTGAGCCGTCATCTTGGAGAATGGCGTTTGCTGGTCATACTGGGCGGTAAGCTCGTCTTGGCGCTCGTCGATATCTTGGAGCGTCGCTAGGGCCGCAAGGCGCGTGGTAAAGGTTGGGTTTTCTACGTAGTTATAGACGCGTTTGCTGAGCTCCTCTAAGTCGCCGTAGGTCATTTTGCCCAGCGGTGTATCGAGCACGTAATCGGGATTTTCCCGCGCGTACTCGAGCTCCTCGGGGTCCAGATCCAAGATATTCATCAAGCTCTCGTCGCTTCGAATGAGTTCTTTGGCCTCATCACTGAGGGGCACGCCATAGAGCAAGCTCTTAATGATCGAGAGCAGGGCGTTGGTTTTATCTTCGGGCGTAGCGGCCTTGACCAAGGGCAGATCAAAGTTGGTGTTTAGCTCGATTTGATCGGTGACCCACTCGCCTTCTTCGTTTTTATAGGTGAAGTCGGTCAGCATTGAGCGCGGATCGGAGTCAGTGGCGCTGGCAGCAGTTGGACTTGCTTCTTGGGTGGCTAGGAATTGCTGGAGACGGGCTAGGGTGTTAGCCGCGCCGCGTACCGTGTCGCTCTGCTGGGCCATTAAGGCATTGCGCGTGTCTTGCTGCTCAGAGCTATTACCGACCTCAAGGCTAATCTGGGTGGTGGGCAAGGCCTCAGCGGCCAAGGTTTTCTTAAACTGCGAATCACCGCCACTGCGGCGCGCGTCCCGGTCTAAGTCCTGAAGCCAGCCTAGGCTCTGGCTGTTGGCCGAATCAGAGATAAAAATCATAGAGAAGCCCTCAAACTTGCTGCGGCAAGGCCGCACCCATGCCCTGCTTAGTGCCACGATTGTGCCAATGTGTGGCCGTGCGCAATAATTTGCGCCGAGTGCGGCTGTACATGCGGCGCGGTACAAATTTGTGCGTGGTGGAGGCGCGAGCGCCTAGGCTTAAGCAGCTGGCAAAAGCTGCCGTTTGCGGCGGAGTGGGGCGCGGCAGGCGCTGGTTTGGTGCCGTTAAAGGCGTATTAGCGCGCTGCTTGGCTTAAAGGTCATTGGTTTGAGGTTGGTACGGACTGACTCAACAGCTCTGGAGTGATGGTGGTTTGGCCGCTGGCTATGACACGGTAAAAGGCCGGTAGGACTTGGTGTAGCAAGGTGTGATAGCCACGTGGATCGTTGGTGATCTTGGCTTCCATAAAGCAGGTCAGCTGCGTGAGTGCCTCTGTGATTTCTGGATATTGGAGGCTAAGTTTCCGGCATTCTTGGCTCAAGTGCTGTTTGAAGCGCATAGGCTCGTGGCTTGCAGCGTTAAAGCTCTCCTGAATGGCTTTGATTAGGGCGAGTGCGCGGATCGGAGTCACGATCTCCTCTTGAGCTAGAAGCTCACTTAAGCTGCGCTGGTCGCTCAGCGCTTCCAGCATATTTTCCACACTCTCTCTGACGTGGGCTTGGGCTGGGTCTTTTAGGGCTAAGCGGTTGGCCTCAATACTGCGCGCGCAGTAGAGCGCATCGCGTAATGCTTGGCTTGATGCTATGTGGTCCCAATTGAGGTCAAAACCAGCCTCGTGGGCGGCCATTTCCATTAAGGTGCGGAAGGTGCGGCTGTTGCCGTCCCAAAAAGGATGGGTGTAGTCCAAACGGGCATAGATAGCGCTGATCTGAGCGATAAACTCAGAGGTACTAAGTGGCTTGAGTCTATTGGGGGTAAGCTCAGTGAGCGCTTGATCAAAGCGCGCTAACGCCGCCTCGTCTACCAGCGAGCGCATCGAGAAGATCTGGCGGTTGCTTTGAGAGGGTAGATTGCGCGATGAGATATTGAACGCGCCGGGGGCCGAGGCAGGACGAAAGGTACCTGGGGTGTAGCCTGCCACTTCAATTCCGGCAAAGATGCGGCGGTTAAGCTCCAGCACGGTCTCACGGTTTATGGTTGCAGGGATGGTCTCTTTGCGTAGCTTTCTTATGTTTCTGGTGTTAGCTGCAATTACTAAATCTTCGTTTATGTTTTGAAAAAACATATCTCAACTATTTAGGCAAAAAGCTTGTTCATTTCATCAGCTGTTAACTGCATTTCTGTTTCTTCAGAAACTAATGCCTTTTTAGTGCGGTAGTGTTCTGCTATGCGTTTAAGGCCATCATCAAACCCGTCATCATCGATTTCGCCTTCGATGTATTTGTCATACAGCTCACGGTACGGCTTACGTGATGCTTCGTCGGCCAGGTCGACCTCGATAAAGGCCTTGAATCCAGCCATTTCGCGGATACGGATATCGCGTGGGGAGCCTATGCGGTACATGAGATTATCCTTTTAGTTGCTAAATCAATCGTAGTGCAATCTTAGGTGATAGTGGATTGTACGGCAAGCACCAACTACCAAGGCCGAGCCTTGGGGGCTCGGCCTGGGTTAAGTGCGGCTTGGTTAGAGCGGCTGGAGCCGTTAGGCTTCAGCCTGGGGCGCTGCTGCAGGGGCGGCCTGCTCGGAGGTTGGAGCGGCGGTTTGGTTGGCTGTCGGCTCGTTATCGCGTAGCAGCTCGTGGCTGGCGTTGAAGTTGGAGAGGAATTGTTGATCCTCTTCGTGATCTGGGTTTTGCAGGCGCTTGATCTGCGTCTCTAAGTCGAGCTTGCTCTCGGTCTCGTCATCCTTCTTGTCATAGGCGGCGCTGACTTGCTCCTGGCTGTACTCTTCGGCCGTCATCTTGGCGGCGCTGGCGGTTTGCTCGGCCTTGTCCGCTTGGGTTTGGAACTTGACCTCGTGCTCTTGGCCTTCTTGCTGCGACTTTGGCTTGCCTGCGTTCTCACGAATCTCGGTCATGATCTTGGCAAAGGGGCCTTGGCCAATGGCTTGGGCCTGCATCTCATGCTGGCGTCCTTGGATGTCTTGGAGCGCGGCTAGGACTAGGTTTCTGGAGGCCGCCGATGGGTTGTGGACAAAGGTAAAGATGCGCTGGGAGAGGCTCTTTAAGTCGCGTTGGGTCATCTTGCCCAGCGGCGTATCAAAAACGTAGTTGCTGCTCTCTTGGGCCAGCTTCTGCATATCCGCCGATAAGCCGTTGAGGCCAATAAAGCTCGAGGCATCACTGATTAAGCGCTTGGCATCACCGCTTAAGGGCACACCGTAGATTAAGCTCTTGAGCACCGAAGTAGTGGCACTCTTTTGCTCGTCAGGGGTGACCTTGAGGCTGGCCCCACTCTCGTCAGCGCTAGTCTGCTGGGCGCTGAGGTTGCTGGTTTGAGTGTAGCTGGAGGTGGCGTTTAGGGCCTTGGCATGGGTGGCAAACCACTGGTTGGCGTAGGTTAAAAACTTCGAGGCGGTAGCGACGGAGACGGGCGCCTGCGCGCTCGCTGTTGCCTGAGTTTGCTGCTGGGATTGTTGTTGGGCTTGTTGCTGCGCTTGTTCTTGGGCGCTCTTATCAACCTGAGCGGCAATTTGGGTGCTGTTAAGGTCGGTTGCGACTGAATCTTGGGTCAGGTTGTTTTGATTGGCCTGATTACGGGCGTTCTGATCCAGGGCCGCAAGTCGTCCCATGCTAGGACTGTTGACGGAGTCTGAGTTTAAGATCATGGGTCATCTCTCCTCTCCACATGGCCTCACCTCCCAGCTGAGTCTTAGGCCTCAGCTGATGCAGGCATCTGCGGCTGCATAAGTCGCATGATTCATACCGCTCACCCTACCTAAAGCGTGATGTGGATTCAATAATTCAGATCTCATAGATGCGATAGATGCCATGTTTATGCGGTTTTTAATGTCAAAACTTGAGGATGTGTCACAAATTTAAAAACTAAAGGACGCTGGGCATGGGGGCTCACAGGGCGCTTGGTTGTAGCTAATTAGCGCCAATCTGAGGGGGTCTAGCTCAACTTGCCTAAAGTTGGTGCAAAAGCCTGATTTTGCGCCATTTATGCGCATAGCCACCAAAGTGGCAGCAAAGAGGGCCAATCAAGGAGGGCGCCTAGGTTGCCGCACGGGCAATGTGAGCAATCTTTGCCGCGCGGGGCAAGGACAAAATTGGCTTGAGCCTGAGTTCGCACCGGCCCTGGTTCCTTAGAGACCGGTTAGGTGCGGGGCGCCCAAGCCTCACCGGGCTTGGGGTGAGACACCGGTGGCAACGGATCAGAGCCGGGCAGCGCGCCAGAGCGTATTGAGCTGCACCTGAGGGCGCGCCCCATGGGCGGGCGGGTGGGCCACACGCAATTGAAGCTTAAGCCGAAGTGGCTGGAGGCACGGGGCGTCAAGCAGTCATGGATTGCGGCAACAAAAAAGCGGTGCCGGAGGGCCACCGCTTCTTTGGGCTTGAGCTCAGGCCTTTAGCCGCATCGGCCTATTGATAGACGTAGTTGGTGAAGAGCAGGTCTTGCAGGACTGGGCCGCCCTTCTTCTCGGCTAAGATCTCGGCGACACGGGCGCGGCACTCTGCGCGCAAGGCTTCACGACCGGCGGCCGTGGCAATGGCGTTGTACTCCTTGGTGCCGATGATCGATAAGATCGCGTCACGAATCAGCGGGTCTTGCTCGGTGACTAATGGCAGGTCGGCATTGTCCTTGACCATGATGTTCACGTGAATGCGCACGTAGTGCAGACGCCCCCGGCCCATGCTTGCCAGATTGGTAGTGAAATCAGGCGTCATGTCGTAGTAGCCAATCTCAGGGGCGGTGGCTTGCACTAGGACTTCGTTGGGGTTAGTGGTGCTCGCCACATTGAGGGCAGCAGCCTTAGAGGAATCAGGTGCGGCAAATGCTGGAGCGGTGCTGACACTCAGCGCACTGACAAGCACTAATGCAGCGGCGGTCAAATTCTTGTGGTGCATAGCAGTCTTCACTTTGTGATGTTCGGTCATATCCCAAAACTTGGAATATGCCCCATAAATTATGGTCATGGGCGTCGGGCGCAACGCGTCACAAACGTGCCCACTGAGCTTGCTTGCAAAAATCGTTCTAGCTTGCGCAGGTGGGCCCGCTTAAGGCGGCGCTGACGCCGCCTGGTGGCGCTTAAGCCTTGGGTTCAGCGGACTCGGCGGCCTTAGGCTCTTCAGCCTTGGTCTCGGTTAGGGCCTCAGTCTTAGCCTCATCAGCCTTGCTCTCTGCTGGGGCCTCAGCTACGGCTTTGATCTCGCCCTTCGACTCCTCGGCCTTGGTCTTTGGCTCTTCGGCTTTAGTTTCAGCTGGAGCCTCAGCTGAGGGCTCGGCCTTCGGCTCCTCGGGCTTGGCCTTGGTCTTGAGCTTGATCGAGGTGATCTCTTGCTTTAAGTGGCGTACCAGCTTGGCGGCCAAGAGTGGGGTTGCGGCGACCGCGAGTTTCTCAATCTTCGGCGGATTTGGACTAATCGTGCCGTCCTCGAGATAGCTGAAGTAGTGGTGGCGAATGAAGGTGTCACACATGATGTTGAACATGATCGGGTCAGCAAACTCTGGGGAGTTGTTGGTGACCTCGCTTGGCACCAGGTGACACAGCTCAACGCAAGCGTCGATAAACTCTTGCTTGTTGAGGTCGCCCGCGTTGAGCTGCTTTAACACCGTGACTGCTACTAGGTAGCGCACTAGGTTGAGGCGAATCGAGCTTGAGAGGATCAACATCTCCTCGTAGCCGTCGCCTGATAAGGTCAACATGCCTTGGTCGAGTTCCAAGATATAGCCACCTTGGACAAAGACGTTGATATAGCTTGTGATCAGATCGTCGAGCTTGCTCTCTTGCACCGGCGCAAAGAGCTCGTGCTTTAAGAAGTAGAAGAGCGAGCGCGTGTGCGCGTTGACGTCGGCTCGACTGATGTGGCCGTTGCGAATCAAGATAGTCGCAATCAGGGCGGGCAGCGCAAATAAGTGCAGGATATTGTTTTGGAAGTAGGTCAGCTGTAAGGTCTGGCCGTGACTTGGGCGCACGAACTTCATGTCCTCGCCCACATCGTAGACCTTGAATTTGTTGAGCTCTAAGGCCTGCGAAATCAAGGTGTCGATGTCGAGACTTGGCATCAGCTTTTGGCGCTCCGGATCGCAGCTGACGATGAAGAGGTAGAGCTTGAGGCAGCGTTTTAACATGCTGATGCTCATGGTGTGGTCGGCATCGCCAATCAAGGCGAGGGCACACAGATTGATGCCGTTGATCGTGGCTGAGTCATTGAGGTTGATGATGATCTCATGGCTCATCAAATTGACCGTGTCGTAAAGCCAGGCGGGGCGTGCGTTGCCGCTTGGATCCAAGTCCTTGTGCCAATCTGGGACATGCTCATTTAAAAATCTTGGCACGATCAGCGGGCGGCCAAAGGTGACATAGCCACGGCCGTAGTAGCGCAGACGCTTGAAGATACCCAATAAGCCCTTGATGCTCTCCTTCTTCTTGGCCGCACCCTCCAGCTCGTGCATGTAGGAGCCTACCTCCATCACGTGCTCGTAGCCTAAGTAGGTTGGGATAAAGGCGATCGGGCGCTCAATACCGCGCAATTGAGCCTGCACCGTCATCGAGACCATGCCGGTACGTGGCGGCAGGGTACGGCCGGTACGTGAACGACCACCCTCGATAAAGAACTCGGTGGCATAGCCGCGCTCAAAGAGCACCGAGAGATACTCACGGAATAAGGCGGTGTAGAAGGTATCGCCCTTCATCTTGCGGCGAATGAAGTAGGAGCCGCAGCGGCGAATGATTTGGCCTACTGGGAAGAAATTGAGGTTGTCGCCCGAGGCCACCTGCGGAATCGGCAGACCTTCGTGGAAGATGGCAAATAAGAGCAGCACATAGTCCATATGCGAGCGGTGGCATGGGATATAGATGATCTCATGACCGCTTTGCACCAGCTCACGCACCTGATTGGCGCCGACAATGCTCTGGCCGTGGTAGATGCGCTTCCATACTAAGGAAATAATGCTGTTGAAGAAGCGCAGCAGCGGATAGCGCGTATCGGCCACCATGACATTGAAGATGTCATAAGCTTTCTTCTCGAGCTCTTCCTTGGTCGCGCCACTTTTTTGCATCTCTTCGGCAATCGCCGTTTGGGTGCCATGGCGTTGCACCAGCTCCAACAGGAGCTTCGGGCGGTTCGGGAACGGACGGCCCACAATCGAGCGCGCCTTGCGCATGAAGTGCAGCGAAATCAGGCGATTTAAAGTGATGCGACGTTGCTCGACGTTCTCGATCTCGTTGAGGCGCTGCTCTAAATACATCGCTGAGCACGGATCGGAGATAATGGTGCAGTTGTCGCGTCCGGCAAAGGTCAAGGTCAAAAACTTGCGCCAGCCTGGAGTGGAGAGGTCCACGCCGCGAATGGCCTTACCCTCAATCGACGGATCGCGCGACCACAAGACGCTGATCGGAATGATTTGCAGGTCTTGCTTGCTCTCATGGCAGGCGCTAAACCAGTCGAAGATGATTTCACTGATATCGCGCACATGGGCGTTGGAGCTAAAGAACGAAGGGCTGCGCAGGTAGGCGGTGCGGGGCAGGAGCTTGTCACCGATGGTAATCTTCTCAAATGGGCTCGGCCAGCCTAATTGGTTGGTCAAACGCTCCACCGTGAGCATATTGCCCACCGACGAGGACACCATGATGTAGACGATCTGCTTATTAGGATCGATCTTGATGTGCTTGAGGGGCTCAAAGGGAATAGGCTCACAAGTGGCTGTGATGCGAATTGGCCAGTAAAATAGTTTGCGTAAGAAATAGTTGACCATAGCAAGCTCCTTATGATCACGGCGGCCCCTCCGTCCTGGCAACTTCCAGGTGACAGTGGCCATAAATACCACTTTACTACCTTGTGCCGTCAATCGCGCCCTTACTTTTCCCTTTTTTGGCGTCTTAGGGATTGGGTCACATTTTTGCAAATCAGCTGTTGAGTTGTGGCGCCCAGTCTGTGAGCTGTATCCTTTTTGGCGCAAAAGTGGCAGTTTGCGTGCTTGGTGCGGCAATGGTGCTAAGCTTAGGCGTTGATTTTTGACTTGATTGGTGTGGTGAATGATGGATACGATGCATGAGAATGCTCAAGGAGCGGCCGTGACCCATGAAGCGGCCGCCGCCGCCCATGCAGCGGCGCATGATAATGAAGCCAAGCCGATGATTGCGGCGCGCTATCGCACCTTGGTTATGATCGCAGGCTTTGCCTCGGTGGGCACGGCGCTGCTTTTGATTGTGATGAAGTTGGTGGTCTGGCTCTTTTCGGGCTCGACCACGATCTTGGCCTCGCTCACTGACTCGGTGATCGACTTGGGCGCCTCCTTTATCAACTTATTGGCGCTGCGCTTTGCCCTGACCCCGGCCGATAAAGATCACCGCTTTGGCCACTATAAGGCCGAGGCCTTAGCCTCCTTATCGCAGGCGGCCTTTATCTGCGGTTCGGCCTTGGTGCTGATCATCAATGGCTATGATCGTCTGGTCAAACCGGTGCCGATTGCCTATATCGACATCGCGATCTACGTCTCCATTGCCTCGATTGTCCTGACCATTGGCTTAACTGTCTTGCAGGGCAAGGTCTGCAAGTTAACCGGCAGTGAGGCGGTGGCTGCTGACCGCTTCCACTATCTGTCCGATGTTGGCCTTAACGCCAGCGTTATCTTGTCCTTGGTCTTATCGAAGATGGGCTATGACTGGGCCGACGGTCTTATCACCATTTTCTTAGGCCTCTATATTATGAAGAGTGCCTTCCATATCGGCCATATCGCGATCAGCACCTTATTGGACCGCTCGATGAGCCCGGTTGATAATAGCAAGATCATCCGCGCGATCTTATCCGTGCCCGGCTTAAAGTCGTTCCACGACTTACGTACCCGTCAGGCGGGCCCGCAGCATTACATTCAATGCCATATTGTGCTCGATGAAAACATGCCGCTGCACCAAGCCCACGATATCGCCACCCATGTCGAGGCGGAGATCCGTAAGTACTTCCATGATGCCGATATCACCTTGCATATGGAGCCGGATACTGCCAGCACCTATGAGGACATCACCTTCGTCGATGCCCAATACTGTGCGGTTAGCCCGCAGTTCTACCAGAAAAAGGAGCGCGCTCAACAGGCCGCTGCGGCGGTGGCAGCGGGCAATGCCTGCGCGGTTAATTTGCAGCATAAAGAAGATGTGGTCCTGGGCCACAACGATGCGGCTTCTTAGCGCTCAACGATGCGGCTTCTTAGCGCTCAGGCTAGCGCTCAGGCGTTCTTAACGCGCACGCTCCTTAGCGCTCAGGCCTAGTAACGACTGGGCTTGAGCTGTTTTTTGAGGCACGGCCGTCTTGGGGTAGTTGGAACCAAGGTGGCCGTGTCTTTTTTTTTTTTTTGTTGGTTTTGGTTTTGGGGGGGGGGGGGGTTTTTTGCCCTTTTGGGGC
>CALXXU010000062.1 GCA_944392765.1 uncultured Anaerobiospirillum sp.
CCCCAAACTCAGGCCAACTGGTCAAACACGGCGCCGGCGCTTACCGCAAAAAAGAAAAAAAAAAAAAAAATTGAGACCTGGGGGGCGCGCCAAACTTTGGGCGGTGGGTTTGGGGAGCAGCCTTGGGTTATTGCTGCGCGGCCATCAGATCGCTGGCGCGCACCCAATATTTCACCCTTAATTGTGAAGTGAGGCGGGCTAGAGACGGTTTTGCACTTGTCAAAAGCGTCCTTTGTTAGGCAAAATTGAAGCTTAAATTGCTCGACCTGGGGTTGAGCTTTAGGTTTTTAATGTCTTGGGAGGGCGCTGCGATGCTAAATGCCGTTGTTTTGTACTCAGTGGGCTCACCTCAGTCGTTAACGACCGCCAGCCTGAAAGATTTCTTAAATCGCTTCCTGTCCGATAAGCTCGTGGTCAAGATGCCCCGCTTCTTGTGGCAGCCCATTCTCCATTCCTTTATTTTGCCCACCCGCCCCGAGCGCCTCAAAGAGCGCTATAACGCGATCTTTGACCATGGGGTCAATCCTTATTTGGCGCTCTCTGAACGCCTCGCGGCGGCGCTGCAAAACAATCTCAATCAGCACAGCGCTGAACCTAATTTCACAGTAAAGCTAAGCTACGCCTATTGTGAGCCTTATTTAGAGCCAGTTTTAGCTGAGCTGGCCGCACAAGGCTGCACCAATATCACCTTGGTGCCACTGTTTCCACAATACTCTGATTGCACCTCCAAGCGCCCGCGCCTCATCCTCGAGCAATTTGCTCACGAGCACCCTCAGATTAATTGCTCCTTAGTGCGCAGCTATGTGGGCTGTAAGTGCTATCTTGATGCCCTGGCGGACCTAACCCGCAGCTATCTCTACGGCACCGGGGCAATGATGAATGAGATCGAACCCCACTCAGACGATTTATCTGGCTTTAACCCACCTCAGGCCGAGCGCACCCATTTACTCTTAGCCTTCCACTCACTGCCTAAGAGCTATATCCGTTTAGGCGATCCTTACTTAAGCGAAGTGGAAGCGACGGTCAACGGCTTAAAGTCACGCCTCCAGCTGACCGCATCGAACTTCTCAATCGCCTATCTGGGACGCTTTGGCCCAATGGCTTGGCTCAAGCCCGACCTCGAAGATGAGGTGTCCCGGCTCTTAGATCAGGGCGTGCAGCATTTAATGGTGGTAGCTCCAAGCTTCGCGGTTGATTGTCTTGAGACGCTCTATGACATCAACATCAAGCTCAAAGAGCGCTTTATCCACCAAGGCGGCGAGCGCTTCACCTATATTCCATGCCTCAACGACTCGCAGCTGCACCTCAAAGTCTTAACCGAGCTGATCCAAAACGCCACGCCACTCTAACCTGAGCTATGCCCTTAGACTCCCGGCTTAGCACTCAGTTTGAACTTTAAGCTTAGGCGTGCACCACGCTGGACGAAGCGCGCCTGCTGCTAGGGCAAGGGCGCGTCAGGCCCCATCCTGTGCTAAGCTTGCGCCGCCCGGCCTCTACCCTGGGCTAAGGAGTTTATTATGTCGTGGAGCGTGTTGGGCTCATTTGCGCTGAGCTCACTAATTTTGGCCTTGGCCCCAGGCCCTGATAACATCTTTGTGCTCACCCAAAGTGCCCTCTATGGCGTGAAGAAGGGCATCTTAGTCATCGTGGGCCTATGTCTGGGCATCTTAGTGCA
Source organism: uncultured Anaerobiospirillum sp. (assembly GCA_944392765.1). Classification (GTDB taxonomy): domain Bacteria; phylum Pseudomonadota; class Gammaproteobacteria; order Enterobacterales; family Succinivibrionaceae; genus Anaerobiospirillum. The sequence goes on from CALXXU010000062.1 coordinate 1,676, forward strand.
GACCCTGTGCGTGATTGTCGGCGTCACCGCCTTTATCAGCGCCGTGCCCATCTTGCTCTCGCTTATCAAATTTTTAGGTGCTGCCTACCTGCTCTACCTAGCATTCATGGCGATAAAGCACGCGCGCGCGGTAGCTACCATTAACCTGGAGGCTGGTGGGCTCAAGCCTGAGCAATTGACTGCTGTCCGCCTGATACGGCGCGGCCTTATCATGAACGTCACCAATCCCAAGGTGCAGCTCTTTTTCCTCTCATTTTTCCCGCAATTTCTGCCCCACGACATCTCAGGCTGGCCTTTGATGGGCTATATGGCGCTACTAGGTGCGATCTTTGCGCTCGCCACCGTCAGCGTATTCTGCGCGATTGCCGTGTTTTCAGGCAGCTTAAAGGCCAAGTTTGAAAGCCCGCGTTTTAACCTGGGTCTTAACTACGGTGCAGCGTTCATCTTCATGGTCCTGGCGTGCTATACCGTGCACAGTGCCCTGCAAGACACGGGACTTCTCTAAAAAACTTTACACCATCGCAGGCCGTTGCTATCCTGAGCGGCCGTTTGGATCTGTTGTGAGCGGGCGTAGTGCCAATAAGCAAAAACGTGCTTGCGTTAAGCAGGCTCCTTGCGCCAGTTCTTTTATTTTCATTTTACTTAGCAGGTTCCTTGGCATGTTCCAGCTGCGTCAGTCCTTTCTCTTATTTCTGACCGCCACCATTTGGGGCTCGGGCTTTGTCGCGCAATCCATTGGTATGGATCACGTCACCCCCTTCACCTACACCTTTTTCCGCACCTTCATCGGTGCCATCGTGCTCTTGCCGGTGATTTACTTCTTAAAGCAGCGCCAGAGCAAGAAGGCCAGCACTCAAGCTCAATCCTACACGCGCCGTGACCTCCTCATCGGGTCGCTGTGCTGTGGCCTATGTTTAGTCGGCGGTGAGTCCTTTCAGCAATTTGGCTTAGTCACAACCGACGCGGGCAAGGCGGGCTTTATCACCTCGCTCTATATCGTCTTTGTGCCGATTTTTGGCCTGTTCTTAGGCAAGAAGCTCAACCGCTTTATCGTACTGGGCGTCCTGCTCTCACTCTTTGGCTTCTATCTCTTGTGTATCAAGCAGAGCTTCACCATCGAGCACGGTGACTTCCTGATTTTGATCTGCGCCGTGGTCTTCTGCTTTCACATCCTGACTATTGACCACTTTGTGGCTAAGTGCGACGGCGTCTTACTCTCGTGCGGTCAATTCTTTGCTGCCTCGGCCATCGCCTTAGTCCTGATGTTAGTGTTCGACTACGACGTCTTCTCCTGGGCTGATGTGCGTGCGGCCGCCTTAGCCCTGTTATGGTCTGGTGTGATGAGCAATGGCGTGGCCTATACCTTACAAGTCGTAGGTCAGCGCGGTATGAACCCGACCATCGCCACGTTGATTTTGTCCTTAGAGTCAGTCATGGCTGTGGTCTTTGGCACCTTGCTTCTGCACGAGTCCCTGACCTTACGCGAGGGCATCGGCTGCATCCTAATTTTGATCGCCGTCATCATCGCCCAGCTCAATCCTAAGGCCATCATGGCCATGCTCCACCTGCGCAAAAACAAAGCTGCCCCCGCACCAGCTGAGCCGGTGGCCGCACGCAGCGAGTAGCTTGCCGCGCACAAAGCGAGTAGCTTGCCGCGCACAAAGCGAGTAGCTTGACATGCACGCAGCGAGTAACTTGCCGCGCCCGCAGCGCTTGCCCCAAGGCGGTTGAGGCCACGCACCAAGATTAATCTTGGCGCACGTTTGTGGGGCACAAAGTACCGGGCTTGGCGCACGTTTGTGGGGCACAAAGTACCGGGCAAGGCGGCGCGAACCATTAAGGTGAGCATTTTTCGCGCTGGCAAGATGCGATTTAGCTCACTTTTTTGGGAAAAGTTTAGCCTAGTCGGCTATAATTACGGGAATTTGCAAGCGCTAACTTAAGCCATTTTGATGCAAGTTAACGCCTGTAGGGCACAAGAGCGAGTGCGCGGGCACTCATTTTTCTTTTTGTTTGCTCAGCGGCATGTGCCGTCGGCCTAATGCCACCTGTTTTGGACGTTGTTGGGAGCCATTTTTGATGACTTTTGATGAGATTAAGAAAATCATTGATCAGCACAATGTGAAGTACGCTGATCTGCGATTTGCCAACACTAAGGGCAAAGATCAGCACATCACTTTGCCTATTAACTTAATCACGGAGTCTTTTTTCACCGACGGCAAGCTCTTTGATGGTTCGTCAATGCCTGGCTGGTGCACCATCAACAAGTCCGATCTGCTCTTAATGCCAATCGATGGCGATGTCTACTTAGACCCATTCTATGAGGTCCCAACTATCGTCATTCGTTGCGATATCTTGGACCCAACCACCTTAGGTGGCTACGAGAAGGATCCACGTTCGATCGCCCGTCGTGCTGAGAACTTCCTGCGCGCCGAGGGTATCGGTGATGATGCCTATATTGGCCCAGAGCTTGAGTTTTACATGTTCGACCAGATTCGCTTCAGCCACACTATGTCCGGCTGCATGGTCGAAATCGAGGACTACGAGGCTGCCTGGAATAGCAATAAGGATTTTGGCACCCGTCCTAACTTAGGTCACCGCCCAATGGTCCAAGGCGGCTACTTCCCAGTACCTCCAGTTGACTCCTCGCAGGATATCCGCTCGGAGATGTGCGAGGTCTTAAAGCAGTTTGGTATCGAGCCTGAGGCACACCACCACGAGGTTGGTACCGCCGGTCAAAACGAGATTGCGACCAAGTACAACAGCCTGACCAAGAAGGCCGACGAGGTTATGAACTACAAGTACGTAGTCCAGAACGTCGCCAACAAGCACAACAAGACCGTCACCTTTATGCCTAAGCCAATGAAGGGTGAGGCCGGTTCTGGTATGCACTGCCACATGTCCTTAGTTAAGGATGGCAAGAATATCTTCGCTGGTAACCTCTACGGCGGCCTGTCGCAAGAGGCTTTATGGTTCATTGGTGGCATTATCAAGCACTCCAAGTCGATCAATGCCTTCACCAACGCTTCGACCAATTCCTACAAGCGCTTAGTTCCTCACTTTGAGGCTCCAGTGCTCTTAGCTTACTCGGCCTCGAACCGTTCGGCTGCGATCCGTATCCCACACGCCGTCAACCCAAAGACCGCTCACATCGAGGTACGCTTCCCAGATGGCCTGGCCAACCCATACTTAGCCTTCTCGGCTCTGCTCATGGCTGGTCTTGATGGCATCATCAACCGTATCGATCCAGGTGATCCATTAGATAAGAACCTCTACGACTTACCACCTGAGGAGTTAACCGGTATTCCACAGGTTGCCGATTCCTTATCGGAGGCTTTAGAGGCCTTACGTGAAGACCACGACTACCTGCTGGCAGGCGGCGTCTTCACTGAGGATGCTTTAAACGCCTATATCGAGCTCAAGGAAGAAGAGTGCTCGTTAATTCGCGACACCCCACACCCAGCTGAGTTCTCGCTGTACTACAGCCTCTAATCAGCAGGCTGCTGCACCTCTAATCAGCAGGCTGCTGCAAATAAGGCATGCGCCTTTGCAGCTGCCCCATAGCGCCCTGATGCTCAGGGCGCACCCAAAGCCCAAGTGTACCGTCAGTGTCGCCCGTGCGCTCAGTGTTGTTCGTGCGGTCAATGACGTCCGCTTGGGCTTTGCCGATTTTAGACTCCCGGTCGAGCTGAGCTTAACCGGGCCCATCCACTGTAACGTAGGAGAGTTGCACCGCTTCCATTAGGCGGGTGCGCTTTTGATATGACCACAACACCACGTTCCATGCTTGTCACCTCGGCCTTGCCTTATGCCAATGGCCAGATCCACCTGGGCCACATGCTCGAGCATATCCAGTCGGATATCTTCGTGCGTTACCAGCGCGCGATCGGCAACGAGGTTTATTACGTCTGCGCCGATGACTGCCACGGCACCCCAATCATGATCAAGGCCCACAATATGGGTATCACCCCAGAGCAATTGATCGCAGAGATTGGCGTCAGCCATAAGGCCGACTTTGATGGCTTCTTGATCTCCTACGATAACTACTACCGCACCCACTCTGAGGAGAATCGCCACTTCTCCACTGAGATCTATAAGAAGTTACGTGACAAGGGCTATATCAAGACCCGCACGATCTCGCAGCTCTACGATCCTGAGAAGAATATGTTCTTACCAGACCGCTTCGTCAAGGGCACCTGCCCACGCTGCGGCGCTAAGGACCAATATGGCGACAATTGCGAAGTCTGCTCGGCCACCTATGATCCAACTGAGCTCAAGGATGCCTACTCCACCATCTCAGGCGCCAAGCCAATCTTAAAGGAGTCGGAGCACTACTTCTTTGACCTGCCTCAGTTTGACGCCTTCTTACAGGACTTCGTTAAGAACTCCGGCGCCATTGCCCCGACCATGGCCCACAAGTTAGAAGAGTGGTTTGCTCAAGGCTTAAAGCAATGGGATATCTCGCGTGATGCCCCTTACTTTGGCTTTGAGATCCCTGATGTCAAGGACAAGTACTTCTACGTTTGGCTTGATGCCCCAATTGGCTATATGGCCTCGTTTAAGAACTTCTGCGAGCGTAAGGGCATCGACTTTGATGAGTTCTTTAAGGCCGACTCCACCAAGGAGCTCTACCACTTTATCGGTAAGGACATCCTCTACTTCCACAGCTTATTCTGGCCTGCAACCTTAAAGGGTGCCGACTTACGCTTACCTAACGGCGTCTTTGTCCACGGCTACCTCACGGTCAACGGCACCAAGATGAGTAAGTCCAAGGGCACCTTTATCCAGGCCAGCACCTACTTAAAGCACTTAAAGCCTGAGTGCCTGCGCTACTACTTTGCCTCCAAGCTCACCGCTGAGGCGGTCGACCTCGACCTGGCCTTAGACGACTTCCAGGCTAAGATCAACTCCGATATCGTAGGCAAGATTGTCAACTTGGCCTCGCGTTGCGCCGGTTTCATCACCAAGCGCTTTGAGGGCAAGTTAGCAGAGAGCGTCTACGACCAAGAGCTGGCAAACAAGATCAGCTCTATTGCCGAGACGGTCAAGCAGGGCTATGAGAGCCGCAACTATGCTGAGGCCATTCGCGCCATTATGGGGCTTGCCGACGAAGCTAACCGCTTCATCGACCGCGAGGCTCCATGGGTGATTGCCAAGCAAGAGGGTCAAGAGGACAAGCTCCAGCACGTCTGCACCGACGGCCTCAACGCTTTCAAGGCTATCATCACCTACTTAAGCCCAGTCTTACCTGAGGTTTATGCCAAGGCTCAAGCCTTCTTGAACGACACCCTGAACTTCAACGATGCGGCCACCCCATTATTAGGCCACACCATCAACAAGTTCACCCCAATGTTCACCCGCATCGACCCTAAGGACATTGAGGCGATGATCGCCGACTCCAAGCAGGATCTGCAAGCTGCCGCCACCACTAAGGCCGCAGAGCTAAAGGCTGAGGAGCAAAAGGCCCCAGAGTACGAGCCACTTGAGCCTGAGATCACCATCGACGACTTTGCCAAGATCGATCTGCGTATCGCCACGATCATCAAGGCCGAGCACGTTGAGGGCGCCAAGAAGCTCTTACGTCTCGAGCTCGATTTAGGCTTTGAGCAGCGTCAAGTCTTTGCTGGCATCAAGGCCGCCTACACCAAGCCAGAAGAGCTTGTGGGCAAGCAAGTCGTAGTCGTCGCCAACTTAAAGCCACGCCAGATGAAGTTTGGCCTGTCCCAAGGCATGATTATGGCCGCAGGCCCTGGTGGCAGCGACGTCTTCTTACTGTCGCCTGACAGCGGCGCCAAGAACGGCGATCGCGTCCACTAAGCGCGCTCAAACATCAAGCACGTACGCAACGTGCTGCAACCTATAGCGCGCTGCAACCAGCAGCATGCTGCAACCAGTAGCGCGCTGCATCCGTCCGCGCAACTAAAGCGCGCGTAACCCCAAGCCCCGGCCGCAAGCTGGGGCTTGCTCGTTCTTAACCATTGCAATTTTGCAAAGATTGCTCAATCGCGCTAAGATACTTAGCCCGCTTCGGGTTTCTAAAAAAGCTCACCGACGCACTTTTTTCTGGCCTTGCCGCTGCCAAAGCCATTTTTTATGCCGCGTCCCACCTTTTGACCACGAGGTCGCGATGAGTAATCCCAACAAAACCGTCTTTTCGCAGCTAATCGTCCTCTTCAAGCTCGCAGGTCCGATTATCTTAGGCAACTTTGCCTTTGCCATCTTAGGCATCACCGACATGATGATGGCCGGTATGGCCGGAACCCCTGATCAAGCCGGTGTCGCGGTCGGCGGCTCCTTTTTCTTCCCTGCCATCACCTTTGTCATCGGCATGGTGTCCGCCCTGCATCCAATCGTGTCCCGTCACTGCGGCGCCCGCACCAAGGAGTTAATTCCCCAAGCTCACGCCCACTCCATTGTGGCCTGCTTAGCCGTCGGATTAGTGCTGATGGTCATCTTGTTGCTGCTGGCCCAATTTGCCATTGAGATGGACACCTCCGCGCGCATGGAAGAGGTCGCCCGCTTCTTTGTCACCTGCGTCGCCTTCTGCGTCCCGATTTCGGCGCTCTATGCTAATGGCCGTGCCTATTGCGAGGCGATGGGCGTCACCTCGACTACCCTGTACTTTGGCTTGTTAGCGGTGATCTTAAATGTCCCGCTGTGCTACGTTTTAATCTTTGGTCATCTGGGCTTACCGGCCTTAGGCGGTAAGGGCTGTGGCGTGGCGACGCTGTGCTCCTTGAGCATGTCGACCGTCATCATGTACATCTACATTCGCTTGCACCCAAAGCTTAAGGACTACTCGGTCTTAAAAAATCGTTCTGGCATCAATTTCCAGGGCATCAAGGACTTCATCAAGCTGGCGCTGCCTCTGGGTATCTCCAGCTCGGTTGAGTGCTCATGCTTTGCCTTAATTGCGCTGCTGTTAAGCCCACTGGGTCCAACCGTAGTTTCGGCGCACACCATCACCATGTCGCTCACCAGCTTTACCTTCAATATTCCGCTGTCGCTGGGTATTGCCGCCTCGATCATGGTGGGCTATGCCATCGGTAAGAACAATCTCAACACCCTGCGCCTCAATATCAAGGCCGGTTATTGGGCAATGCTCATTTCCATCTCCGTGAGCGTTGCAATCTTAGTGGGCGGGCGCAATCACTTACCGCGCCTGTTTAGCCATGACGAAGCGGTGTTAGCCCTAGCAGGCATCTTAATCTTCTTTGCCTCGTTCAATCAGCTTTTTGAGAGCACCCAAACCATCCAAGCCTTTATGCTGCGTGGCTTCAAGGACACCTTGACCATCTTAGGCGTGACTTTTGTAGCGTTCTACTGCGTGGCGCTGACGATTGGCGTGTCCTTGTGCTATGGTTATCTCCACATCCCTTACCTTGAAACCTTGATTGGTGACCCGCAAACCGGACTTGAGGGCCCACGCGGTTTCTGGGTTGGTCTGGCCTGTGGCTTAGTCACAGCCTCAATTCTCTATCGCTTGCGCGTGCTCAAGCATTACCGCAACCTCAAGGCCGTGATGCAGCAAGAGCAGCAAGGCAAGCCGCAGTCCAGCACGCAGCTGCCTGAAGCACAACAGCGCAACGAGCAGCAAGGCGTGCAGCAAGACGCGCAATAACCATGGAGCTAACTATGCCTAAGAGCAAAAAGATAATCGTCGCTGGTCTATTAGGCTGCGCCCTTGTTCTCACGCTTATCTTTGCCGCCTTAGGCATGGCCTGGTGGTGGCCGCTCATCACTTTGATTCTGCTCGCAGGTGGCGTGGTTATGACCCGCCGTAATCAAGTCCCAGGAGCGCCCGCGCACACGCAAGCTGCCCAGAGTACGGCCAAGAGCCCTGCCCAGAGTCCGACCACTGACCTTACGATGAGCACGCCTGAGGACGCGCGCGCCCTAGTCGAGCGCTACACCAAGCACCCGGCACGGCTACGCGATCGTCAGCTCAAGCGCAAGGATCCAGGCTACAATCCGGCCACGGCCTTGGTGATTGAGCACATTGTCTCCTTAGTGCTCCAGCCCTTAGCGGGCAAGTCGCAGCATTTGGAGCAATGCTTTAAGGCGCTGTCAGCTGAAATCCTGCGTCAAGCCATGATTGAGGCCGAACAAGAGCAGCGCAAGTTCTATGAGCGCAGAGCCCAAGAGCGCGCTAGTGCCAGCGGTACGACCCTCCCTGCCACCCAAAGCACCGCTCTCGAGCCCAGCGCTGCTCTGAGCGACGAGGTCAAGCAGTACTTGATGCAGCAGGGCGTCCACCCGCTGCTTATCACCGCCGCCATGGCCTATGCCCACCGCCGTTTAGCCCAAGGCCAGGTCAAGCCGTGGGAAGAGCTCAAGTGGTTTGAGCTGCGCCCGCAGGCGATTGGCTCGGTCTTAACTTACATCGATGAGCTGGTCACCAAACCTGACTACTACGACTTAAGTCCGGAGCTGTGCGCCCAATACCAAAAGCTTGCGGCCAAGCTCAAAGCGATGAGCTAACTGGCCATAACTCACCCCAATTGCGCTGCAGCTCGCGCTCATTCATAAGCTCCATGCTCGCTCTTCGCTTAACAAAGGGGAGCTTGGGGGCTTTGCGTTTAGGGAGCAAGCACTACCCTAGATCAAAGTCGATATCGTGCCAAAGTGCGCAGCGTTGGCCCAAAGAGAAAGGCAATTTTTTTTTTGAGGCCACTCGTGCAAATTTAGATGCGCTCGGTTATTATGGGCGCCGCTCATAAGAGGACTTGGCTGCGCAATGGTCTAGAAGGCTTAACGCAAGTCCCGCGCACAAAGCGCCAGCATGATGGCTGAGGCCATCCTCTCCAACCGCTCTTTGATCTGTCTGCTGCGTCCCGCAGCTTTTTCTGCCCGCCCACGCACTGATGAGCTCCCCAGTCTCAGCTCACGGTTTGTGTCCTAGGCAGCCACCATTGAACCAATAAGGCAAGCTTGCCGCGCCCGCCATGCAATTCCTCTCTTCTTGACCGGGCGTATTGGGTTGTTGAGGTTTGACGATGGGAAAATCCAAATTTGATCCTATCCCAGGTGAAATTGTCCCGAGCTGGTCGGTCGATCTGCGCCGTACCTTTAAGCTCTTCTTACCGATTTTCTTAGGCTCGATTGCTACCACCGCCATGGGCGTGGTCGATACCGTGATGGCGGGCATGGCCGGTACCGTGCAGCTCTCGGGCGTCGCGATCGGTGCCTCCTTGTACTGGCCGTGCGTCCTCTTTGTCATGGGCATGACCTTAGCGATTCAGCCGACGGTGGCGCAACTGCGCGGCGCGGGGCGCACCGAAGAGATTGCAGCGAAGATCCACTTGATCTCTGTGATCACGCTGATCACCTCGGTGATTGTGGGTATCATCATGTGCTTTCTGCCTTTGTGCTATAAGCTTATGGATGATATCGACCAAGAAATGGTGCGGGTGGCCCAGCTCTACCTCTATGCGGTGGCAGCAGGTATGCCGGCTATTGCCTTGTTCAATATCTTGCGTGGCTATTGGGAAGGCTTAGGCAATACCGTACCGACTTCGGTCTTTGGCTTTATCGCGCTGTTCTTGAACATCCCGCTCAACTGGATCTTCATCTTCGGCCACTTTGGCATGCCAGCCTTAGGCGGTGTGGGCTGTGGTGTTGCCACTTCCATCACCATGTACATCTGCGCCATCTTGATGCTGATCTATGTGCTAAAGAGCAAGACCTACACAAAGTACCGCATCTACCAGCACTGGTTTGCTCTACACTGGCCGGAGGTCAAGCAGTTCTTACAATTTGCCCTGCCGCTGGCGTTAAGCACCACCATTGAGGTGACCTGCTTCTCCTTAGTAGCGGTGCTGTTAAGCCCATTTGGTCCAGTCACGGTCGCCGCGCACTCGGTCGCCATGAACGTCTCGGGCGTCATTTTCATGATTCCGCTGGCCATTGCTTCGGCAGCCACCATTCGCGTGGGCGAGGCCTTAGGCGCGGGCCATTGGAATCGTGCTTTTCGCTCGAGCATGGGTGCTTACGGTCTGGCCTTTTTCTTCTACCTGTTCTCGGTTTTGACCATTATTTTCTTTCACCAAGAGATCATCGAGCTTTACAGTTCCGATCCTGAGGTAATCGTCTTGGCCTCGCTGCTCTTGATGTTCTGCGCAGTCTATCAGTTCCCAGATAGCATGCAGGTGGTCTCGATCGGCATTTTGCGTGGTTTCAAGGACAGCAAGACCATTTTTGCGATCACAGTGGTGAGCTACTGGGTGATCGGTATGCCAATCGGCTACACCTTAGCCTACGGCTACTTAACCGGTGAGAAGATGGCAGCGCAAGGCTTCTGGATTGGCTTTATTTGCTCGCTGAGTTGCGCCTTCCTCCTTTATGTCGTGCGCATCATCTACATCTACCGCCGCCGCAAGCTGCCAAAGACCTTCCGCATCATGCACTCCGAGGGAGTTCCGCTCTAACAGCGTGCCCAGGGCACTGCTCTCAGCGCTGCCACAACGCGCCGTTCTACGGCGCGCTTGCTGGCTGCACTTTACAGCACGCGCTGAAAAGCGCTCCTAACAACAAGCCCCAGAGCCGTCATCTTGATCCGATGGCGACGCTGGGGCTTTTCGTGTATTGGAGGCTGCTCCTCCACTGAAAAGCGCCTGGCCTAGAGGGCTACTCTTAAGGCGGGCGCTTTCCTCAAATTGAATTGTGCTGCGACTATTTGAGGCAGTTGCGGTAGATCTGCTTGATATCCTCAACATCTAATGGGCGTGGGCATAGATGGAAGGCGCCGTTGAAATCAAAGGCGTGCTGTGCCATCTCGTCGATGTGCTCCTCGCCGATACCTAAGGCCTTTAAGCTGTTTGGCAGGTTGATCGAGGTAAAGAACTCCTCGGTCTTATCGATCGCCTTTTTGGCCATGGCCATGCGGTCAGACTCTTCAGGCAGATCGAAGACGGCCTTGCCGTAATGGCAGTAACGCTCGACCGTATCCTCATTTAAACTGTAGCGCATCAGCTCTGGGGTTAAGATAGCCAAGCCGACACCGTGGGTGATGTCATAGAAGGCCGAGAGCTCGTGCTCCATGGCATGGCATGGCCAAGGACGAACGCCGTTGCCTAAGCTGCAGAAACCGTTGCAAGCTAAGGACGAGGCCCACATCATCTGAGCGCGGGCGTCGTAGTCCTTAGGATCCTTGAGCAGGCGTGGGGCGCACTCGATAATGGTACGCAGTACAGTCTCGCACATGCCATCGCTGATGAGATTGCTCTCAGTACAAATATACTGCTCGTAGATGTGGCTCATGATATCGGCCGCACCAGCGGAGATTTGGTTGGCAGGAACCGAGTAGGTGTACTCAGGATCTAAGATCGAAACCTTTGGATAGACAAATGGGCTTAAGAAACCAATCTTTTCCTTGGTCTCTAAATTGGAGATCACCGAAGCCGAGTCAAACTCAGAGCCGGTAGCCGCTAAGGTCAGCACGGTAATCAGTGGCAGCGCCTTGGTAATCTTGCTTGGAGCAAGCACTAAATCCCAAGCATCGCCCTCGTATAAGGCACCAGCGCAGATAGCCTTAGCGCAGTCTAAGACCGAGCCACCGCCTACGGCTAAGACGACCTCAACCCCTTCCTTTTTGCAGATCTCCACGCCCTGACGCACCGAAGTGATACGTGGATTTGGCTCAACGCCGCCGCACTCAAAAATGATGCAATCAGCAAGCTGACCCTTAACTTGGTCATACAGGCCCGAACGCTTGATCGAGCTGCCGCCATAGACTAAGAGCACCTTGGTGCCCACAGCGGTAACTTCGTTGTGGAGCTCTTTGAGAACGCCCTTGCCAAAATGAACCTTGGTCGGAGTGCAAAAAGTGAAATTGTTGACCATCTTTATATCCTTGCAATCAGTTGGTAGCGGCCTAAAAACCGCAACTTTCACACTTTAGCACAAGGCCTGGCTCAAAGCTTGGGCCGAGCTCACATTTGCCTGCCCTATTTTGAGGCATAAGCCCCACCACGGCCCAGCTAGCCTAATTTGGGCCTTAGATGGTAAGCTTAGGGACTACTTTGAGCCCGAGCTTAAGTACTAGCTTGAGCCCAAGCTCAAGTTCCACTGCTCACAACGAGCGCAAATTTATTAAACATGGAGACAGTGCTCTGAGGCTTCCATCACGGGCCGCCAAGGCACAGAACAAACTTTCTTAGTTTGTTCTGCTTGGGGCATGGTGGCTGCGTAGGTGTACTGTTAGATGGATGACTGAACAAAATCAACCCCACCTCGACCCCGATACCCGAGCGCGCACTACGCTTGCTCAACTGCCTAAAAAGCGGCGTCTATTCACGATCGGATTTTACGGTCTGTGTCTGATTTTGGGTGTGGTCTTTGGCTTGCTCAATAACGCCAGCGTCAATGCGCTCATGGACTTTATTGCCACGATCTTCACCCGTCTCTTCTCCTTTATTGCGGTGCCGATCATCGCCTTAGCCTTGATTTCGACCTTAGCTAAGTTAGGCAAGGACTCAAGCTCAGGCAAGCTCTTTGTCCGCACCATTATCTACACTTTATCGACCACGATTGCCGCTGCCGCGATTGGTGCAGTTCTCTTCTGGGTGATTGCTCCGGCCAACGTCCCATCCGAGCTCTTAGGTGGAGTTGAGGTGACCGCGACGCAGCAGTCGACTTCCTACTTTGACCACATCTTAGCGGTAGTACCAAACAACATCTTGCAGCCTTTTGTCTCGGGCAATGTGCTCTCAGTGCTCTTGATCTCAGCTGCTGTTGGTATTGCCCTGGCACTCATGCCCAAAAACGAGCGTCGTGAGGCCGTGCTCAACACTATCTTGGGCCTGCAAGACGTGCTCTTTGTCATGATCCGCTGGATTTTAGCGATCTTACCAATCGGCATTATGGGCTTTACCGCCAAGCTGGTCACCGAGCTGGGTCACGGCATTATCTTAGGTTCGATTGCAACCTACTTCGTAGTGGTCTTAGCCTCGAACTTCATTCAAATGCTGATCGTGCTCCCAGGCTTCTTAGTAAGTCGCGGCTTAAACCCACTGCGGGTGGCCAAAGGCATGTTCCCAGCCTTAGTCGTCGCCTTCTTCTCGAAGTCGTCGGCTGGTACCTTGCCGGTCACCATGGCCTCGGCCGAGGACAACTGCAAGGTCAATCCTAAGGTTTCGCGCTTTGTGCTGCCGATCTGCACCACCATCAATATGAATGGCTGCGCCGCCTTCATTCTCATCACGTCCCTGTATCTGATGCAGAATGCCGGTATTGAGATCACCTTAGGCACCACTATCGCTTGGATCTTGATTGCCACCATTGCCGCCGTCGGCAATGCTGGCGTCCCAATGGGCTGCTACTTCCTGACCTTGTCCTTAATGAGCTCGATGCACGTTCCAGTACTGCTCATGGGTATCATTCTGCCGGTCTACGCCATCATCGACATGATCGAGACCTGCGAGAACGTTTGGTCGGATGCGTCGGTGGCCAACATGGTCAACCAAGACCTCAAGGACGACCTTGCCGCCTTAGACGCCGCTGATGCCAACGCTGCTGAAGCCAAGCAAGCCGTCCAAGCTTAATGGGCAGTCCCTCCAAGCTTAATGGGCAGTCCCTCCAAGCTTAGGGAACAGAGCGTCTAAACTTAGAGGCAGAGCGTCTCAGCTTAGTTGATTGACCTAAGCGCAAAAAAGTAATCGGGGCGATAAGCCCCAGCCCCCAAGGGCAGCTTGCCGTGCAAGCTGCCCTTGTTGTCTGCGCCCGCTCCGCTATAATGGCACCGCTCCAAAAGGTGGGTCTGAGCCCCCGTAGCAAAATGTAGTTGTTCTTGGTTTTAGGGTGAGGTGAGCATGCGGCACGAGTCGGCGCGTCATCAAGTTTACGTGGCCCGCATTGGCTATTTTTTGTGCGGCTATGCCGTCGCCTGCTGGGCACCGTTGATTCCAATTGTGCAGCGCACCTTGGAGCTGAGCACCGAGGCTATCAGCGTCTTGGTCTTGAGCTTTGGCATTGGCTCAGTGAGCGGCATGCTCCTGACCAACTTAGTGCTGACCCGCATCGGCTTTAAGCTCACCTACGCGATTAGCTGTGCCACCACGTCGCTTGCGATCTGTCTGGTGGCGCTCACGCCCAGCTACTTTGTCATTATGGGTGCGGTCATTCTGTTTGGTGTATCGATTGGCGCCTTAGAGGTCGCGATCAACGTCTTTGCCGCCTATATTGAGCGTCGTTACCGCCTGATGATGATGTCGGTGCTCTTTGCCTATTACTCGATGGGCGAGGTCGGCGGCGCGGTGCTGATGATTGTGCTCCTAACCTTAGACGTGAGTCCGGCAGTCTCCATTGTCACTTCAATGGGCATCCTCTACCTTTGGTCAGCTCTCTATATTCCGCGCATTATCGCGATTGAAGACGAGCGCCCAGTTCCAGCTACGACCGTGATGCGCAAAAAGAAGCACCGTTTTGTCATGCCGTGCGAGCCGGTGATATCACTGGCGCTCATCACTGCCTTTACCTATGTGGTGGGCGGCGCGGTCCTTGATTGGTCGGGCCTCTACGTCACCTCCCACACCGATCTGCCTAAGAGCTTTGCCACTATTGGCTACTGCATCGTTAGCGTGTGCATGCTCACCTGCCGTTTACTCGCCCCACGCATCTTGCGCTTGATTGGCCCGTTCAACTTCGCCTTTTTAGGAGCAATCTTAATGGCACTGGGTCTGTTAGGGGTAGTAGCAACGGACAGCCTCATCGTCATGACCGCAAGCTTCTTTGCGATCGGTATTGGCATGTCCAATATCAGTCCGCTCGCGACCTCAGCGGCGGGCAAGCAAAAGAAGATGCCGCTGGTACCCGCTATCGCCTTTATCTCAATCTGCGGATACACCGGCTTGCTCTTGGGACCTGCCGTCTTGGGCTTTATCGCCTCGACTTGGTCCTTAGCGGGGATCTTTGTCTTCTTGAGCCTCTTGACCGCCGTCAGCGCCAGCCTCATCTATCGGCGCCGCCCGGAATTTGGCGCCATCGACCCGCGCAAGCCGACCCAGCCCAAGTGTTCCGCGCCTTCCGAGGAGGCCTAGGGTCAAGCTGGACGGCCCACAACATGCGGCTTAGCGGCAGAGCGTGGGTACGACAGCAATGGGTACGGCGCTGCGCGCACGGCTTAGCGCTTCACGGCATCAAGCGGGGCGCTCGTCAGCGCCCACCATATCTGAAATCCACTCAGACACGTTTTTGTTCTCAGCCCCGTCCTCGGTTGGAGCAGCCGGTTCCAGCGCGCTTTTGAGCTCATTTTGATCGACCAGGACCGCTGTGACCAATTGCGCCACTGTGCTCTCCAGCGCGTCCTTGGCTGCACTGACGCTCTTGCCCACCTCGGTACGGGCCTCCTGCACTGGGCTCGACGCGCCGCCCTCTGCCGCGCTGTCTGCTGCCGCACTGTCCACTGCCTGAAGCCCGTCAGGCGTCTCATCTGGCGTGCCAGCAGACTCTGGGGTTGCGGTGGACTCTGGGGCGGGCGCTGGGTCTTCTGGGCTTGGTGTCGGCTGAGTTGGGTCTGCGCTCTGGGGCAAGCTCAGTTCTGGGACCGGTCCGGCATTGAGGCGCGTATTTATCTCGGCGGCCAAGCTCAAGTAGGCCTTGGTGCCAACGCACTTTTGATCGTAGAGGATGACTGGGCGCCCTAAGGCCGGAGACTCACTTATCGGGCTTGAGTACGGGATAATGGTGCTTAAAATCAGCGGACCAAAGCTGCGCTTTAAGTCATCGCTGATCTTGCGCGCAATGGGCTCGCGCATATCGTAGATCGTGCGCACAATGCCCATGAAGTGCACCTTGCTCTTGCCCTGCTGCTTGAGCCCTTCAAATAAATGCAGTAAGGAACGCAGGCCCTCAACTGCCAAAAATTGACAAGTGCACGGCACTAAGAGCTCGTCGGCGGCACACAGGGCATTGATGGTGAGTAGGTTTAACGCCGGAGGGCAGTCGATAATGATGTAATCGTAGAGACTGCGTAGGGGCTCTAACGCTTGATTGAGCCTAAGCTCTTTATCAGGCTCCTCATGGCAGTAGACGCAAAAGGCCATGAGGTCGTCGTTGGCGGGCAACAGGTCAATCTTTCCCTTAGGATAGGGCTTAAGACACGGCACTAAGGAGCTGCCTTGGATTAGGGCATTGCCGACGCTGATGACCGACAGCGGCCGCGTACGCAGCAAGGAGACGGTGAGCGAACCCTGCGGATCTAAGTCAATGAGCAGCACTTTGCGCCCGCTGCCACTAAAGGCACAGGCCAAATTAAGCGCGGTCGAGCTCTTGCCAACGCCGCCCTTATGGTTGGCGATGGTCAAAGTTAACGCGCGCGTAAGTCCACTACCTGTGGTATTGGCCTTACTCTGACTTGGGCTGTCACTTGCTTTCATGCACCCCTCCCTATGCCCCCGCAACTTGGGGTTAGCTTCTCCATTTTAGGGAAAAGACGGGCTAAAAGCGACAGCGCAAGGCCCAGGGCGTTAAGTCGATCAGAAAAAGAGGCTCACCACCTTAGTGCAAAGCTTGAGCAACAAAATGCTGTGATGGTAGCAAAACCAAAGCCACCCCCCATAATGTAACAGCGTCCTGCATAAGGCTCGGTGCGCGGTGCTATAATCTCACTGGGTTTGGCCTACTGAAAGTTGCATCTATAGCAGCGTGCTAACTGACACAAACAGCGCTCACAGCTTCACTGGCTCTACCGGCATTGGTCGCTTCGGCTCAGCGCCCCCGCGCTTGGCCTAGGACTCGTGCTTAATGCCAGCGTTTGCCACTTTGGTGGCTTGGGTCACAGAATGAGCGCACAAAATGGGGATCAGTTAACACATTGCTGATAAAAATGCGCTTTGCTAAATAAAGCCTGATATTATGCCCTAAAGTTGTGCCTAGGTACCGGTGATATGGGCCGTTTTGCAATGCTTTGCACTATTTTGCACAGTTTTGCAATGTCATGGCCTGATTGGCAAGACCGAACACAGCTTTGTTTTGAGTTGCTGGTTTGAAGTGGTGACACTTTGAACCGATGCTTGAGCCTAGTGCTAAATTTTGAGCCTCGTGCCAAGGTTTTAGCCTAGTGCTAAAGGTAAGGTATCCGGCAGCAACTACCCGGAGCTTAGCCTAAATACGGATCACCCGATGGGGTAGGAAAGGTTTTGCATGTTTAAGACTTCGGCCAAAAGCTCTGCGATTACCAGAATGCGCTCGCGCACGCGCAAAGCTAAAAAGCTCATCTTTTCCTACGGCACCATCCTGTTCATGATTTTCTCGGTGTTCTCGGTCGCCTCGCTCTATTTGATGCGCGAGAACATCCTGTCTAACTCCAATGCCTTAGGCCATGAGGTCGCCCAGCGCCTGGACTCGTCCTTACAGTTCGAGTTCCAAAAGCAATGTCAGTTTGTCGAGCTCTTAGCCCACTATGCCGATGTCTTCTTAAAAGATCACGCCCATGATCCCGATGGCGGTGCAGTCGCCTTTGATCTGTGGATGAAGCAGACCGAAGAAGAGCTACGCAAGAAGCAAACTGATATACGCGTTGATATCTACGCGTCGATCAATGGCCATATCGTTTCGCCTACCTACTGGGATGGCGATGCCTTCTTAGTCACCGAGGCTCGTCCTTGGTACAAGGCCGCTATGACCGCCGATCGCGGCCGTGCCGTGATCTTAGACCCGTACACCGATATCTTCACCAACACCGTGATTACCACGGTCTCAGCGCGGATCGGCGACACCGATGACGTGATCGCGATTGACCTCTATCTAGAGAGCGCCTCGCAAAGCTCGACCTTTGCTTCCTTAGTGCCGGACAATTACTGCTTTTACCTAGTGGACGCTAAGGGCACGGTGATCTTGTACTACACCCCATTTAACGCCAATTACGCTCAGATCCAGCGCCACGTCAACACCTTCTTTGACAAGTTAGTGCGCAATCGCAGCTACAACGATGAGCCGTTAGAGCTTATCACCGACCTCATTGGCGAGAAGCGCAATATCTTCACCACCTACAACCCAAGCACCGGCTGGTACACGATCGCGACTACCCTGTACTCGGACGTCCTCTTTAACTACCACATGATCTCCAATCTCTTCTTGCTCATGGTAGTTAGCTTCATCATTATTGAAGTGTGGATGGTCTGGCGTGAGTACCACTTATCCTCGCAGATTGAGACCACCAATGAGGCCTTAAAGGTACTGGGTAATTCCTATCAGATCATCTTACGCGTCAACTTCAAGATGGGCACCTTTACCACCCTAAAAGCGCCCGACATGATGCGTTTGCGCCTAGCGTCACACAATAGCTTTGATGACCTCATTTCGGTCTTCTCGGACTTTGTGCTGCCTGAGAGCTGGAACAATTTCTACAAGAACTTCTCGCTCAACCACCTGCGCAATCTGGCCAGCTTATCGATCCGCGATTTTGGTCACGACTACCAGCTCAAGCTCAATAACGAGAACCGCTACCGCTGGTTCAACGCGCGTATCCTCTTTGATGAGAGCCTCGACTTAGACGAGTCCATTATCTGCTTTAAGCTGATCGATGAAGAGAAGATCACGGAGCTCGAGGAGCACCAGCTCTTAACCGATGCCTTGGAGTCAGCTAAGAAGAACGAAGAGTCTAAGAACGTCTTCTTTGCCAATATGTCTCACGACATGCGTACGCCATTAAACGGCATTATTGGTCTGTGCCAAATCGGTATGAACCACTTAAAGCGCTCGGATGTCGAGATGCTGCCGGATGTCTTCAAGAAGATGACCACCGCCAGCCACCAGCTGTTAGCCTTGGTCGACGATATCTTGGAGGTAGCGCGTCCGCAGATGGAGAGCAAGCTGACCTTAGCCCCATTTAATATCATTCACGAGGTCAAGGAGAATATCGACGTCTTCAAGGTCAACGCCCAGCAGCAAGGCAAGAAGGTTAACCTCTACTTTGACGTCACCCATCAGGTAGTGATCGGTGACGCGGCCAAGATTCGTCAGATCCTCAACAACTTGGTGTCCAACTCGCTTAAGTACTCGCACCCAGGCTGTGTCGTCAATGTCCACATTCGTGAGATGACGCACTTACACAAGCCAAGTTTTATGATTGAGGTCTCCGATACCGGTATTGGTATGGACAAGGAGTTCTTAAAGAAACTCTTTAACCCATACGTGCGTGAGCAGCGTTTAACCTCAGTACAGGGCACTGGCCTTGGTATGTCGATCGTCAAAAATGTGGTCAACATTATGGGCGGTGACATCAAGGTCAAGTCCGCAATCAACGTGGGCACCACCTTCACCATCAATCTGCCGCTGCGTCTTGCCGACGATGAGACCGCTCAAGAGGTACAACAGCAGCTGCAAGAGCGCCGGGGTGATGATAGCTCGCTCTTTAACGAAAATGAGGAGACGCCCGCTACCCCGACCCCAGCCGCGCCCGCCCCAGTTGCTGAGAGCGAGGACAAGAAACCTAAGAGCAAAGACTTGGCCCAAGAGTTCATGGATAACTTCACCATGGAGGGGCTCAATCTGCTCATTGTTGAAGACAATCAGCTCAATATGGAGATTGCCTGCGACATCTTAGGCATGAAGGGCGTCAAGCTCACCTGCGCTTGGGATGGTATGCAGGCGGTGGATATCTTCACCTTGAACCCTGAGTACACCTTTGACGCCATCTTGATGGACATGCGTATGCCGAAGATGGATGGCTGCGAGGCTTCTTCGACGATTCGCGCCAGCGGCCGTGCCGACGCCAAGACCATTCCAATCATTGCCTGCACCGCCAATGCCTTCTCTGAGGATATTGCCGCGACTCAAAACGCGGGTATGAACGCTCACGTTTCCAAGCCGCTTGATTTCACCGTTTTAGAGCATGTTTTAGCCAAGGTTATCTCTAACCGCGCTGACTTAAAGGAGTTCTACGAGCACCGCAAGCACAACGCCCCAGCTCAGTCAACCTCGCCTCAGTCAGCCCCGGCTCCTCAGACTGCCCCGACTGATGAGCCTATGAACGAACCTCAGAACGAGTCCCAGGCTCAGTCCGTCGCTCAAGACGCGCCACTTGACGCAACTCAGAGTAAGGAGCCTGCGGCAACCATACTTGATCCGAGCAAGCTTGAGTCGACCAAACTTGAGCCCAACAAGCTTGAGCCTAGTGCGCCTGAGCCGCAAGCAACTGAAGATAAGAGCGAGCCCCAAAATGTAGCTGCAACCAAGCAGCAAGCTGCGGCCACTCCAGTAGCTGAGACAGAAACTGAGGCATCAGCCGAGCAGGCTGGCCCAGCCGCTACGGCAACAGAGACCTCAAATGCGGTAGCTACGTCAAGTAAGGCCGTAGCGACCCAGTCAACTGAATTACCAACTGAGGCCCAGCCGCATTTAGCAGCCGAGCCGGAAGCAAAAGCACCTGCCGCCTCGAAAGCGACCTCTGAGTACGACTTGCAAGACGCCCCAGAAAAGCCGGAGCTGAATATTGAACTTCATGATGCTGCTGAAATCAGCGTCAGTGCTGAAGATTTCAGTACCAAGCGCGCTCAAGCAGCACCTTCGTCCACCCCAATGTCAACCGCGACCACCTCGGCCTTACGTGAGGAGCTCGCCGATAGCTCCGAGCAACTCGCTAAGACCAATAAATTGGGGGGGTATTTTGCCAAGCGACCAAAGCGCAGCACTATTAGTGTGCGCTCGGAGCTTGATCGGGTCGCAAGTGAGCTGCGTAACTCTAGTAAATAAATTAGCATTTAGGCGTGAATTTCGCCAGAATCGGTACGATGTACCGAACATACGTTTCATAGAATTTCAAAAATTCTAGCAACATTTGCCTTAAGATTAACCATTGACGTTGAAAATAACTGGCATTTTAAGTTGAGAAATGTCTGATTAATCTGTGTACCTATGGTACACCGAGAAAATTTAATATATGAAGCAGATTTATTGATGGTTATATCCTTGTCGCAAGGCAAAAGTTGCTAGAATTTTTAAAATTTTATGAAACGTATGATCGGTGCGTTGTACCAATTCTAGAGAAATTTACGTTTAGGATATGATATTCAGCCTTGGTGCTAAGCCATCTCTAAGCGAGAAAATTCTAGCTTAGAGATGGAGCTACTCGCGCCAAGGTCAAGGCAAGGATTTATTTGGTCCTTGAGAGAGTCTTGGGGGCTACGGTCGACTAGGACTCTCTTCAAGCACTAAAATGATGTTGTTAAATACAGG
>CALXXU010000063.1 GCA_944392765.1 uncultured Anaerobiospirillum sp.
GCTGCACTGCCAGTAACAGCTGCACTGCCAGTAACAGCTGCACTGCCAGTAACAGCTGCACTGCCAGTAACAGCTGCACTGCCAGTAACAGCTGCGCTCTTAACCTCGCCCTTAGCCCCGCCCTGAGTGCTCTTAGGGGCGCTCTGAGCGTTCTTAGTACCTGGCTTGCTGCCTTGAGTTTTGGCTGAACCCTTAGCTGCGGGCTTAGCGGCTGGGGCCTTAACATCAGTTGAGGCAGCCTTAGCAGGCTTGGCTTGAGGCTCTTGGGCCTTAAGTTCAGTGCCCTTCAGTGCAGTGGCCTTTAGCTCTGATGGCGCGGCACTTTGGGCGGCACGCAGCTTGGCGCCTTCGCGCTTTTCTTGCTTGCTTTGGGCCTTAGCGTGTTTGAAGTTCTTGGCCTTAGGCTGCTCCAGGTGCGGATTAGGGCGCTTAGCGCTTGGCGTTGCCGTCTGAGCTGAGCTTACGGCAGACTGAGTTGGCGACGTCTCCGCCTTGTTGGCACTTGGGGCCGACTCGGCCTTAGTGAGCTCGGCCTTGGCGGCCGCGCTATTGGCAGCCGCGCTATTGGCAGCCGCGCTTGGGATGACGCGGCGCTTGAAGCGCTCGGTTAAAGAGGAGCTACCTGGATTATTGGGATCTGGGCGGTGCTTGTGCTTAGGGCTGGAGACGATGCCGTGCTCACTGTCGCCAATGATGTACTGGTTCACGAACATCTCTAAAAAGAGCAGGAACATCGCGACCAGTAAAGGACCGAAGATCAGGCCCATAAAACCGAACAGCGGCAGACCAGCAATCACACCGAAGATAGTGATGAGCGGGTGGGTATTGGCTAGGCGCTTTTGCACGATCATGCGCAGCACATTGTCACATTGAGAAATGATGAGAGCGCCGTAAGCTACCAAATAGATAGCGGGCATCAGGCCATGCTCAAAGTACTGCAAGATCGCAAGCGGAATCCAGACCAGCATCGAGCCGACGATTGGAATCATCGAGGCAAAGCCGGTCAAGGCACCGAACTCGATCGCGCGATTGACGCCGCACAAACTGTAGCCTAAGGCTGCGACCGCGCCTTGGATAATGGCCAGCAGTGGAATGCCAATGGCGTTGGAACGCACAATGGTGCTGACCTTGGAGATCACCAAACGCTTGTTGTTATCGCTAAAAGGCAGGCAGCGGGCTATGGTCTTCTCCATCTTCATGCCACCTGAGAGCAAGAAGAATAAGAGCAAGATCGCAGTGAAGAGATTGACTGCGGTGTTGTTGATGCCGCTCATGAACATATTCATGATGGCCGTGGCGCGCGCGGTCAAGAAGGAAATAGTGCGATCACTGGCGATCTCAAGGCCGGTCTTCTGCTCTAAGTAAGTAATGGTATCGGTGTAGCGCTGGATGATGTTTTGGATATCGAAGTCGACATTTTGCACTACGTCGATGAGGTACCACAGGATAAACGACAAAGGCACCATGACAAAGCAGGTGACAGCCAAGGTGATAATCCAAGGCGCCATACCGCGTGAAAAGCGCGTGCACAGGTAGAAGTTAGTGCGGCGCAACAATAAGTAGAGGGTGATGGCACCCAGGGCACCGTTTAAGAAAGGCAATGCCTCATAAAAGAGGAGGCCGCCAATAATCAAAATGAGACCTAATAAGGTCCACTCAAAGTAGCGTTCACGTGTCGGGCGCACAGTTAGCCTCAAGGAGCAGTAGAAGGGATGCTTGGGATCCCAGATCGACAGGATATTGCGGTGCCCCAGAACAGGGACACGGTGTGCAGAGCTCCCGCACGGGAGGATGCGCTTCCCCAAAAAAAAGAAGATAGGAAGCAAGGGCTTGGTCTAGAAACACCAACCTAAGAGCTTTCGTAAGCACGGAGGGTGCCACAAGGGGCATCAGGTGCTAACAGTGCACCGAATGTCATAGGATCGGTGCCAAAAGCGCTTAGGGCGGGGCATCTGAAGGCACGCCTGCCTGACGGCAGGCGGCCTGAAGCAAAAAAGTTAGAGAACTTGCTTAGATCTCTTCGGCAAAGGCGATGGCGCGGCCGATGTAAGTCTCTGGGGTGAGCTTACGTAAGGCGGCCTTAGCCTCCTCAGGGATCTCTAAGGTCTCGATGAAGGCTAACATGGTCTCTTGGTTAACCTCACGACCACGGGTTAATTCCTTGAGCTTCTCATATGGGTTAGCGATGCCGTAGCGACGCATTACAGTCTGGTATGGCTCAGCTAAAACTTCCCAATTGTGGTTGAGCTCATCGCGGATGTGAGCCTCGTTAGCCTCGAGCTTGGAGATGCCCTTTAAGGTGCTCTTCCAGGCGATGATCGAGTAGCCGCAAGCTACACCTAAGTTGCGCAGTACGGTCGAGTCCGTTAAGTCACGCTGGAAGCGTGAAACTGGGAGCTTGCCTGCCAGGTGGGCAAAGATAGCGTTGGCCAGACCCAAGTTGCCCTCGGAGTTCTCAAAGTCAATTGGGTTGACCTTGTGTGGCATCGTCGAGGAGCCGATTTCACCGGCGATCGTGCGCTGCTTGAAGATACCGTAGGAGATATAGCCCCAGATATCGCGATCAAAGTCGAGAATGATGGTGTTGAAGCGCTCTAAGGCATTGAAGAGCTCAGCGATGTAATCGTGTGGCTCAATCTGAGTGGTGTATGGGTTGAAGGTTAAGCCTAAGCTCTCCTCGAACTCACGCGAGAACTTGAACCAATCAACCTCAGGGTAGGCGCTTAAGTGAGCGTTGAAGTTACCAACGGCACCGTTGATCTTGCCTAAGATCTCGACGTTGGCAATTTGCTCGCGCTGGCGGCGCAGACGGTAGACGACGTTAGCCATTTCCTTACCTAAGGTGGTAGGGGAAGCTGGCTGGCCGTGGGTGCGAGCCAGTAATGGCAGCTGAGCGTACTTGTGAGCCAAGTTGGCGATCTGAGCAATCAACTCATCGCATAAAGGCAGTAAGACTTCCTCACGGGCGGTCTTGAGCATTAAGGCGTGGGAGTTGTTGTTGATATCCTCAGAGGTGCAAGCGAAGTGGATAAATTCCTTAACAGCGGCAATCTCTGGGTTCGATGCGGTCTTGTCCTTTAAGAAGTACTCGACAGCCTTGACGTCGTGGTTGGTGACCTTTTCGCGGTTCTTGATGTCTTCAGCATCTTCAACCGAGAAGTTCTTGATGATATCGTCGATGAAGGCGATAGTCTCAGGGCTGAAAGCTGGAACCTCCTTGATCTCAGGGCAAGCTGCAAGCTTTTTGAGCCAAGTGAGCTCAACCTGGACACGGAAGCGCATTAAGCCATACTCAGAGAAAATGGCGCGCAGCTCTTGAACCTTAGACTCATAGCGACCATCAAGTGGGGAGATCGCAGTTAATGGCGAAAGTTGCATAACTTACCTCAAGCAAGGTGTGCGAAGAAGAAAATAAAAACTGGGATTAACCGTGGCTTACCGGGCCTGGCCCAATGCTGGGCCTAGCTCTGGTATCGGGCTTAGTCCTGGTATCGGGTTTGGCCCTAATGCTGGGCTTAGCCCTAGTATTGACCGGACAAGATGGCGCGGGCGCACTCTAAGATGTCCTTGTAGCGGAACATCAAGGAGTAGCGCTTACCACCCATTTGATGCCATAAGAGGCTGGCGCGAATGCCCGATAAGAGCAGAGCGCGAATCATTTCCTGAAATTCGGTGCGGCGCAGATGGCTCTCTTCGCCGTAGATGATGAGCTTTGGGAAATTAGGAGAAATCAAGTTCGAGTAAATCTTGGAGTAGAGCTTGATAATCTCGTAGTCTAAGAGCACCGTGTTGTCGCTGTTCTCGTAGTCAGGGTGTATTCTCAAGACCTGGTCGCGCAGCTTATCGACCTCTTGGTCTAACTGCGTGAAGACCATATTTTGCTTTTCGAGGTTGCCTTCCAAATTGATGATGCTAAAGGCAATCTTGATCAGCTCAGCATTCTTAGGCTGGGCGGCCTCTTTTGGGTAAAGCGAGGTCAAAAGCTGATTTAAGCCCGAAGTTAAGCGCTTCGGCTCGTAGATGTCTTCGATCTTTTGCGGGTTGGTGATGATGAGGGCGCGCATTAAAGGCGCAATCTCATTTTCATCGACGGCACCGAAGCGGGCGACGCGTTGAATTTGAGCGGCCGATTGGAACAGCGCCGCAAGCGCAATGGTTTCGCAATAGGTATCAGAAGCCATAATCACCTCCCAGGGGCCAACGAAGAAAAAGCACAACAAGACACAAGAACGAGCCTACTTAATCGGTGCCTCAATAATGGCACCGCCCAAGCAGTCAGCACTACGATAGAAGACCACTGATTGGCCCGGTGCGATGGCAGCAACAGGTTCGTCAAAGGTAACCTTGAGCATCGATCGTGGAGACTCTCCTGATAGTGAGTGCAGCACGCGCTCAACCGTACATTTTACATCAGGCTGGCGATAGCGGACCTTACAGGTACAGCTAAGCGGTAGCTCATTATCACTAGGGCCGTCGACAATCCAGGTTTCGGCGCTAGCCCACAGGCCTTGCGCAAAGAGCGCTGGATGGTTGTGGCCTTGCGCCACAATCAAGGCATTGTGGCTCATGTCCTTATCGACCACGTACCAAGCCTCGCCCGTGCCCTCGGCGCTGCCGCCGATGTGCAGGCCTTTACGCTGGCCAATAGTGCAGTACATAAGGCCAGGATGCTCGCCTACCACCTTGCCTTCAGTGGAAATAATCGGGCCTGGTGTGGAGGCATCAGGCAGGAAGTCGTGTAAGAACTTGTTAAAGCGCTTCTCGCCGATAAAGCAGATACCGGTACTGTCCTTCTTGGTGGCCGTGGCAAGACCGCGCTCCTTAGCCATCGCACGTACCGTCGGCTTAGTTAAATGGCCGACTGGGAATAAGACCTTATTAAGCTTGCCGGGGCCAATGGCGTGCAGGAAGTAGCTTTGGTCCTTATTGCCATCCTTGCCGCGCAAGAGGTGCGCCGGAGCATCAATCCCGCCATCGAAGCTGCGCAGGCAGTAGTGGCCGGTGGCGATAAAGTCCGCGTCGAGCACCTGGAAAGCATAGTCTAAGAAGGCCTTAAACTTGATTTCCTTATTGCACAGGATGTCAGGATTAGGGGTACGACCGGCGCGGTACTCGCTTAAGAAGTTCTCAAAGACGCGATCCCAATACTCAGCGGCAAAGTTGATCGTCTTAAGCTCGATGCCGAGCGTCTGACAAACGGCCTCAGCGTCTTTGCGGTCCTCGGCGGCAGCGCAATAACTGGCGGTATCGTCCTCTTCCCAATTCTTCATGAAGAGGGCGGTGACCTTCATCCCCGCTTCCTTGAGCAGCGCAGCGGACAAAGACGAGTCCACGCCGCCGGACAGGCCCACGACGACATGCTTGCCCTGGAGGGAGTCGTACGGGATTTGGTCGGAGAAAACGTGATCGGCACTAAAGATCGCCATTACGCGCGCACCTCAGTGATGCACGAGAGCGGCAGCTTCTGGCCCTTGAAGTAATCGTCGAAGTTGTAGCCAATCAGGCGCGTACGCCACATGGCACGTTGGGCGTAGATTTCGTCGCGGCTGTACCACTTGATAGCTTGGATCTTTTGGTCAGGATCGGCCACACGCACCAGGCTTGGGTTGTGATCCTTTAAGTGAGCAGCAAAGGTAAAGCGGATAATGGTCTCGTAGTCCTTAACGTAGTCGTAGATGCCGACTAAGTGGTCGAGTTCGACCTCACAGCCGCACTCTTCCCGGCCCTCACGCAGCGCGGCCGCGATAATGGACTCTTTAGCCTCAACGTGACCTGCGATGGTACCAAAGCACAGTTCACCAGTTTCTTGGAACTCTTCGACCATCAAAAAGCGGCCTTCATGCTCAATGATCAAGGCCACGGTCAGATAAGGCTTAAAACGCTCGGACATGTCTTGCCCCCACCAAACCAAAAAACAAATTAGCGTGCCACGCGCAAACAGCAAAAGCCGCCTCGTGGTTGCAGCTAAAAGCGGAATTTTATCAGATTGATCCCCATTTGAAAATGTGCGCCGAATCAGCAAAGCCCTTATTTGGTGATTGAGATAACAAAATCCAGCTCACATGCTTGCATCTAAGACTAATCTTGTGCTCTGAGCATAGGTAAAAGATGTGCCGCAAAGTAGAAGAATTAACCATTTGGGAGCTGCATGAACAGGTACTCAGTTGGATGAATCGTCACATTAACGCGGGTAAAATGGATTTGGTTTTTTCTTGAATCTCATGCCGGTTGAGGATAGGCTTATGATTATTGATTCCACTTCCGCAGCAGCCGAGGCAAGTCCTGAGGTGGTAGCTGCTACCTTAGGTGAGCCCAGTGCGATCTTAGAGCAGAGTATTGACAGCTCTGAGCAAATTGCCGCGTTTGACGAGATTTTGCAGCGCTTTGAGCAGAACACCTTAACCGAGCGTGATAAGGGTACGGCCTTTGAGCTGTTGGTGCGCGATGTGTTAAGCCAGGCTCAACCATGGTGCGATCAATTCGTAAAGGTGCAGACTTACGCTGAGTGGGCCAAAGAGCACAAAGAGCTCACCGGGGGCGATGCGCGAGACACGGGTGTAGACTTAGTTGCAACTAGCCTAGATACATTAGAAAATATAGAAAATAGAGCTACCCCCCCCATTTAGATAAACAAAATGTTTATTATACGGCTATTCAATGCAAATTCTATGGCCGTGAGCAGTATATTCCCAAGGCTCAAGTTGACTCCTTTCTCTCATTCTTAGGTCGTACCATTCCGGGCACCGAGACGCCAATCTTCAGAGAAGGCTTTTTCGTCTATACCGGCAAGCTCTCGGAACATGCCGAGAACCTGCTCCTGTCCAACGACAAGCACGTCACCACTTTAAGCCACTCTGAGCTGGAGGAGGCTAACCTCGACTGGAAAGGCTATCTGAGAACCGGTGAGCTCAAGCTCACCCACCGTGTTCTGCGCCCGTACCAGCGAACAGCTTTAGAAAACGTCATTGAAGGCTTCAAGCACCACGCACGCGGCAAGCTCATTATGGCTTGCGGCACCGGCAAGACCTTCACCTCGCTTAAGATTGCCGAACGCCAAACCAACAATCGCGGCTTTGTCCTGTTCTTAGTCCCATCCTTAGCCTTACTCTCGCAGACGCTCATTGACTGGAAGCGCCAAGCCAGCGCTCCGATGACTGCCTTTGCGGTGTGCTCTGACAGCAAGGTTGGCAAGTCCGGCGATGAAAACGACTTTGCCAGCTATCTGAGACCATCTGAGTTAAGCTTCCCTGCCACCACCGACGCCAAGAGCCTGGCGGCCGAAATGCTCAAGGCCAACCTGAAGAAGCTCCAAGGCTTGGTGCCAGAAAACAGCGGCATGACAGTCATCTTCTCGACCTACCAGTCGCTTGACGTCATTCATCAAGCTCAGACTGACTACAATCTTCCAGCCTTTGACCTCATTATCTGCGATGAGGCACATCGCACCGCCGGTGCCTACTTACTGTCCGACCTCGATGCAGCTAAGGCTGCCAAGGTCGAGCTGGCGCGCACCGCGACCGCTATGACCGCGCAATTGGACGCAGAAGTCGGCGCACCAGAGCTCCCAACTAGTGAGCCATCTGCCAGCAAGGGCGAGAGCAAAGCCGCAAGCAAAACCGCAAGCAAAGCTCGTAAACCACGCCGTGCTCGCGGTGCCGCCAGCGACGTCGATGAAGAGTCGCTCTTTACCCGCATCCATGATGACGGCTACATCAAGGGCTTAAAGCGCCTCTACATGACCGCAACCCCTAAGGTCTACGGCACCTTGGCTAAGGAACAGGAGGCCAACGAGCAAGCCGTCCTATATTCGATGGACGATCCCGATATCTTTGGCCCAGAGTTCCATACGCTCAACTTCGATATGGCGGTGAAATACGGCTGCTTGGTCGATTACAAGGTCATCATCTTGGTTGCAGATAAGGCCTTAATCCCCAAGGGCGATGACCTGAAAGATGATGATTTGATCAGCTTCTCTGAGTACAACGCCGCCAAAGTCATCGGCACCTGGAAGGCCTTAAACAAGTTTGGCATCGACATCACAGATGATCCCGACCCAATGCGCCGTGCCGTGGGTTTTGCTCAGGTCATCGACGCTAAGAACAAGTATGACAAGGCAGGCTCCAAGCAATTTACCCAAAAGTTCCAAGCCACGGTTGAGCATTACCGCGACCATTTGCCGCAAATGCGCGAGCGCGATGGCCGCGCCAACGACGAGCTGGCTTTCTTTAGCGAGCACAGCTTGGTCTGCGATTGTGAGCACATCGACGGCTCGATGAACGCGGTAGAAAAGGGCGCGTTGCTTGATTGGCTCAGAGCTGAGCCCGAACCGAACCACTGCAAGATTCTCTTTAACGTGCGCTGCCTAAGCGAAGGCGTGGACGTCCCGGCCTTAGACGCTGTGATCTTCTTGAGCCCACGTAAGTCGCAGGTTGACGTGGTACAGACCGTAGGCCGCGTTATGCGCATTGCCCCAGGCAAGAAGCGCGGTTACGTCATCATCCCGATTGTCACCAATGACCTCAACAACCCAGAGAGCATCTTCGAGAAGAATAAGAGCTTTGACGTGGTCTGGCAGGTGCTCAATGCCTTAAAGTCGATTAACCCTGATACATCAATCATTGATCCACTGCTTAACAAGATCGATCCGCGTATCGAGGTGGTCTGCACCTACGACGATAAGGTCAAGGCTAAGACTCACACCGGTCCAGGTGGATCCTATGGAGGTGGTGGTCGTAGTGGCAATGGCAGTGGTCAGGGCAAAAGCGAGGAAGAAGGTACACAAATCTTCTTGCTGCCACATGAGCAAGCCATTCGCATTGAAGAGTCGATCAAGTCGACATTGATTAAGCGCTTGGGCAGCCGCAAGGAGTGGCAAGACTGGGCCGAGGATGTCGCTGAGATCTGCACTGAGCAGGTCAAGGAAATCAAGCACGTTCTTGCGACCGCCGCCCCAGAGCTCAAGGAGCAATTTGTCCACTTCTGCGCAGACCTAAATGCCTCGATGTGCCAGCACTTCGATGAAGATGAAATCATCGAGATGCTCGCGCAGCATATCGTGATCAAGCCGGTGTTAGACGAGCTCTTCCGAGGCTTTCCGTTCACTGAGCACAATCCTATCGCCCGCGCCCTCTCGGATATGCTGATAAAGCTCGACGCGCAAGGCTTGACTAAGACCAACCGTGATCTGGCGGCCTTCTACCAGAGCGTAGAGTTTAGGATGCGCAATGTCACCTCGGTGCAAGACCGCCAAAAGGTCATTGTGGAGCTGTTCGACCGCTTCTTTAAGGTGGCGTTCCCGAAGCAGCAAGAGAAGCTGGGTATCGTGTACACTCCGATAGAGGTGGTAGATTTCATCAACCACTCGGTCAACGACATCCTAAAGCATGAGTTTGGCTTAACCTTAGGCAGTAGGGATGTTCATATCCTCGATCCATTCACTGGTACAGGCACCTTCATCACGCGCATGATGCAATGCCAAGACTTAATCTCCAAGCAAGAGCTTGAGCACAAGTACCGCCACGAGCTCCATGCATTTGAGATTCTGCCGTTGGCCTACTACGTGGCCTCCATTAACGTGGAGTCAGTGTTCCACGATCTGATGAGCAAGGACGCCGCCCACTACGAGCCTAATAAGATCATGGTGCTGACCGACACCTTTGCCGAGTACGAAGAGCGGCAGCACCCCATCGCAGGCTCCTTTGGTGAAAACGCTGAGCTGCGCAACACCATCCGAAAGCTCCCAATCAAAGTCATTATCGGCAACCCACCTTACTCTGTTGGTCAGGAAAGCCAAAACGACGACAACCAAAACGAGAGCTACCCAGCGCTTGAGCAACGCATTGCTGAAACCTATGTGGCGCAGGCCGATGCAGGCGGCTTAAAGAAGGGGCTTTACGACTCATACGTCAAAGCCTTCCGCTGGGCTTCGGATCGCATTGGCGCACAAGGTATCATTGCTTTTGTATCTAATGCCGGTTGGATCGATGCAGCCGCAGCAAGTGGCATGCGCCGCTGTCTGCAACAGGAATTTAGCTCAGTCTATGTTTACCACCTCAAAGGTAACCAGCGTACCTCTGGCGAACAGTCGCGCAAGGAGGGTGGCAAGATTTTTGGTGCAGGCAGCCGCGCCCCAATTGCTGTGACCATCTTGGTCAAGAACCCAAAGGCTCAAGAGCAAGGGAAAATTTACTTTGCCTCAGTTGACGATTATCTGAGCCGCGAGGAGAAGCTGGGCCAGCTCATCGAGCTTGGTTCTGTCCTCAGTGCTCCAATCTATGAGATTAAGCCTGATGTTCACGGTGACTGGCTCAATCAGCGTCGAGATGACTTTGGTCATTTCATAACGGTCGATGGCAAGAAGACTGATGGTTTAGCCATTTTTGATAATTGTGCCTTGGGCATTGTGACGAACAGAGATGCCTGGTCCTACAATGCAAGCAAGGAAACGATTGCTCGCAATTTTACTGGATGTATCGCATTCTACAATGCCCAGGTCGCAGCCCTAAAAAGCAATCCTCATGGATTTGAACGTAGCAATGATGAAAGCAAAATCAAGTGGACGAGAGGTCTCAACAATCAGCTTTTGAAGATGCGCCAACTTCCTGATTTTAATCCACAGGAAGTAACTCATTCACTGTATCGACCATTCAACAAGCAATTCGTTTATAACAACCGCGCTTGGGTTGAGGTTCCTGGACAAATGCCTAAACTTTTCCCTTTTAGTGGTGCTTATAATCTGGTTATAGGTGCAACAGGGGTAGGTGCCAAGGAGTTTAGCTGCTTGATGAGCGCACAAATTCCGAGTTTGGATTACATTGAGAAGAGCCAGTGCTTCCCACGCTACCTCTACCGCAAGGTCGAGTCGGGGGCGAGCTCTATCGCTGGTGGCTTGCTGGACTCAGTTGAGCAACCTGTACAAGGCGAGGTCATTAATGGCTATGAGCGGGTTGACGCGATTCGCCCTGAGGCAGTGCAGCACTTTAAGGATGCCTATCCTGAAGAGGCGGATGCGATTGATGTCGATGCGGTGTTCTATTACATCTACGGCATTTTGCACAGCCCGGACTATCGCTCCACTTACGCCAATAATCTGCAAAAGGAGCTGCCGCGCATTCCGCGTGTTGCCTCCTATGCCGACTTTAAGGCCTTCTCTGATGCGGGGCGGGCGCTGGCTCAGCTACACGTAGATTATGAGAAGGTGGCACCTTATGACGGCTGCAAGTTTACGTACGCTAACGGGGTAAGCTCCGATAACATGGACTACTACGTCAAGCAGCTTAAGTACGGCAAGCACAAGGGCAAGACCGGCAATGCGGCCAAGGACAAGACGGTCATTGTTTATAACGACGATTTGATCATCAGCCACATCCCGCTTGAGGTCCAAGAGTACGTGGTCAATAAGAAATCGGCCCTTGACTGGGTGGTGGAGCGCTGCGGTGTGTCTGTGGACAAGGCTTCGCACATCGTCAATGACTACAACGATTACGCTAAGGAAGTAGGCGATGAGCGCTATATCCTGAACCTCATCTTGCTTGTGATTACGGTGTCGCTCGAGACCATGAAGATTGTTAAGGCCCTCCCGCCACTCACCATTCACAAGCTCGACCAGTAAGGGTAGCTTGTCCTCAGGTGCGGGCGCCGTAGTGACGCCCGCCGCGCGCCACTCTGCTAAGTGGGATGGTGGTCGAGCTCGAGCCTTGTTCTGAGGCATGAAAAAGCCACGGTGGACTGGGGCGACCGTGGCTTTTGGCCTTGTGGGCCTTAGTTCAGCTAATGCTGAAGCTTAGCTAATGCTGAAGCTTCGCTAATGCTTCAGTTCAGCAGGGGCTGAAGAGCGGCGCTTAGCGTGGCTACATAGCGGCGATGATGGCCTGACCAAACTCGTGAGTGGAGAGGGCCTTGGCGCCTTCCATCTGAGCGGCAAAATCCGAGGTGACGTGGCCTGCGCTGATCGCGCCTTCCATGCCCTTGATGATGAGGTCGGCGGCCTCTTCCCAGCCTAAGTGACGCAACATCAACTCAGCTGACAGGATGATCGAGCCTGGGTTGGCGATGCCCTTACCGGCGATGGTTGGGGCGGTGCCGTGGGTGGCCTCGAAGATTGCGGCCTCAGAGCCAATATTGGCGCCTGGGGCAATGCCGATACCACCGACGATCGCGGCTAAGGCATCGGAGATGTAGTCGCCGTTTAAGTTCATCGCGGCTACGACATCGTAGTCTTGTGGGTACAAGAGGATGTTCTGTAAGAAGGCGTCGGCGATGCAGTCCTTGATTACGATCTGCTTGCCGCTCTTAGGGTTGGTGAAGGAGACCACACCCTTGTCATCGGCCTGGGCGCCGTACTCACGCTGGGCTAACTCATAGCCCCACTTCTTGAAGCCACCTTCGGTGAACTTCATGATATTGCCCTTGTGGACAATGGTGACCGACTTGCGATCGTGGTCGATCGCGTATTCAATCGCGGCCTTGATTAAGCGCTCGGTTCCAGGCTTACTCATTGGCTTGACACCAATGCCGACGTGCTCGGTGAAGCGCAGCTTCTTCACGCCCATCTCGTTTTGTAAGAAGGCTACGACCTTTTGGGCCTCAGGGGTATCAGCTTCCCACTCGATGCCAGCGTAAATGTCCTCGGCGTTCTCACGGAAGATAATGGAGTCGGTGAGCTCTGGGTGCTTAACTGGGCTTGGGGTGCCCTTGAAGTAACGTACTGGACGCAGGCAGATATAGAGGTCTAAGCCTTGGCGCATCGTGACGTTTAAGGAGCGAATGCCACCGCCTACAGGCGTGGTTAATGGGCCCTTGATGGCGACGTGATAGTCACGGATGAGCTCCATCGTCTCATCTGGCAGATAGACGTTCTCACCATAGACCTCACACGATCTGCCACCGGCGAAGATTTCCATCCAAGAGATTGCCTTCTTACCGCCGTAAGCTTTAGCTACAGCAGCATTGACCACCTCGTGCATCACCGGAGTGATATCAGCACCGATACCATCACCACGGATGTAAGGAATGATTGGGTTATCAGGTACTGTCAGTTTGCCGGAGGCATCTAACGTGATCTTGGCGCCAGCTGGCACAACAACCTTACTTACAAAGCTCATGAGCGACCTCAAAGCAAGAAGAAACCAAACTAAGACCGACAGGTCTTAGCGCATTAATCACAAAATGGTAGCCTATGAGCGTGCCTTGGGTGCTAGCTGAGGACTAATTCCCCATTATGGGGCTAGGTGCTGGGACTGTGCTTCATTATGGCGCAGGCTTATTACCTCCGAATGGGGCTTAGAACCCGCGCCTGTGGTTTAATCTTGGTGCGCTGCGTTTCTTGCAGCGCGGTGCTAGCTTAGCCTTAAGGCCCTAGAGCTAAGGCCTTGGGGCGGGCTATGGTTGTGGGGCGGGCGGGATCAACGGGACTTGGTTGGCGTCAACGGTGCGGTTGATCTCAGTGTTAATAATCTCTTCACGCAGGCGCTGCTCCTCACTGGTGAGGGTAGTGCGCTCGGTTGCGACATACGGTTGATTGGCTGAGCCGCTTGCACTCTGCGCGCGGCGTTGCTGCTCTAAGCGCTGACGTGCGGCGGCGATATCCGCAGCGTCTGCATTAGCAGGGAGGAGCACGTCATCTAAGGTCTGAGGCTGCGCAGCGCTATGACTCTGTGCCGTATTGTTATCAGGCAATGACGTAAAGCCACTTTGGTTGCTTGGAGCCGGTGGCTCTAAGTCAGGGAAGTTATCAACCAGATACGGCGCAGTGTAATCGCGGTTGAGGCGGGCCGTTTGGGTCTCTTGGGCGCTAGCATCTTGAGTGTTGCCTGCTTGCGGCGTGGTTGGAACCGGCGCAGTGGCAACAATCTGCTCAGCTGGGCTCTCAGTTGGCTGTAAGTTAGCGATAGCTTGGCGGCGCGTGTACTCTTGCTGACTGCGTGCTAGCTGCGCGCTGTGCTCAATGGCTTGCGCTAGGTAAGTGCGCAGTGGGTGATCGTTATGATGCTGCACTAAGCGCAGTAAAAGCGACTTAACAGTATTGTCCTCAGGCGTAATGGTATTGCCTACTTGGCACATCTGCTTGCATTGCATGCGATCGCATATGGCATCGCTGTAGGATGGAGAGCAAATCACTTGCAGATAGGCGTCAATTACCGGGACGGCTTTGATTACATTCTCGATACAGCTTTCAATATTAACGTCGATATATTCGTTGACGCGCTCGATGTGCGTAAGTACGTCTTCAGGAATGACATCGGCACTGCGCTCCGTGCCCTGCTCGTCGCGATAGTATCCTTGAAGTGAGCCATTGGAAAGTCCGGTGAAGCTGTAGCCTAATTGCCCATTGGTGGCACGGTTGAGCAAGCGATAGGACATAGTCAAGGTGCTGTACGGAGTATTGCTCAAGTCGTGGATGAGATGGACATAATTGCCAAAGTCCTCGATATTGAGTATGTACTTGGAGTTCTTGGAGATTGTCTTTTGATAGGTAACCAGATTGACCTTGTCCACAAACTGTAAACTCACCAGCAAGTCATTATCAACATGATTAGAGTTGATCGTTATGCCTGAGCTTTGGTAGCGGTTGGCCTTGCCGTAAAAATAGACGGTCTGACTTTTGACTGTGGTGTTCTTGGCGTAGTAGATAGTGGTGAACTGCGGCTCATCGGAGTGGAAGTTACCTAAGAGCTCAAAAGTCTTGCGCCCTGAGTCCACCAGATAGACGCGGCCAAAACCTTCAGCTAGGCCGTTTTGACAGGAACCCTCCCAAAAGACGAGCGAGCGCTCATTGCCAATACCATTGAGTAAATCGGTGTTCACTAAGCATGGCTCGGTCTTATTCGCTGGCTGCTTACCGCTATTGGGCTGGTTGAGATTACCGTGATAGCGTTCAACCAGTTGATCGTGCTGTAACCGCAGATTGCGCTCATATGCGAGGTTTTGGCTTGTCTGCACGATGCTGTCGAGCATATTGCCCCCAAAGCGTGCGACTTTAGGGTAGTCATCGTTATTAGGAGTCGCAGGCTGATCGCTTGGCGCGCCTAAGCTCTCGTTATTAAGGGGGCTGGAATAAGCCGCTGAGCTGGAATTACTCGGATTAAGCGTTGCGGCATCTGGAACTAAACCCTCTTCATAAGCCCAGCTCGGTGCGTAGGCGAGGGTTAAGCCTGAAAGCAACAGTGCTGCGCCTAGGGTGTGCTTGGTGTTAGAACGAACAAGGGGTATGACAGCGCAGATGTGCTCTGCACTGTAGTCCTTGCCGTGACGGCCGGAAAGCAACTTAGAGCCGAGGACTCGTGAAAGTACCTGGGACAGCACGAATTTGATCAAATGAAGTTACTCGCTTCGTTATAACTGAAAGCATTGGGCCGGGGCCCGTCAGCATGTCGGCAGTTACGATCATGAACCATGCCTAGGCATGCCCTTGGTTGCAAAACTTTCAAAACTCACTGACTAACAAAGTATTAACGGCAGCTAGCTAATCGAGGTTAAGAGATAGTTTCACAAACAAGCTCAAGAAGTGGGCAAGACCATACCTGATTTTGAGCAAATAGAGCCGGTATTTTACCGGTTTTCAGTCAAAAATGCTGCATGGTTGCACTACTTGATTGCGACGGAAGGTGGTAACGTCACACGATATCTTAATTAAAGCATAAGTAAAGCCACAGCGCGTAAGTCGGAACTTAAGCACCTAGGTGTGCGCGGAATGTGAGGGGAGCAATGCGGTTGGGGGGATGCGCCCAATCGGGCGCGCAGGACGACGTAGCACGATAGATGCAAGGACGTCTGATAGGAAAGAAAATGGTTAGCTGTGGGCTTTATTGTCAGCGCTAAACTCAGAGGCTTCAAGGTTCAATAAGGCTTGATTGTCCTCGCTCTGGGCTTGAGGAACATCCAGCGCGTTCTGACGCGCGATGATCATGGATGCTGCGACCAAGAAAGTGATGATAAGCAGCAAACCTGCAAGAACCTTGTACATGAAATAGCCTTTGGGCCTGAGCCCAAGCTCCATTGAAATAAGCCTTAAGATGCCTGCTTAACTCAGATCTGGAGCCTTACTTCAACTCAACAACTAACAAGCGCCTTTCGGTATGAACCGAAATGAAACGCAATGTGCATCAGTTTAGGGCAGAGAAGCAGAGCAACGAGCTCTTTTTTCCTATTTAGTGCGACTGCACTATTTTGACCTCAAATCGGATGACCGAAGGTCTGATTTGGGGACAAAAACACTGAACTGATAGTGTGAAATCTACAGGATCATGTGAGCTGGATCAAGGCTAGAAACGTTTTCATGTCCTAAAAGGTTTACAGCGCAATAACGGCTCATTTTTGCGATAAATAAGCCAAAATTGTCGTGCACTAGTGCAAAATAGGCACGCCAGCGCAACAAAGGTTAGTGATAAGTTTTTGCGATAAATATGCGCTTTATGCGTGAAAGTCGAGCGCAAAAAAGAAAATTTCCGCAAAAAAGTACGCAAATTGCACTCACACGCACGGTGCACAATACCCCTCACATCTATTGTCTGTAGCTATGATGGTTATCTTGCCTATGGCCTAGATTAACCTAAACGTTTACACAAACGTATGGATCCCATGTTTATGGCTTTTGTGAATCAGCTCTCATTTGTCAAGTTTTGCGCAGTGCCAGTGCGTGAGAGGGCGAGGCTAAGGGGGCTAGGGTAGGGATGTTTTGCTGAATATATTTTGGCTATTGGTTTATTTAATAGATGATGCTAAAAAGACAACTGTGCTTTGCCTCAAAATGCAGCAAGAGAGCGCACGAATTAACAAATTGATCTGTCAAACTTCTCGTAATGGGCTATTACTAACCGGCATAACCATATTTACGGTCTTTAGCTTCATGCAGTTTCGGCGCAAGAAAGGCCAAGTATCAGCATTCGGTGCAGGCACGGCCTTGTACTGGTTAGGCGATGAATAGCATCGGCGCGAGTCATGAACGGCATAGGTGTGAGTGGCGTAGGCGTGAACAGCGCGGGCTAGGTCAGTGATCAGCGCAGATCGCAAGGCTAGGGAGCCTGCGGCGTGAGTGTTGTTCTTGAGCGACGACGCGGCGGAGGCCGTTTACGGCGCTGGGGGCGTGCTCGTAATGATGGGGGATTGGGGCGGCTATGTCCTTTGCCTTAGGTGGGCTAAGGCAAAGGATCAAAGAGCAAGTAGCTGCTGGGAGCAGCTACGGCTGGGACGTGCGCTTAGCGAGCGCGGAAGGTGATACGACCCTTGGTTAAGTCGTAAGGGGTGATCTGCACCGTAACCTTGTCACCGGTTAAGATGCGGATGTAGTTCTTGCGCATCTTGCCCGAGATGTGGGCCATAACAGTGTGGCCGTTCTCTAATTGAACTTTAAAGGTGGTATTTGGCAGGGTCTCAAGGACAACACCCTGCATCTCGATACTTTCTTCTTTTGCCATAACGTGCTGTAAAAATCCTAAATTAGTCTAGCTTTTATCTGTGGCTAGCAGCGGCTTTTGTGATCTGACCTTTTGGGGCCTACCCAGGCGCCTGAGGCCTAAAACCGCGCATATTATACACAATTGCCGCCCAAATTCAGCAGGTCAAAGCTAAGTTTGGGCAGAGCAAAAGGCTTGTCTATGCCCTTTGAAAGCGCCCTATAGTTGCGCCTATGAGCTGCGCCGATGTGCTGCACTGATTAGCTGCGCTAATTAGATGCGTGGATTGCCGTTTTGGTCGGTCGCCACCGATGGCTTGACCTTGCCCTCGTATGGGTTGTCAAAAAGCGGTGGTACTTCGTGGGCGTCAGGGCCTGCTGGTAAGAACTTGGTGAAGACTAAGGAGCCGCAAGCATTGCCTAAGACGATCAAGGCTAAACGAGCCCAGTGCTCTGGGGTCATGTCCACTAAGCCCATAGCAAAGAAGCCGCAGTTGGCCACGCAGTGCTCGAAGCCAGCCAGCATAAAGAACATGATCGGCATGATGACGTAGAGCGGGTGCTTTTCCTTGGCAAAGTTGTAGTAAGCCACGTGCATCATGGCACCGCAACCCATCGCCAGAATAAAGGAAGAGTACATCGTGTCATTGAGCTTGTCATGAGTGATGTGCTCGATCGCACTGAGATCGATTCGGGTTAAGGTGAAGAGATAAGCAGTGACGGCACAGCCTACACCATTTAATAAGAACATATAGATGAGGCGGAAGGTGGAGGATGGCGTCCAGTCACCAACCTTGCCGGTGTAAAGATAGTAGCCCTTGATTAAGATGGTCATCAGGCCCAAGGAGAAGAGGAAGGAGCCAACGTACTTAACTGGGCTTGCTACGTAGATGACGCAACCTAAGCCAATGAGAACACCTGCAAGCAGGGATTTGACTGTGAACTGATAGAACGTAGAGTGCATGTCAACACCGCGTAAATAACTAAAATCACCCGCAAGGGCGCACCAAAAGCTCAGGGCAAAAAGCGCTTATTTAGCGGCTTTGCGACCGGGCGCGCGTATTGTAGCAAACCTAGGTCACAATTAATGCTCAAGGTTAAATTTGAGGGGTCAAAAATTCGTCCCTGATAGTGCGGACTTTGCTGTTATGTCTTGGATGCTGCTAGGTGCCCTTGTCTTGAGGTGGTCCTTGGTTAGAGCTGAGTTTGGCCGCTTAATGGGTGAATTGGCCGCAATAAAGGGCGATTTTGTGTGAAAAATGGAAAGTAGGGCCCATAATCGGCATAGAGCGACGTTCAGGGGGCTGGCCTTAGGGGCCGCATGTGCTATTATGCTTGGAATTGATAGTGACACACCAATGAGGTGTGGCCTCTTAAGTCTGCTTGCATAGTTGGAGTGGACGTTCTTAGCTCCTTTCTTATTTTGGATTGTCTGCTACGGAGAAAAACGATGGCATTACGTAAGGCAGTTATTACCGGCTTAGGAATAGTTGCTAGTATCGGCGTAGGTAAGGCGGCGGTGGCTCAGTCCTTACGTGAGGGCCGCTCCGGCATCGTCAAGGAAGAAGAATTTGCCGCGATGGGTATGCGCTCGCAAGTAGCCGGTATGGTCAACATCGACTTTAAGGACTATATCGATCGCCGCGATTTGCGTTTTATGGGTGAGGCAGCCGCCTACTCCTATATCGCAATGAAGGAAGCAATTGCGGACGCGGGCTTGGCTGAAAGCGATGTTTCCAATGAGCGCACAGGTTTAATCGTGGGCTCGGGCGGCGGCTCGACCAAGGCTACTGTGGAGTCGGCTGATACCTTACGCAGCAAGGGCGTTAAGCGCATTGGACCTTACGCCGTCACCAAGACGATGAGCTCGACTACTTCGGCCTGCCTGGCGACCCCATTTAAGATCAAGGGCGCCTCCTTCTCGATTAGCTCGGCCTGCGCTACTTCGGCGCACTGCATCGAAGCAGCCTGCGACGAGATCATGTTAGGCCGACACGATATCATCTTTGCCGGTGGTGCTGAGGCCGCTGATTGGACCATCGCCAGCCTCTTCGATGGCATGGGTGCACTTTCGACCTCTTATAACGACAACCCAGCAACTGCTTCGCGTCCATATGACGCTAAGCGCGATGGCTTTGTCATCGGTGCCGGTGGTGGCATTGTGGTCATTGAGTCTGAAGAGCACGCTAAGGCTCGCGGTGCCAAGATTTACGCTGAGGTGGTAGGCTTTGGTGCTACCTCCGATGGTGCTGATATGGTGGCTCCATCCGGTGAAGGCGCGGTACGCTGCATGCGTCAGGCTCTGGCTACCTGCGATACCCCAATTGATTACATCAATACCCACGGTACTTCGACCGTAATTGGTGATATCAAGGAAATCGAGGCAATCAAGGAAGTCTTCGGTGAGAAGTGCCCACCAATTTCTTCGACCAAGTCGATGACCGGTCACGCCTTAGGCGCCGCTGGTGTCAATGAGGCGATCTATAGCCTGATCATGATGGAGCAAGGCTTCATTGCCCCTTCGATCAATGTCACGGAGCTCGATTCACACTGTGATGGAGTTGATATCGTAACCTCGACCCGTGAGACTCCATTAACCACGATCATGTCCAATAGCTTTGGCTTTGGTGGTACCAATGCCACCCTGATTCTGCGCAAGTACCAGGGCTAATTGGTTGATTTAGCGCGCTTGACGCGTACTTTCTAGCAAAAGGGCAAGGCTTGAGGGTCTTGCCTTTTTTGCCGGTGGCTTATGGGCCTTGCCTCAGCCGGGGCATTCTTCTTTTTCTTTTCTTTTTTTTTTTGTTAGCGAGGTGATCGTGGCCAAGAAGGCAGCTCCTAAGGAAATGCAGCGCTTAGATAAGATTGTCGCTCACATCACAGGCTGGTCGCGTCAACAGGCCACCAAGGTCATCCGTGACGGCGGCGTGGTGGTAGGCGAGGAGGTAATCCTCAACGGTGCCGCTAAGGTCAGTATCAGTGCGCCCTTAGTTATTGCGGGCTTTAACGATGACTTGGGCGACGACGATGATGCGTTGTGGTTAGAAGACGGCGCTGAAAGCGATGCCGTCGCCTTAGGGGTGAGCGCACAAGAGGCGCTTTCGGCCCAAGTGTTCTTGCTCAATAAGCCGGCTAACTACGTCTGTGCGGACCGCGATAAGAACCACAATGTGGTGACCACGCTCTTTCGCTCAGAGCGCAATTGCACCAATTTGCATTGCGCGGGGCGCCTTGATATCGACACCACCGGCCTTTTAGTAGTGACTGATGATGGCGCACTGATTCACAACATCACCGCACCGCGCAAAGAGGTCAATAAGGTGTACCTGGCGCGCCTTGATCGCGCCTTACCTAAGCACGCCGTCCGGCGCTTTGCTGATGGGATTAAGCATCCTGAGGAAGATAAGCGCTATCAAGGCGCTAAGCTCACCCCCCTTACGCCGCTGTTTCATGAGTTAGAGGATGGTGAGTCCCCTCAAGGGCATTGGGCCGCCGTTCAGCTGAGCCAAGGTCGCTTCCACCAGGTCAAGCGAATGTTTGAGATGGTGGGCTGCGAGGTGCAAGAGCTCACCCGTGTCGCTATTGGCGCGCTCAATGTCACCTCCGCCCAGGTGGGAACGAGCATCGGTGCCTATTACCGCTTAACCCCAGAAGAGGTCGAGCTGCTCTTTACCAACAAGGACTACGAGCTCAGCGAGTTAGAGGCGATGTGGCGCTGCTACCAAGAGGCGGTGGCCACAGCCGAGCTGTGCTATCTGCCGCCTAAGCTCTCAGCCGCG
Source organism: uncultured Anaerobiospirillum sp. (assembly GCA_944392765.1). Lineage (GTDB taxonomy): Bacteria > Pseudomonadota > Gammaproteobacteria > Enterobacterales > Succinivibrionaceae > Anaerobiospirillum. Next base: position 21,172 of record CALXXU010000063.1, read on the forward strand.
CGTTCAGGTTCCTCTGAGCTTGATGCCGCTTTGGATGATGAGGATGCCGCGCTGGAGGCAGCCCAGGGCGACTTTGATGAGGTGGATGCTGAGGGCAACTTCCGCATCTACTAAGACTTTTTCCTAAAGCTTGAGAAAAAGTCGGCCTCAGGGCACAAAATCGCCTGCTGAGATCGGCTACACTGAGGCGGTTGGCGGCTCGGGCCGCGTTAGTTTTGGTTGAATTGAGCGCCCGTGTGGCGTGGAGATTTTTTGTCTATGGAAAAGATTGTCCACTTGGATGCAATTGCCATCCCTAAGGAATTTCCTTTACCTCGTCCTGACTTTGCCCATGAGTGGATTTCCTACGAAACTAGCCCGTATGAGACTTTAGTCGAGCGCTGCCGTGAGGCCACCATTGTGGTCACCAACAAGTGCCGCATGACCGCTGAGGTCTTAGCCCAATGCCCTAAGGTCAAGTTCATCGCTGAGCTGGCTACCGGCTATAACAACATCGATATCGACTACTGCAAGGAGCACGGTATCGGCGTCGCAACCATTCAGGGCTACAGCACCAATTCGGTCGCTGAGCACACTCTGACCATGATGCTGATGTTATCGCGCTCCATGATCAAGACCCGCAAGCGCATGGAAGATGGGCTCTGGGTTAACGCCGATTGCTTCTGCCAAAAGCCATATCCGATTGTGGATCTGCAAGGTCACACCTTGACCGTGATTGGTTCAGGCGCGATTGGCTCGCGCATTGGTGAGCTGGGCAAGGTCTTCGGGATGAAGGTCTTAAAGGCTGAGCACCGTTCGGCCACCACGGTTCGCCCAGGCTACACCGCCTTTGCCGACGCTATTGCGCAGGCTGACTTTATCTCGGTCAACTGCCCATTAAACGCTGAGACCACCGATCTCTTGACTGCTGCTGAGTTTAAGCAGATGAAGCCAAGCGTCATCATCGTCAACAATGCCCGTGGTGGTGTGATCAATGAGCAAGACTTAGTTACCGCAATCGAGCAAGGCACGATTGGTGGTGCCGCTGCCGACGTCGCCTCGGTTGAGCCTCTGCCTGAGAATCACCCATACGTTAAGCTCTTAAAGAACGACAACTTCATCTTAACCCCACACCAGGCTTGGATGTCCGATGCCTGCCTCGAGGAGTTATGCCGTCAGTTCAAGGAAAATCTTGATGCCTACGCTCAAGGTAAGTCCTTACGTCGCATTGTCTAAGCACGCAGCTTAAGCAATTGAGCTAAAAACAGGCGTCGGGCTTGAGCTTAAACTTGAGTCCGGCGCCTGTTTTGCTTGAGGCTAGCAAAAGTCAAAAAGGGGATGGCTGTCAACTACCCCGGGCTTACGACCGGGGCTTGAGCAATCGAGCCTAGGTTGACTAGCCTCAGTCCACCTATGGTGGACTACGTTGGTTGGGA
>CALXXU010000064.1 GCA_944392765.1 uncultured Anaerobiospirillum sp.
CGCTTGTGGCCTTCCTTGCGTAGTTGCTCAGTCTGCTCCTCCACTGCATCAGTGATCTCGAGCTTTTCGTCAACAATTTGCATAGCATGGCCTGAACCATCTTTAGCCAAGAGCAAGTAAAGCGGATAGCCCATTAATGGTTGCAATCCCTCATCTTTAAAGAGATTTACCAAATTAGACTCCAATTCATACACATCCCAGAGCTTACCTTGAGTGCGGTACTCTCCGCAGTACTCAACCAGGTAATTACCACAGGCGCGACGCACGAAATCAGGGATATCATCGTCAAATACCCTGCCAGAATCAGTGGACATTTGCATACTCCTATCTTTAGTAATGAGCTTACCATACTTAACTTCTATGCTTCCAAACTTGGACACAGCAAACTTAGCTAAACCTTCTATGATCTCGCAGTTATCGACCCGATATGTACGCAGAGAGCTCAAGTTGACCTTATGCATTAACTTATTTTGGCGTTGGTCAAAATATGCGTTAACCGAATAAGATTGACCAGACTGAGCGTCGTATATGAAGAGCTCACCATTACACTTTTTCTCCACATCAACGATATGGCCGCCTTTCTTTGACCACCTCCAAGCAAGGTGGAAACGCTGTCCTGGTTCAATCAACTGATTAAGAATCTTCTCAAGCTCATGAGGAAGCTCTTGGTCGCTTACTCGATATAAATCTCGATGTAACTTACAAAGGTAAGTTACATCAGGATAAGCACCAGTAACAGGATTCAACCAAAGACTTTGACTGCAAAATTGCAACCGGATCTCAGGAGGCAAGTCACTCCAAGCTGGCATACCGTTTTGCAGTTCTATAGGATCGAAATATGCCTTGGCCTCAACCAACACCCCTCTACGACGTAGTTCATAGGCAGGAACGCAGAATGAGCAGTTTTTGTCAAATGGACGAGTTTCATCCATCTCAACAATGCATTGTGCATCGCTGTGACGCAAATAGACTACTTCGCCGTAGTGGCGGTTGGGATTGTTGGAGTCAGCCTCTTTAAAGCTCAATGGCGCCACAACAGGCGCGTTGTTGAGATCATCAGGTTGATAGGAGCCTCCCTGCTGTGTATCGACGTGGGCGATGTCGTAGCAGCTAAACTCCCGGTCTAAGGCTTGGTCCACCGTGCAACCATGGACGAACTCAATTGCCTTCTCAGCCTGGTAAGTGAGCTTGGCAATCATCGCTTGATGCGTCTCATAGTCGTAGGTACCCCAGTGCGCTACCAATGCATCCTTATTCTCAGAGAGGAGCGCCGCAAGCTTTCTGGCATCCAAATACGTTGCAACGAAACTACTGGAGCAATGGAAATCAGGCTTAGTTAGGTAGAACTTGAGCCACGGGTATTGAATACGAGCTCCATGTTCGTAGCTCTCCACCATCTTGGCATGAACTAGTTCTGTTCCTCTCTGGTGCAGCGTTTGATTTGATGGGGTTTGGCCTGAAATCGCGGTCAGCGCTTCTTTAAAACCTACCCCCTCCTTTGACAGCGCAAAAGCGGTTTGATCGCGCAGGTTCACGCCATACATGCGCTCGACCTCAGCGACCTGATGGTTAAGTTGGTCAATGTGGTCACGCGTTTGCGCAGAAAGCTCCAGCAACTTGGCGTCGGCGAGCTTGCGCAGGGCGTTACCGGCCATAGCGTTAGCTTGCAATAAGTTAAAAGCACTTTGCAGCTTATTGCTGTTGCCTTGAATGTTGAACTCAGCAAAGTCAAGGCGCGGGTAGTCCTTAAGATCGCTATTGGCGTACTGGCGCGGCCCCAGCTGGAGCAACGCTCTAATCTCCCTTCTGGTGCAGATACCTTCGATACTTTTGGCGTTAACCCCAGAACGGTACTGAGCCTTTAACTGCTCAAGAGTTTTTTGATCAACGAAATCGCAGATCTGCCCCTCAAAAGGCAAGACGCAGTTTTGCAGTAAGTCCTGATCGCTGTGCGTTAAGCTGCTCGATTTAAGTTGGGTTGGGCGTGAAGAGAACTGTTGCTGAGTCTTAACGTTGGCCACAGCACTCTTAGACTGAACCTGGGGCTGGGGCTTGGCGTTAATCGCAGCTCTCTTAGGTTTAGCCTTTTGGGGAGTGGCAGCGCCCATTAGCATTGACCGAGGAATAGCATTAACAGCAGGTTTTTGTGGCTGAGACTTGGCATTAGTTTGGACCTTGCCACGCCCCTTCTTGCCAAAGGCCTCATTCTCCGTCATACCATTGAACTTACCCCCCATGCCGCCGGTAATGATGCCACCCTCATGATTTAAGCGATAATGCTGCCCTTTAGAATCAGGACCATGCGGCTTTGCTGTACGCCATTCGTCATCCAAGGCAAGGCCATGTGCCAGATACTCCCCAGCAGTATTATAGCCTAGCACCACTATAGAACCGAGGTTATAGGCATAGCCGATCCTATAGGCCTTGGCTGCATCAATGGGCTTACCTATGTCCTCTAATGCCGTCTTATAGCCACAGGCAAAATCATTGGCCACATGAGAGATTTTGCCTAACTTGAGGGGCTTGTCGAATAATTGAGCTGAGTCCAGAGAGCCCTCGGCATGGGCAGCGGCGATTCTTTTAATGCGCGAGGCATTGATAGGCTGATGGTAATGCTCTAACGCCGCTTGGTAACCACTAGCAAAGGCCTTGCTAATTGCATCGTTGATGCGCTTATTTTGCTTTTGCGCAGCCAAGCAGGCCTGAGCTGACTTATAAGCTTTGCTTCCCACATGCTTTTTGATATAGCGTTCAAACAAAGCACAAGCAGGTTCTATCACCTCAGGGTGATAGTCTTGCAACCAGTAAAAAGCGCTACTTTCGAGCATGTGGCGCAAATAGGGCGAATAAGGAAGATTCAGCTTCAATTGAAAAGCGGAGGTTTCAACCGAGCCCATAAGATCAGACTTCTGGAAAATAGGATCACCTTGCTTGCACATAAACTCCAATACTGGACCAAACGTGTTAGGCGTTGCAAATCTCGAAGCCATATGCCTCCCTATGTGTGTGTTTACTCAACCAATGTTAGGCTAACTAACTTAGGCTAAGAGCTAAGGGCATAGTCGGCACGGACATTAATATCAGTTTACCCGTACTCACCATCTTAGCTATCATTTAAGGCGATTATAGATCAAGTTGGTCTTATTTTCATCAACACAGCAATGTTAAATTGTTGTTTTTAGCATAAAAACACAACTAAAACTCAAAACACCACTGACTATCGTTGAACGTATAAAGAAAAAAAAAAAAGACCGCGCTCAGTACCTGCTTGGAGGTACCGGGCGCGGTCTTTTTTCTGGCTTTAGCTTGTTTGGGGGTTAGCTGTTAGCTTGGGCAAAGTCCTGGAGGAAGGCGACTAAGTCGCGGACGCCTTCGATTGGCATGGCGTTGTAGATGCTAGCGCGCATACCGCCTAAGACCTTGTGGCCCTTGAGGCCAATTAAGTTGCGGGCCTTGGCCTCAGCTAAAAACTTGGCGTTGAGGTCTTCGTTTTGTAAGTTGAAAACGCAGTTGACGCGCGAGCGATCGCCCTTGGCGACTTGGCAACGATAGAATGGGCTCTGGTCTAAGAAGTTGTAGAGCAGCTCACTCTTCTCGATGTTGCGGCGCTCAAGCTCCTCGGTGCCGCCTAACTCCTTGATCCACTTGAAGGCTAAACCGGCCATATACCAAGCAAAGGTGTTAGGGGTGTTGTACATGCTCTCGTACTTGTCGAGGATGGCCCAATCAAAGATCGAAGGGCAGTACTTGCGCGCTTTGCCAATTAAGTCCTTGCGCACAATAGTGACGGTGAGACCTGCTGGAGCCACGTTCTTTTGGGCACCGAACATAATCGCACCGAACTTGGTGACATCAACTGGGCGGGTTAAGATGTCCGAGCTCATATCGGCAATTAACGGCACATCACCGGTCTCTGGCAGCTTAAAGAGCTCGATACCGTTGACGGTCTCATTGAGGCAGACATAAGCGTAGCTAGCGCCTGGCGTGACCTGCATCTTGGAGTAATCGACGACGTACTGGCCGTTGTCATCCTTAACCACGCACTCATGTAAGCGCGCATCGCCAAAGCGCTCGGCGCACTCCTTGTAAGCGCAGCGCGACCAGTGGCCGGTGACAAAGTAATCAGCAAAGCCATCTTCTGGCAGCAGATTCAACGGAATAGCAGCGAACTGACCACGGCCACCGCCCTGCTCGAACAAGACCGCGTAATTGTCCGGGATATTCATCAGCTCACGTAACAGAGCTTCTGCTTCTTGGGCCACGGCCATAAATTCAGGCCAGCGGTGAGACATCTCGACCACACCCATGCCTAAACCATGGAAATCGCAAAATTCTTGCTGGGCCTGGGCCATCACCTCAGGCGGAATCATGCTCGGACCGGCGCTAAAATTCCAAACGCTCATCGCTACCTACCTCAAAAATAACGTGATAGAGCTCACATCATATCCCAGAGCTCACATAAGCGCAAAAGGCTGCACCCCATGGAGCACAGCCTTTGATAGAAGTCGTGTTTTGCCCCAAAATAGGGCTTAACTAACCGTTGGGGTTCAGCTCATCGTTGGAGCTGGGCGCGCGTTAGAGCTCAACTCACCGTTGGATCTGGGCGCGCGTTAGAGCTCAACTCACCGTTGGGGCTGGGCGCGCATTAGAGCTCGTCGTCGGCCTCAGTCTTTTGGTGCTCCTCCGGCTCGAAGTCGAGGTCAGAGGCATCAGCTGGAGCCTCTTCGGCCCCGTCGATGGTGTCACCGGCGATGGCTACGCTCTCAGCGCTAATAGGGGCGCTGCTGCCTTGCTCTTGGCGGCGCTTTTCCTCAGCACGGGCCTCGGCGGTCTCATTTAAAGCTACTACCACCTCTGGGGCGATATCCTGGAGACCTACGATGTCCTCGCCTTCAGATAAGCGCTTGATGCGGATGACACCAGCGGTGCGGCCACGTACCGTGATGTCGCCCACGCGCGAACGTAAGACGCTGCCGGTGTTGGAGAAGACCAAGTAGTCCGAGTCCTCGTGCACCAAGATCACGCCCACAACTTCCTTGCTCTTGGCGGCCTTCGAGGTGCACGTGAGGCCCTGAGAGCCACGACGCACCTTACCGGTTAAGGAAATGATACGGCCGCGCTTGCCCATACCATCCTTGGTGATCATGATGTAGTTGAGCTTCTCATCGGTCAGCTTGTCCGCTGGAACTACGATCATGCCCGCTAAGGTGGCGCCTGCTTGCAGCTTCATACCGCGCAAGGTACCAGCAGCACGACCCTTAGCGCGGATACCATCACCGCTCTTGCGTACGGCTAAGTAGCGTTGCAGGGCGGTGAGCTCACGCTTGATGCGCTCGGCGTCGCTCAGCTCCTCTTCATCGTCATCGCTATCAGTATCGGGCTCTTCTGGTTCCTCAGGAACGCTCTCGGCGATAGTTGGCTTAACATCGGTGGCCTCGTCCTCATCGCCGCCGTCTTGAGCCTTGTTGTACTCGCTAAAGCGCAGCGCGCGACCGTTAGAGGAGAAGAGAATGACGTCATCCTCGCCTTGCGAAATCGCAACTTGGACTAATTCATCACCATCCTCTAAGTTGATCGACTTGATACCCGCACCATTGGCGCGTGCGATGTGGTTCTTGAACTGGCTGAGCTTAGAGCGCTTAATTCCACCCTTGACCGTGGCAAAGATGATATAGCGCGACTCTAAGTCTAAGTCTTCGGCCAATGGCAGAATGCAGCGCACGGCCTCGCCCTCTGAGAGCTCAAAGAGGTTCTGCACTGGGCGCCCACGCCAAGTACGATTGGTCGAGGTCGGCAGTTCATAGACCTTGGTGACAAAGCAGCGGCCCAGATTGGTAAAGCACATGATAGTGTCATGGCTATTACATACCGTCGAGGTGAGGATGTAATCCTCATCGCGCAGCTTGGCGGCAGCATTGCCCTTGGTACCGCGATTCATCGCCTCATAGACCGAGAGATCTTGGTACTTGATATAGCCTTGGTGCGACAGGGTGATAAGCACGGCCTGACGCGAGATCAAATCGGCCTTGGAGATATAGCCATCGACCTGGACAAAGGACGAACGGCGTGGATCCTTGAAGGTATCCTTGGCCTCGATCAGCTCCTCGCGAATTACTTGGTTCATGCGCTCGGTGCTGTTTAAGATCTCGAGGTAATCGTGGATATTGCGCTTTAAGTTCTGGTAGTCCGCCTGAATCTCTTCGGTGGCCAGGTGGGTCAAGCGATTTAATTGCAAGGCCAAGATAGCGCGCGCCTGGAGATCGGACAGATGGTACTTGCCCTCCACTAAGCCGCAGCCGGGCTCAATGCCTAAAGGCAAGCAGATGTTCACGCCCTGCTCGTCAAATTCCATCAGCGAGGCGACCAAGGTACCATCCCAGGTCTCAGCCATCAGCTTTTGACGGGCATCATCACTGTTCTCAGCACTGGTGACAATATCAATAATGTGCTGGATATTGCTCTTGGCGACCAACAGACCCTCGTCTAAGAAGGCCTTACGGCGATCTTGACGTAACAGGTAAACGGTACGGCGCGTTACCACCTCACGGCGGAACTTCAAGAACTCCTGCAAGATCTCAATTAACGACAGCTGCTTCGGGTGATTGTTCACCAGAGCAATGACGTTAAAGGAGAAGGAGCTTTGCAGCGAGGTGTGCTGATAGAGGTTATTGAGCACCGCCTCTTCATAAGCGTCGCGCTTTAAGTCAATTGCAATGCGGACCTGATTGTCCTTATCGGACAGGTCGTTGACCTCGGCAATACCCTCAATCTTCTTTTCGCGCACTAAGTCGGCAATTTCCTTGACAATGGTGCTCTTATTGACCATGTAAGGGATTTCATCGACGTAGATCGTGGTGCGCCCCTGCTTATCGGTCTCGCTGTGAGTGCGGGCGCGAATTAAGCAGCGGCCACGACCGGTGGCATAGGCCTTCTTAATCTCAGGCGAGGCAATAATAAGACCGCCGGTTGGGAAGTCTGGGCCTGGGATATAGGTCATGAGCTCATCTAAGCTCAGATTCGGGTTATTAAGGAGCGCCAGCGTGCCGTCGATCACCTCAGCTAAATTGTGCGGCGGGATATTGGTAGCAAGACCGACCGCAATACCTGAGGAGCCATTGACCAAGAGGTTAGGGAAGCGCGTTGGCAGTACTTCTGGGATCTGCTCATTGCCATCGTAGTTAGGATAGGTATTGACCGTCTCCTTATCGATGTCTTGGAGCATCATCTCGGCGATCTTGGTCATGCGCACTTCGGTGTAACGCATCGCGGCAGCACCGTCGCCGTCTAAGTTACCAAAGTTACCTTGACCAAAGATTAAAGGGGCACGCATCGAGAACCATTGAGCCATACGCACAATGGTTTCATAGACCGCCGCATCACCGTGTGGGTGGAAACGACCGATGACATCACCCACGACACGAGCCGACTTCTTAGTTGGCACATTGTGCCAAATCTTGAGGTCGTACATATCGTAGAGCACACGGCGGTGTACCGGCTTTAAGCCATCACGCACATCAGGCAAGGCACGATCGACGATCACGCTCATGGCGTAATCGATAAAGGACTGCTTTAACTCATCCTCTAACTTAACCTGAGGCACCGTGCTGTTAATGCTCTGGCCTGCGTACTGAGCTGCGACTTCAGCGGCTGCTTCAGCGTCAGCAGCAGCTGAATCAGCCTCAGCCTTGGCCTTAGCCGGGTCGACCGCAGCGTCAGCCGCGTCAGCTGGAGCTACGTCAGCTGAAGCCGCCTGCGTCTCAGGAGCTACTGCCGCAGCTGCCTGCTCTTCAGGCTTGAGCGCCTCGTTTTCTTCGTGGATGTTATCAGCCATTAATCTTTACCTTGTCAAACAACCTGACGCCTATACCCTCTAACAAGCATAGGGCCACTACGCCTTTGTCCCTCCAAAAGCGCCGCCCTACGTTTGTCGGTGGAGGTTGGCTCACGACAGCGGCCATTACCTTACCTAAGCGCGCGCAAGCTCCGAGCGTGTAGTCAGATTAAGCTTCGTGCGATTAGGTAAGGCCCATGACGGTCGTAGTAACAGACACTCCTGCGGACACTTAAGAATGAAAAAGGCCTTACGGCCCTCCTCTCAAGCTCCGTCAACATAATGGAGCAAACTGTCTCACGTCCTTGTGTCAAAACGTGCCAACCAATGTAAATTTTAGCACAATCGGCCAATTTCCTCAATTCTTTGCGCGCTCTCACACTTTAGGAAAAAGTTGCCCCAGGTCACCCAGCGCTGGGGTAGGCGCAAAGCCCACACTGGGGTGTGCGCACAACCAGCGCTGGGGTACGCGCACAACCAGCGCTTGGGTACGCGCAAAGCCCACACTGGGGTGTGCGCCCTGCGCACCTGCGCTGGGGGCGCAAGCGCCCTGCGCGCGGGCACGGCGCGCAGACAAAAAAGCGCCGCTATCTTGGAAGATAACGACGCTTATTGGGATTGGGATGAGAGCAATGCTCTCGGTTAAATGGGATTAGGCGCGCAGTAAGGCTGCATCAGCCTCACCGTTGTTGGAAACCTCAACGCCTGCGTCAGCAGGATGCTTATCAGGGTGGGAACCAGTGATGCTGAAGATAGCCCAGTTGGCAACGTTGGTGGCGTGATCGCCAATGCGCTCAATGTACTTGGCGATCATGACCATATCAACAATGGTGGCAGCGTCGTGGTCATGCTCCACAATGAGCTTAGCCATCAGCTCACGCGCCTCAACTAAGAAGTTGTCGACCTGATCGTCGCGCTTGATGACGCTTTGAGCTAAAGCCATATCGCGATTGATAAAGGCCTCAACTGCATCTTGCACCATAGCGCGCGCAATCTTGGCCATATCTTCGATCAGCTTGAAGTGAACACTCTCGGCATAATCTAAGTGCATCACAATCTCAGCGATATCGCAGGATTGGTCACCGATACGCTCCATATCAGTGATCAGCTTCAAAGCCGAGCTTACTAAGCGTAAGTCCGAGGCAATTGGTTGCTGATGCAAGATAATGGAGAGGCAGAGATTCTCGATCTCGCGCTCCTTTTGATCCACGATATAGTCGGACTGGTAAATACGCTGAGCCAACTCACTATCATGGTCATGCAGCGCATTGATGGCACCAACTAAGGAGTCATCGCAGAATTGGCCTAATTGTGCAATCTGGTCGCACAGGCTCTTCAATTGCAGCTTGTAATGTTCACGCATCTTGTTACTTTCCAGCGCCCGCCCCATACCAAAACTTGCAGGGACAGGCCTTGTTTGTGATTAGCGCGATTAACCGAAACGACCGGTGATGTACTCTTCGGTACGCTTGTCTTGCGGATTGGAGAAGAGAGCGTCGGTTGAAGCAAACTCAACTAAGTCACCCAGTAAGAAGAAGGCAGTGTCATCAGAGATACGAACCGCCTGCTGCATATTGTGGGTCACCATAATAATGGTGTAGTCCTTCTTTAAGTCCGCAACTAAGTCTTCAATCTTGGAGGTCGAGATTGGATCCAAAGCGGAGGTTGGCTCGTCCATCAAGAGAACCTTAGGCTGTACCGCTAATGCGCGGGCAATGCATAAACGCTGTTGCTGACCACCGGACAGACCTAAAGCCGAAGTCTTTAAGCGATCCTTGACCTCGTCGAAGATTGCAGCCTGACGTAAGCTGCGCTCGACGATCTCGTCTAACTCCTTGCGGCCACGGATACCGTGGGTACGAGGACCGTAGGCGATATTATCGTAGATGCTCATTGGGAATGGGTTAGGCTTTTGGAACACCATACCCACTTCCTTGCGCAGGGCCGAGACATCTAAGTTCTTATCCAAGATCTCTTGACCTTGGTAAGTGATCGAACCATCGGTGGTAACGCCTTCGACCAAATCGTTCATACGATTTAAGGTCTTGATAAAGGTCGACTTACCGCAGCCCGATGGACCAATGAAAGCAGTCACAGCCTTAGGCTTGATCTGCATATTGATGTCTTTTAAAGCGTGGTGAGCACCGTTGGAGTACCACAGATTGAAGTGTTGAACGTTGAAAATTGGATTAGTCATAGCGGCAGGAAACTGGTACGAAGAAAGATTTTTAGGGCTTGGCCCGCTCAGAGAGCGAGCCAATACTTTCTTTTTGTTGTGTTGTAACCGGATTAATGAGCCTGGGGCTTTTGATGCAGCTCTCCTTTGAGCGCTGCCTATGTCTATCTTGGGCGCTTAATTAAGCACGGGCCTTACCAGCGCGGGCCTTTAAGCGGGCACCGACGGTGTTGGCTAAGAGGTTGATAATGAGGCTCATGACTAAGAGGATAGCGGCGATCACGAAGGCAACCTCGAACTCGCCCTGCTCCTTAGCGTAAACGTAGAGGGCTACGGTTAAGGTAGCACCAGAGCTGGCTAAGCCATCGAAGAAACCGTGCATGGTGTGAGCAAAACCAGCGGTGAACAGTAAGGCAGCCGACTCACCTAACATACGGCCGATCGCTAAGATACAGCCGGTAACGATACCGTCAACGCAGCAAGGTAAAACTACGGTGCGGATGACGCGGAACTTAGCGGCACCTAAACCGAAGGCACCCTCACGGTAGCCTGCTGGAACCGTCTTTAAGCTCTCTTGGGTGGTACGGATGATGGTTGGCAGAGTCATGATGGTTAAGGTTAAAGCACCAGCAATGAGGGAGGTCTGCAAACCAAAGAACTGGCAGAAGATGAGCATACCGACCAAGCCGTAGATAATCGAAGGAATACCGGCTAAGGTCTCAATGGCGTACTCGATGGCACCGACTAAACGACGCGAGGTAGCGTACTCATTTAAGTAAATCGCAGCGCCCACACCTAATGGCAGCACCATAACGACAGCGGCGATAATGATATAGACGGTGTTTAAGATATCAGGCAGCACACCGATCGTCTTGCGGATATAGCTAGGCTTGGTGGTTAAGATATCCCAGGAGAAGTGTGGAATCGACGAGAACAGAATGTAACCGATAAGGAAGAAAACCAAACTTACGGTTAAACCGGTGCACAGGTACATCAAGCTGCGCATGACAACGCTGTAGCACTTGCGCTGGAAGGCGTTGCGCGATGGTTCAAACACGCCATTCTTGCCTACAGCTACGGAGTAAGGGGCAGCTGGGGCGGCGGCAGGAGCGGCAGCGGCTGGAGCAGCAGCGGCTGGAGCAGCTTGCTCTGCGCTGTCAGTGTGGCCAGCCTTCTTATTGGCCAGCTTGGAGACGTCTAAGGCACCTAAAGCCTTAGCTGAAGCCTTGGGCGTATCAGCAGAGCCTGATTGATAATCCTTGATACTAAGCGAGTCGGACATGGTATGCGTTCCTAGAAAATTCGGTAATGAGCGCTAAGGTTCTTGATGCTGCGCTGCCTTAGGCAGCGCTAGGCTTGATTAAGTGCTAGCTTTGATTAAGCACTTGGCTTGATTAAGCGCGGCCCTTCTTTAAAACCAGGTTTAAGGTGGCGTTGATCATCATGATGAAGACGAACAGAACCAAGGCAATCGAGAAGAGGGCGTCACGTTGCAGACCCGAGGCGTAGGACATCTCGGAGGCGACAGCGGTAGTTAAGAAACGAACCGACTCGAACAGACCTGGCATATTAGGAACGTTACCTGCGACCATCATTACCGCCATAGCCTCACCGATAGCACGGCCGACACCTAAGACTACAGCCGAGGCGATACCACTCTTGGCAGCAACGACGCTGACACGGAAGACGGTTTCAATCTTGGTAGCACCTAAGGCTAAGGAGCCTAACTCGTACTCTTCTGGCACAGCACGCAGCGAGGTGATAGAAACCTTGATGATGGAAGGTAAGATCATGATGGTGAGCACGAAGATCGCAGCTAAGAGCGAAGCACCATCAGGTAAACCGAAGACATGCTGGACTAACGGTACTAAGACCAGCATACCGATAAAGCCATAGACGACCGATGGAATACCGGCTAATAAATCGATGACTGGCTCAACTACAGCACTGATCTTGGCTGGAGCTAACTTAGCCAGGTAAACGGCGCAGAAGAAGCCTAATGGCAGGCCTAACACGATTGCACCGGCGGTACCGTAGAAGGAGGTCAGAATGAAGGCTAAGATACCGAACTTAGGCTCAGCGGCAGTCGAGGCCCACTCGGCACCAAATAAGAAATCAACTAAGCCGATTTCGGCGATAGCAGGCAAGCCTGCGATAATCAGATAGATACTGATTAAAATGACCAGCGCGATATTGATCAGGCCTAAACACAAGAAGAAAAGGCGGGCGCCGGTTTCTAAATCCCACTTCGAGGATTTGGTGCGAATCATATCCCAATTCCAATCAATGAAAACTTGCCATCCCAAGCAAGTCGGGCTCAAGCCCTTTAAGGTGTGTGTGTCTTATTCTTAAAGTTGGGCCTATCCCATGGCCCAACCTTAAGCTTTCGTCGTAAGAAAGTGGCGTTAAGCCTTACGATGCGTTATGAGTCGTTACGTCTTACTTAGCCATTGGAACGACGCCAGCACCCTCAACGAAGTGAGCCTGCTCTGGCGACATAGCGAAGTCCATGAAGACCTTAGCAGCACCCTCAAGAGGCTTGTTCTTAGGGGTAACTAATAAGAATGGACGTTGCAGCTTGTAAGAACCATCACGGATGGTGTCTTCAGTAGCCGAGATGCCATCAACAGTAACAGCGTGGACCTTCTCGGACAGAGCCGATAAGGAAGCGTAGCCAACAGCGTTAACGTTTTGAGCTACGGTGGTGATAACGTCACCGGTGGAGGTTAACTCTTGGCGATACTTGCACTGATCGGAGGTGCCGGTAACGCTCTCAAAGCCATCACGGGTACCCGAACCAGCCTCACGGCCAATCAGGACGATTGGGTGATCCTGACCACCAACAGCGCTCCAGTTGTCAACCTTACCAGTGTAGATATCCTTAATCTGAGCTAAGGTCAGGTTCTTAACTGGGTTTTGTGGGTTAACTACGACTACGATACCGTCGATAGCAACGACATCACCATTTAAATTCTGCTTCTCAGCATCGGTTAAATTACGCGAGGATAAACCGATATCGCAGCGGCCCTCGGCTACAGCGTTGATACCAGCGCCCGAACCAGTTGGGTTGTAGGTAAAGCTGATACCATCATGGGTCTCCATGAAAGCCTCACCTAAGACGCCGATTACCAACTCCATGGAAGACGAGCCTTCAGTGGAAACGCTATCGTCAGCGGCGTAGACGTTGCTCGAGAAAGCAACGGCAGAGCTAAGAACAGCAGCGGAGGACAACACAGCAAATAACTTCGAAAGCTTCATCTTTAATAAGTCTCTAGTAACTTAAGCATTTAAGTGCCGTAGGAAAGCTCAGCACTTTGTCTAAATCCCTTAGACGCGATGCATGATAAAGATCACAAGTTAAGAACAAAGAGATCTAATGTTAAATGTTTGTTAAGAGCCAAAATTTTTGTAATCAGCCCCCGAAAACCGCATAAATTCGCCCGTTGCGCCCAGCAAAAAAGCGCATGCACCACGCTAGCGCACGCCTTGACCAACCAATTTCTTTGTAATCAGCCCCCGCAACTTCATCTATGGTCGACACCACTGTACTTACCCGGAACGCAAGATCGGCCACGTGCACTCAGCGCTTACGTTAAGCGCCTCCTTACCTCAAGCCAACGCCTGAGCAGCCCAAGCGTCGCGCGCACTGAGCAGACCGAGCACCGCTCACACTGAGCAGACCGAGCACCGCTCACACTGAGCAGACCGAGCACCGCGCGCACTGAGCAGACCGAGCACCGCGCGCACTGAGCAGACCGAGCACCGCGCGCACTGAGCAGACCGAGCACCGCTCACACTGCCGCACACATGTGCCGCCATAGCCGGGGCTAGTATTAAGCGGCTCAATTCTGCGTACGTCCTGACCTCACAATGAAAGCGCGCCCCTCCTGCGCTCTGCTTTAATTGCAGACGCAGCGTGCTCAGCGCGCATCAGCCGCTTCTGGGAGCGCGCAGTGATGGCTCTCATGGAATGGAGTGAGGCGCAGTGCTTTTGGCGGTGTTTTTTGTCAAACGGGCGACTTTTAGGCTAAAATCTACCTTTGGGCGCGTACAGCGCTTTTTTTGCGCCAGCACGCTGGCCCCATTTACTTTTCTGCGATCAGGGTGGTCTTTATTGATGATTAAGAATGTGCGCCTTTATAGTGTGGCCTTAGATGACAAGTTGCGTGAGCTGTTTCACCATGAGTCCGAGCTTGAGGCTGCGATCAGTGCCATGCGCTTAAAGCCAATGAGCGAAAGCGACATTTCCACCTACGGTTTTGCTCCTCTCTTTGGCCGGAGCGCCCATGCTTACACCTTTAGCCACAACGGCAACCATTTCTTCCGCTTCGTCGAAGAAAACAAGCTGCTGCCAACCTCGGTGGTCAACCAGGTGTTAGCCGATGAGGTCGAAAGCCGCGAAGAGGAAATGGGCCGTGCCTTAAAGAAGAATGAGAAGAAGGCTTTAAAGCAGGCCATCATCACCAAGATGCTGGCTCAGGCCTTTGTCACGCGCCGTGACCTGTTAATTTGGGTCAACTCCGAGAAGGGCTTGGTTGGCGTTTCGGTCACCGCCGCCAAGCGCGCAGAAAATGCTATCACCTATTTACGTAAGGCCTTAGGTGGCTCCTTCCCAGCTAAGCCGTTCCAGCCGCGCTGCGTGGTCGAAGATCGCATGACCAACTTCATCGCCAAGAATGAGCTGCCACAAGGCTTTAAGTTAGGCTACGACGCCGTGCTCAAGAGCAATGACGACACCGGCGCCACGGTACGCGTCACCAAGGACGATTTGACCACCGCTGAGGTGATCTCCCACCTCAAGGCCGGTAAGGTCGTCACCGAATTGCAGCTGAACTTCAGCGAGATCGCGACCTTTGTCCTCGCCAACGACTTAACGGTCAAGCGTTTAAGCTTAGAGGATCAGTACTTAGAGCAAAATCTGCCTAAGTCCTCAGGCGATAAGATTGCCGATCTGCAAAGCATGATCTTAATTGAAGGCGAAACCTTAACCGAGCTGGTAACTGCCTTAACCCGTGCCTTTGACTGCGAGGTGAGATAGTTTTGAAGAAGCCTGAACTCTTAGCCCCAGCTGGCAGCCTGGAGCACCTGCGCATGGCAGTTGACTATGGCGCCGATGCCGTCTATGCCGGTATTCCGCGCTGGTCGCTGCGCGTGCGGGGCAATGGCTTTAGCCGTGAGGACTTTGCCGCCGGTATCGCCTATGCCCATGAGCATGGCCGTAAGTTCTTTGCTGTGCTCAACGTCATTCCGCACATGCGCCGCGTCAATGCTTTTGATGAGGCGCTCCATGAGGTTGCCGCGCTCAAGCCTGATGCCTTCATTATGGCCGACCCTGGCCTGATTGACCGGGCGATCACGCTCTATCCTGAGATCCCGGTACACTTAAGCGTCCAGGCCAATACGGTCAACGCCGGTACGGTCAAGTTCTGGCAGAAAATTGGCGTCAAGCGCTGCATCTTAGCCCGCGAGCTGTCCTTAAGCGAAATCGCGATGATTCGCGAGGCTTGCCCGGATATGGAGCTCGAGGTCTTTATCCACGGTGCTCTGTGTATTGCGGTATCGGGCCGCTGCCTCATTTCCGGTCTCTTGGCACGTCGCGACGCCAACTTAGGCGCCTGCAACAATTCCTGCCGCTGGAATTACCGTACTAAGAACCTCGCTCTGGTTGACGCTCAGGGTACCCACCCGGTCGGCCTTGAAGGTGAGCACATCTCCTTTGCCCCGCAAGAGCAATCGGCCTTAGACCAGCGCGACTTACCTTCGCTCTATGCCGAGATCGAGGAAACCTCGCGCCGTCAGGGCGAGTGGATGCCGCTGGAAGAAGACGAGCACGGCTCCTACCTCATGAACTCCAAGGACTTATGTGCCCTGCCGGTATTAAAGGAGCTCATGGAGCTGGGCGTAGACAGTCTCAAGATCGAAGGCCGCTCGCGCTCGCCGTTCTACGCCGGTGGCATCTCCCGCGCCTATCGCCTTGCGATCGACGCCATAGCCGAGGGCCGTGACATCCCAGAGGAGAGCTACACCATTGTGGGCTCGATTCCCGCCCGTGGCTACACCACCGCCTTACTCGAGGCACACAAGCCTAACGCCACCCAAGACTACGAGACCAACGCCCCGTCCCCTGGCAAGTGGCAGGTGGTAGGCCAGATCTTAAGCCAAGCGGACAATGGCGACATTTATATCAAGGTCAAGAACAAGTTCGAGGCCAAGAACAAGATCTTGGTCTACACCCCACAAGGCCCACTGTCCTTAGATGGCAGCACCCTGCGCGATAAGAATGGCAATCCAGTGGCCGTGGCCCCAGGTGATGGTTACTACGTGTACCTGGCTTGTCCACATAAGCTTGATTTAGCTACCGCCGTGCTGCTGCGCGACGACTCCTAGCCGCGCATCCCTCTCGTGTGACCAATAACTCCAAGTTTGCGGCCGCCGGAAGCGACGCCTGCTAGGAGCGGCGCCAGCCAAAGAATAAGGCCATGACCGAGGCAACTCAGTCATGGCCTTATTGCCTGAGTTTTTACAAAACACTGTAAGGTGGTATCTGCCCAAATACAAATGGCATATTTATGCTGTTCTTTAAGGTAAAGCTACTGCCAGACCTATCTTACGTAAAAACTCAGGTTATTGTTGGTTAGGAGCTCACTTTGGAAGCTGGGATCAAGCCTCTGCCACAGCAGACAGGCTGCGATTTGATCCCAGCTCCCTACATGGTCTTACTCTACCTCAACGTCATCTGGGATGCTGGCGTTGTGGTAAACCTCTTGAACGTCATCTAAGTCCTCAAGGTAGTCGATCATGCGGATAAACTTAACCGCAGTCTCAGCGTCTAACGCAGTCTCGGTCGATGGGGTCATGGTGACCTGAGCGTTCGATGGCTGAATGCTCTGAGCAGTGAAGGCGTCAACTACTGGAGCGAAGTTGTCAGGAGTGGTGAAGACGTCGATCGAACCGTCGTCGTTGACTACAACGTCATCGGCACCGGCCTCTAAGGCGATATCCATTGCCTGCTCTTCGGTAACTGCCATCTTGCCGTCGTCATCAGGCAGGAAGTTGATAACGCCCTGCTTGGTGAAGAGGTAGCCAACCGAGCCGGTGGTGCCTAAGTTGCCACCGAACTTAGAGAAGCCGTGACGAACGTCCGAGGCAGTACGGTTGCGGTTGTCGGTCATGCACTCAACCATAACGGCAACACCGCCAACACCGTAACCCTCATAGGTGATGGACTCGAGCTCGGTGCCCTCGCCGCCACCAACACCACGCTCAATGGCGCGCTTGATGGTGTCACGGGTCATGTTCTGGGCTAAAGCCGAGATCACGGCCGAGCGCAGACGTGGGTTGGAACCCTCGTCGCCGCCGCCCATACGAGCTGCGGTGGTGATTTCACGAATCAGCTTGGTGAAGATCTTGCCGCGCTTTGCGTCTTGAGCGGCCTTACGGAAGCGAATGTTAGCCCACTTGGAGTGACCTGACATATTAATCTCCTGCTATTTCTCTAAATCGGTAACGGCGATAGCCAATTCATTTAAGGCTTCAGGTGAGGCCACATTCGGAGCTTCGGTCATTAAGCACGAAGCAGCGGTGGTCTTAGGGAAGGCAATCACGTCACGGATGTTGTCAGTATGAGTGAGCAACATAGTAAGACGATCTAAGCCAAAGGCAAGACCGGCATGTGGTGGTGCACCAAAAGATAAAGCATCAAGCAAGAAGCCAAACTTCTGCTGTGCCTCTTCCTTGCTGATGCCCAGCACATTGAAGACGGCCTGCTGCATAATTGGGTCGTGGATACGAACCGAGCCACCACCTACTTCGTAGCCATTGATCACCATGTCATAAGCATCAGCAAAGACCGACATTGGATCGGCCTCTAATTGCTCTGGGGTGACATGAGCAGGCGCGGTAAATGGGTGGTGCATGGCGGTTAAACCGGCCTCTTCGGTCATCTCGAACATTGGGAAGTCGATGACCCATAAAGCCTTGAAACCTGGGGCAATTAAGTTGTGGTCGCGGGCGGTTTGGCAGCGTAAAGCACCCATAAAGGTCTGGCACTTAACGGTCTTGCCGCAGCCAATAAAGACGATATCGCCGCTCTGAGCGCCGCAAGCGTTAACCACCGAAAGTAAAAGCTCTGGGGTTACGTGCTTGGCGATCGAAGATTGCAGACCTTCAGCGCCTTTAGCTAAGTCATTGACCTTGATATAAATCAGGCCGGAAGCGCCAAGCTTCTTGACATAGTCGGTGTAGCCGTCGATATTCTTGCGGCTTAAAGCAGCGCCGCCTGGCAGAGCAAAGCCTACGACCTTGCTTTGAGGATCGTTAGCGCTCTCAGCTAAGACCTTAAACTCGGTATCCTTGACTAACTCGTCTAAGGTGTGGAGCTCAAAGGCGATACGTAAATCTGGCTTATCCGAACCAAAGCGCTCCATGGCCTCAGTCCAGGTTAAGACTGGGAACTTGCCTAAATCGAAGTTCTCTTCATGACGGAACAGACCGACCATCATCTCCTCCATGATGTCACGGACATCTTGCGAGGACATAAAGGAGGTCTCAACATCGATCTGAGTGAACTCAGGCTGGCGGTCAGCACGCAAGTCCTCATCACGGAAGCACTTGGTGATCTGATAGTAGCGGTCAAAACCTGCGATCATCAGAAGCTGCTTGAAGAGCTGTGGCGACTGTGGCAGCGCATAGAACTTGCCGTGGTGGATACGCGATGGCACTAAGTAGTCACGGGCACCTTCTGGGGTAGCCTTGGTGAGCATTGGGGTCTCGACGTCGATAAAGCCATGCTCATCCATGAAATTACGCACAAAGTGAGTAATGGAGTGACGCTTGGTGAAGTTGTGCAGCATCTCAGGACGACGCAGGTCTAAGTAGCGATAGCGCAGACGCTGCTCTTCGGTATTGTCCTGGTTGAAGTCTAATGGCAGAACGGCGGCCTTATTTAAGACCTCTAAGGCACTGGCGTAAACCTCGATCGCGCCGCTCTTCATATTGGCGTTGACCTGGCTCTCAGGGCGGGCGCGGACCGTACCTACGACTTTAATGCAGAACTCACCGCGTAAGGTGGCAGCTAACTCGTGCACATCCTTGACATCAGGCTCGAAGACCACCTGAACTAAACCCGTGCGATCCCTCAGGTCAATAAAAATCAGACCGCCTAAATCGCGGCGCTTATTAACCCAGCCGCACAGGGTCACGGTCTGCCCAACTTCGCTCAGACCTACTTGTTCACAATAGTGAGAACGCATTGACATACAAAATGCCTATCAAAAACACTAAACCAATTTTACCCGCCGCCCCCAAGACGGCTCCCCACTAACGCCTAAGTCCGCCTGACTTTAGCGCCTGACTTAATCCGTGTGACTAAATCAGTGTGACTTAAGCGTGTGACTAAATCAGTGTGACTTAAGCGCGTGACTTAATCAGCGTGAGGGCACGAGGCACAAGCCGGGGCACTAGCACCAGCGCCCGCGCTTGCTGGGCACGACTTGCTTTCGTTAGCAAATGGCTGCTTGGAGTTACCAAAGACACCAACACCCTTAAGCTCGCAGCTTGAGGCCGAGATCAACTTGACCAAGCTCTCTTGACCGCACTCAGGGCAAGTAGTCAGCGCCGGAGCGCTCATCGACTGAAGCTTAGTTAAGGTGTGCCCGCAATTTTTGCAGCGGTACTCATAAAACGGCATAGCAAACCCAAAAACTTATTGGCATGAAACTTTTAGCATCCACCAATTAAGGACTCACATCCAGTGACGGTGGCGCTACCAAGCCCGTAATTATAACGATCTTTTGGGCAAGCCAAAAGCCCCAGAGCTGTCGGCTCTGGGGCTTGGTGCACAGCTAGCTCAGGGAATAAGCGCTGCTACAAACTCTCAGCTGAGAGCGGCTAGGCCTGAGTTTGCTTGGGCTGAGCTTGCTCCGGTGCGCTTGCGCTCTCCGTGACATTGAGGCGACGCGTAATGAACATCACGATACCGAGCATAATCACAAGCAGAACCGTGCCGACTAACAGCGCATAGGCCTGGACATGAACGATGGCAAAGAGCACGGCGTACATAGCCAAGAGCAGTACCGCAACACACAGGGCACTGCGCAGCGAATTGAGCACCGCCTTTAAATAAGCCGCGATCATGCCCGACATGAGCAGCGCGCCGCTCACATAGGAGATGACAAAGGTGGTGTGTTCACTTAAGGCCAAGAGCACCATATAGAACAAGATCAAGGCCGCGCCGATCACCACGTACTGCACCAAGGACACCATACGCTTCATCACAATCTCAAAGGCCAAGACGGTGACGAAGGTCATAGCAATAAAGAGCAGCACGTACTTGGTCAGGCGCTCAATGAGCTGATAGGTCTCAGAGGTGTCTGCCAAGTCAATCCGATACTCAATCGAGGAGCTATTCCTATTGAAAGTTTCGTCCTCGGTACGTACCTGAGCTTGGCCGGTAGCCAAGTTATTTTGGGCGTAGTAGGCCTTAAAGTACGGCTCGCCCTGCCCCGGCGCTCCTTCTTCTGGTATCCGCTCAGACCCACCTGAGGCGGCCGCCGACCCCGTGAGCTCGTCACCAAAGCTCAAATCCTCGATTTGGGCTGAATCTAAGAAGCCCGCGCCCGTGATATAACGGTCGGTTGGCAAGAAGGCACCACCAAAGGAAGGCACCACGCCCGTGCCCGCAACGGTCAGGCGCGAGTCTTGGGCAATTGGGATATAGGTCATCCCCTGCGCACCGCGCACGTAATAGAAGGCCTCGACCGTCATCACGCCTTCGGTCAGGTCATCAGCCGACTGCGACGAAGTTAACTCACCTGCTACCGCTACGGCAGTGGTAGTTTGATCGGCCTCAGCATCTAAGCTATTGACCAAATCCGGCACTTGCGTCAGCTGTTCGCGGTTAGCCAAACTTGGGTCGGTGGCCTTATCAGCATAGGCACTTTGGGCAAAGATCGAGCCTGTAGGGGCCTTATTCGTAGCTGCTTGCAGGTTAGCTTCCTGCTTGAGTAGAGCGCAGGAGCGGCTATCACCGGCCTCAACTAAACTATCCCCATAGACGATCTTATGAATGTCCGAGCGCTCGAGCTTAATCATAATGCCCGAGAAGTGCGGATACGGCTCCGGGGTATAGGCCTTACCATTGACGCACAGGTACTTAATCTCATCAATACCCTTATTATTGCTGACATGGAAGATGAGCTTTAAGTCATCGGACATAATCTGTTGCACGGAAGAGCGCTCAGCAATTTGCGCTAAACGCTCATCTAAGGCAAAGGTGCTGACCTGATGAACCGCCATCCGATAGAGGGTGGTCTCGTAATTGCCGCGATAGCGTTTATGCGACTCCAGCTCAATCGTACTCTCAGACTTCAGCGGCGAGATATAGTAATTGGCGAGGTTGACGGTATTGATGCGCTTTTGCGTTTCATCATCGCTTTCCTCGTAGCGATAGGAGCTCACTTCCTCGACCGGCACGATGATTTCAGGATCAGCCAGCATTTGGTGGCCACCCCATGGGCTGACCATCGACTCAATCGCCAATTGCTCGTTATAGCGCCGATCGTCCAAGACCATATTGAAAAAGACGGTAGGAATCAGAAGCAAGAGCGAAATACCGGCCACCATTAAGATATGGGTCCCTAGCCTCTCACTCCACTGTTCCCAGCGCGACTTCTTAGAAGCGGCCGCCGCAGCGCCCGCCCATGCCGCCCCATTAGGACCATTAGGCCCCATAGTGCCACCGCCTCCTGCCGCTGTCTGCGGGTAGCCCGAAGACCCACTGGATGCGGCCTGACCTGCTTGACCCCAACCTTGCTGATTACCCCATTGCTGCGCAGATTGCTGAACCTGTCCTGACTGAGACCCGCCCTGCTGCGCTTGGCCTTGCTGTTCCCAGCCTTGCGCAGCTGAGCTCGGCTGAATCTGGCTTTGCTGTCCCCAGCCTTGCGCAGCTGAGCCCGGCTGAGCTTGGCCTTGCTGCCCCCAATCTTGCGCAGCTGAGCCCGGCTGAGCCTGGCCTTGCTGGATCTGGACTCGCTCGATCTTTACTTGAGGCTCCCAGTCTTGCTGAGTCGTACTGTACGGAGCAACGCCTTGATCATATTGGCTGGCAGCACCGTAACTTTGACCTTGCGTAGCGTCACCTGATTCCTGATAGCTGGCGTTATAAGCATCGGACTGAGTTGAGGCGGAGATCTGGTAAGAAGAGCCCTTGTCCACCGGAGGCGCAAATTGAGCGCGTCCCTGATTGGGCCTACGGTAATCACTGTCTGCCATAAGCTGCTCCTGAGAAAAAGTTAAGGTGGGAGCTGTTATAAATTAACTTTGATGCCTCTTAATGGTGCAGTCACTGCTCGAAGAGCAGAGCCACGCTTTACACCAATAAGTGAATCACATTATAAATTACAATTAGATAAATCTAATTATATTTTATAACGCAACATTAAGGTATTTACAGAAACTCACACCTTAATCATCTTTAGATTAAGACTAGCTTGCGCTTTATGCATCAATCTAGCCCGCTTCATGGAGGTCTATGTTTCTCTATAGATTACAGCTCATTGCCCCCAGCAAGA
>CALXXU010000065.1 GCA_944392765.1 uncultured Anaerobiospirillum sp.
ACTCCAAGAATGCCCTATGTTACCTGACCCGATCTGAGCTCCCAAGAAAATCGACAGCTCTGGTGCCAAATGTGCGACATGATTACTATCGACGCAACGATAGCCGCACAGCGCACTACAACTTGCAGATGCTGCTGCGCTACTTTGACTGGGCCGATGAGCTAAATGAGCTTTGTGCGTGGGCGCTGCCAGCGGCGGCTTAATAGGGGACGGAGGTGTGTCTATGGATAGCCCAGCCTACATCAACGATGAGCTTCTGAAAGCCGCACTCTTGGGAACCAGCCATCATCACCTTGAGGTGACAGCGCTGCCTGCGGCACTCCAAGATTTCGCTAATCAACTTTTGGAGCGCGATGAGCCAGAAGCGGCTCTATTCACCATCATCAACCTGTGTTCGACCTGGGAGCGCGCCAGCAACGAGGGCTTGGGGGAGGTCTCCGATGAGATTGTTCCGGTTAAGTCACCGCAGACGGCAGGCGAGCGCTATATCGCACCGGAATTAATGTCCCGGCTGACTGCGCCGACGATCAATGCGGTGGAGTGGACGGCTATCTTGGTGCGGCTACGTGGGAGCGGCCTTAAGGTGCCGCCGCATTGTGCTCTGGCTTTTTTGCGCAACTTTAAGCGCTTGCGCCCAAGCTTACCTCCACTGTACAAGGATTTCCCTGTGGAGTTCTTAGATAGCTCAACTCGCTTGTGGCTGCACTATGCCTCTGATGATGGCTTGATGTGTGAACCTCATTCGTGGGATGACTGGGGCGCCAGCGAGCATAAGGCTAAGATTGCTGAGCTCTTGGAGCAAGGGGCCTATGATGCCGCTTTGGAACTACTTGAGCCTTCTTTTAGCGCGTTGCCCAAGACTGAGCGTATTGGCATTTTGCAGCTATGGCAAGCCCACTGGCTCAAGTTCCTGTCCGCAGGTTATCGGGATGGTTTCTTGCCGGTTGGAGTCACTAAAACGGCACCGCCGCAACTGAGTGCTGAAGCCTTAGGACAAGCCTTAGTAGAGGCTTTGAGCAAGCTTTATGGCGCTGATGTAGTTACTAACTCGCTAGAAACAAAGCCAGTGGGTATGGCGGATGTGGCCACGCAAGTGGAGGTGGCGCTAAAAGCAGATACCTCGCTTAAACTTGCTATCACGGCTCAGGCCACTGTCAGTGTGCAAAAAGATAGACAGCACTCCTTGGAACAGGGCGGTTTCAGGAGCTCAGTAGGGCAGCGGGTTGAGCATTGGCTGATGAGAGTAGTGCGCTCGGAGCGGGTGCTGGAGGTGAAGGCGGCGGCCGCGCAGCTCTTGCGTATGCTGCCGGGCGGGCGCTTTGAGACGCAAATAGTGGAGTTTGTGCGTAAGGTGTTCTCGGTGCGCCGAGGACGGCGGGGCCCTGTGCTCAAGCGTGAGCTGTCACGTTCGCACCAAGCAATTGCTGCCGAGCTGGTGATCTTTTTTCCTGAGCTCAGCACGTCCCGAGATTACACCGAGTGTTCGCGGCGTATGAAGCTCACTAACACCGATCGCGAAAAGATCGCGTGCTTGACCTTTTTCTTGCCGCTTGAGATGTGGTTTGAGCTGTTCAGCCTCAAGCGCAGCGGCAATGCGAACCATGATGCGACGCGTCTTTTTGCTGCCTTCAAAGAGCACTTTCCTGGTTGGGATTACGTTAGATACCGCGATGATGAGCTCAAGATCTACGTGCCCTACCTGCTCCAGCGTATTCAGCTCGAGTTGGGACCTGTTTTCTTTGAAGAATGCTTTGCTCAGTGTGGTGAACAACATATCCTCTACGAAACCCGTCTCTTGTTGCTGGGGCAGTTAAGGTACGCTGACCGTGAGCTGTGCCCGCTGGTAAGCGGGGTTCACCCCTTCAACTACAGCCTGTGGGAAAATCCGATGATGCTCTTGATGAAGTCCACGCCAAAGTTCTTTACTGAGCCGCTTGGCTCGTGGGGTCCGAAGTTTAGCGCCTTTTACTTCGAGCAGCTCTTGGCGCAGTTTGTGGTGGGCAGGCGCCCGAACGCTTACTTTTACTTTAAGAAGTACCAAGCTCCTTATCTCAGTGCGATTGCCTTATCTTTAGATCCTGAAGTACGCAGGGAAGCGCAACCGCGCATCAAGGAACGCATTGCCGCTTTTAGCGAAGAGATTACGCGTTTTGAGGCTCACGGTATGCTTGATCAGTACGACTCACTTTTAACCTACAGCCGCATTGCGCGTCACGACTTACAGCTGTTGCTGCGCTATTTTGAGTGGGCCGATATGCTCAAAGCGCTGTGTGCGTGCCCTGCTGCCTAAATCTCATTTTTGGAGGTGAAAGATGGTCTCGTTAACTCCTAATGCTGAGCCGCACAGTTGCGCGCTCGAGCTTGAGGCAGTACCAGATCTGGTGCGTCAGGCTTTGCCGGGGCCTGAGGCGCGTGCGGCTACGCTTGAGACGCAGTGTGCGCTGCAAGCCTTACGGGCTGCCTATGAGCAGGCAGTGAGCGCGCGCTTTGACGCGACTAAGGCTCAGCAGTTGTGCACCGAGCTTGAGGACGCAATGAGTGGTGTAGTAGGTATGCTGCCTCCACCGGCTAAGTTTGGCCGTGAGGGTACGCCGCGCTATCTATCAGAGCGCATGATGACAGAGCTCAATAATCCTCAGGCGAGCGCAGCTCTCTGGCTTACCTTTTTACCGCAATTAGCTGAATCTGGTTTGGTCGTACCCCCGAACGCGCGTGTCGCCTTCTTGCTGAACTACTTGCGCCTGTTGCCACGCCTGCATGGCTTGTACACGACCTTACCGCTGGAGCTGTTAGGTCAGGTTCAGTTCCAGTTGCCTGAGTACCAAGTGGCAGGGGATAGGGCGGCTTTAGCTGAGCCTTCTGGGGGCTCCTCTGAGGAGCGGCAGTGGTTGGGTGGTGATGCGTTGGCGCGCCGCGCGGAGGTTTGTTCCTTGCTGCGCCGCCACGATATGGAGTTACTTCTGACTTGGCTGACCCGCGACATGGGAGCATTGAGTGTTCGCGAGCAGGTTGAGCTCTTGGAGCTCATCTATGCGCACTGGCTCGTACAGGTCAGCTTTGGCTATCAGCATAATTGGTGGGCTAAGTCCGCGCCAGTATTAGCTGGGCTTAACCAATTGCTCGGGGTACAGCTTCAAGCGGTCGGGGTTGCCTCTGAGGTTAGGGCCGCCGCCGCCCGCTTGCTGCGGCTGGTGCCGCACTCCAGCTTTGAGGCTGATTGGGAGGCGCTGTTGCCGACTGTGCTTAAGGAAACTGGTACTAAACACAAGCTCTCCATTAGCTTAAGCGACCATATTGTGGCGCGTGAAATCTGGATCCGTTTCTTCCCTGAGCTGAGCTCTGTGCCTTCGTATCAGCACGCTATACCATTCTTGGTCTCACCGCAGGCATGGCTTAAGTTCGGCGTGCTTGAGAGGATATCTGGGAAGCTTAAGACACTGTTTACGGCTATCGTTGCAGGGTTCCAAGATTGGACATTGTTGCAGGAGCACAGCTTGCGTCCGGCCGTGCTGTACTTCATCACACGTATCAAGTACGAATTAGGAGAAGAGGCGTTGGCTTTATTCTTCTCAATCTTTGCTCAGAAGCTACCGGCACTGGTGCTGTTGGACTTAGCTCGGCTCTCCAGCTACGACGAGCGTGAGTCTTGGCCTTTCTTGACCGATCCTGAAAACTATCCACTGCGCATCAAATGGGTGAGCGAGCCTTATCGCGTGGCAGTTTTCAATAAGGCCGAAAGCTTTGTTACGCAGTCAGCTGCCCCGTGGGGGCCTAAGTTCAGCCGTAAGATGGCCGATGTGCTGGTCACGACTCCAGACCCAGCTGATTCGTGCTGCCAGGCGGTTGCCTTGGCTCTTGATGACTCGGTGCGGGAGCAGACCGTGCAGGAGATTACCGTACACTTGGAGCGTGAGAGCACTGAGATCAAGCGCCTCACGGCAGAGATCGCAGCTGAGGTGGCGCCAGATCGCCTGGAACAGGCACGTCACGAGCGGATCAAGCGTGAACTTGACCAATGCCAGCATGAATGCACGCGCCTGAATAGTTTGCTGGCAGTGTTAGCTCACACTTTTTTCTTAAAGCAGCTTGTTGCGCAGGTAATTGGACAATAATTTGCTTGCTACTGGGCTAACTGCTGTGCCTGATAAGGGCGCCGGAACCGAACATAAGGGAGATGCCAATGGAACGTCCTTTTTACGTCAGCGATGAAGTCTTAAACACCGCCTTAGTTGGCATCGATAATAAGGCGCTCAATAGCGCTGCGCTGCCAGAAACGCTGCACGAGGCTGTCGCCGCGATTACGGCTTTAGACCAAGAGCCTGCTGATACC
This sequence comes from uncultured Anaerobiospirillum sp., assembly GCA_944392765.1. GTDB lineage: Bacteria > Pseudomonadota > Gammaproteobacteria > Enterobacterales > Succinivibrionaceae > Anaerobiospirillum. Next base: position 4,331 of record CALXXU010000065.1, read on the forward strand.
GCTTGGGCGCTGACGAGCCTCGTCTTTGCCTATGAGTCGGCTTATAACAACTGCCGGGTCAATAGCTTTTCTCCTGAACAAATGACGCAGTATCGTGCGGCCTTAGCGGCCGGTGCTGACGCTGAAGGGGCGGCCCATGCTGATGCTGCAGGGCCGACCACTGCTGACGCTGCTGGGAAGAGTACTGCCGAGAACGCTGCGTCAGATGATGCTGCGACCTTGGTTACACGGATCAAATTGCATCAAGGGCCATTGCCGGTGGCACCTTGTGCCCCTGAGCCCTCAGGTCAGCGCTACTTGTCCTCTGAGATCATGTCCTTGCTCAATAACTATCGCTCCAATGAGGTCGCCTGGCTGGCGATTCTGGCGCGGCTACATGGCACTGGTCTTAAGGTTCCTCTGACGCAGCTCAAGTCTTTTTTGGATACTTACTTTAAGCTGCGACCTGAGCTTAGTTCGCTCTACGTTGCTTTGCCTTTGGCGTTCTTGCCGCAACGGGCGCACTATATTCTGCCTTACCTGTCGGCGGCTGCTGCACGCTCTGGAGATGATGAAGCTGGAGCTGATGAGAGTATTGTTGAGCCTACCGGGGAGCCGGGTACGGAGGCTTGGTACGCGCATATTACGGCTCAATGGCGTCACGGCAGTGCCGCCGAGCGTAAGGGCGCGGTGGCGACCTTGCTTGAGCGCTATGAATTAGAGCGCGTGCTAGATTTAATTGAGCCTGATTTTAAGACCTTGGCGGCTAAGGAGCGCGCTGAGCTCTTGGATTTGCTTTTGAATAATTGGAGCGCGCAACTCACTCATTGCTATCAAGCCGGGACTTGGGCTCATGACTCTGCTTTGGCGCAGCGTCTGGCCACGTGGCTTGAGGATTTAGTAGCCAAAGATCGCGCTACCACAGTTAAGTCGGCTGCTTCTGAATTGTTGCGCCTGCTGCCGGACGTGGGCTGGCAAGATGACATGATTGCGCTGGTACGCAAATTCTATAAGGCTACCTGGAAAAAAGATAAGCTGACCCTAACTTATCAAGTTGATGTCACCAATGAGGAAGTGGTGACGGCGCTGTGCACCTTCTTTCCTGAGATTAAGGATGATTTGGATTATCTCAAGAAGTACCCTAATGCTGCTCATTACCGAGGGAGCGCAGAGGCCTACTTCAGATGCTTTACCTTCTTGGTGCCCCCGGCTTTATGGTTTGAGCTTTTTGCCCTGGAGCGCTGTGGCGATGATGCGGTTGATGCCGATAAGCTCTTTGCAACCTTTGCCCAGCACTTCCCAGGATGGATTGTGCAAAAGCAAGACTACCTCAGCTGGCTCTTTGCCAATTGCTTTGCTTATCTCATTAAGCGTATTCGCTTTGAGTTGGGCGAGGTCTATCTCAAGGCCTTCTATCAGCACTGTGGGGCTATGCTGCCACTGGATGTGGTGCACGATTGCATTGCTGGGGCCAGCTATGCTGAGCGTGAGCATTTGCCTTATGTGCGCAATCCTGAACTATATCAGCAGGTCAGCACCACAGAGTCTAATCACCTGAGGAGCCTGTTTATTTGGACGCAATCCTTAGCTTCAGAACCTGCTGCCTGCTGGGGCCCTAAATTTAGCGCCTTTTTCAGTGAGCAACTTTTGGCCTGCTTTGCCTCAAAATCTTTGGCTAAGGCTGGCTGGCTCAGCCACAACCATTATTTCGAGCCACGCTTTAGTGCTATCGGTTTAGGGCTTGAGCCTAAGGTCAAAGCTTTGTTCTGTCTGCGCCTCAAAGGGCGGATTGCTGAGCTCAACGCGGAAATTGCCGAGCGTGAAAAGTTAATTGAGCCGCTGAAGATTGCGCAGACGCGCGAGGATATCGCGCTGCGCGAGCGTTATTCCCGTGAAGTTCAGAAGCGCAAGGACGCGGTGGACGTGATTAAGCATTTAGTTGAGGCATGCGGCACTGCTGAGCGCCTTAAGAAGCTCTGTGCCGCTGAGGTAGAACGAGCGTGCTTAGTTGCCTTTGAAGCTTAGTCTATGTACGCTTGATTAATGATGCGGTTCACAACTTTTCGCTAAAAAGTAGTTGTATTTAAAATGAATTGTGCTATTATGAAGACAGGTTAGTGCTGATAAGGAGAGGAAATCGTGGGAACCGATGCCAAATTAACGTCTAGCGAGGTTGAGTCGCTTGCACCCGATGCCTCTTCGCTCAAGTCAGCTAAGGGGTTAGTCAAGCAAGCTAAATGGCCTAAGCTTGAGTACTCGGAGCAGGCTTTGTGGGGTGAATGCCAAGGTAGTGGCAAGAATCCTTATGTCGCGATGGTCGATATGTCGCAACCGGACATCGCCTTTAAGTGCTCGTGCCCAAGCCGCAAGTTTCCATGCAAGCATGGCCTGGCTTTGCTCTTGAACTTTGTCGAGCATAAAGATTGGTTTGTGGCTGGGACAGAACCGCAAAATGTTGCGGAGTGGCGGGCCAAGCGCGCGCTCAATGCTGAGAAAAAGGAACAGCGTGCGCAAGAAAAGCTCGACAAGGCCAAGGAAGCTCTGGCTAAAGCCCAAGAACAGGCCGCTGCGGTGGCTGCCGGTAAAGCCCCTAAGGCTAAGAGCAAGACCTTGCTCAAGCGCGAGTCTGCGATTGAAGAAGGTATCGCTGAACTTAAGCTTTGGCTTAAGGACTGTATGCGTAATGGCTTGCTCAACGTTATGGATCAGCGCTTTAAGGATATCGAGCATCTTAAGCGGCGCTTAGTCGATGCCAAGGCCCCTGCGTTGGCCAATATGCTGGGCGCGGCTTTGCAATATGACTGCTCCACCAACGAAGGGCGCCGTCAGTACTTAAAGCATCTGTCACGACTATATCTTATCGCCTCGGCCTTTGAAAATCGTGAGCAATTAGCTCCGGCCTGGCAAAGCGAAATTGCCCGCTTGGTGGGGATTCCGACGCCCAAGGAGGAGGTGCTGGCAGCAACCATGGTGGCTCAAGGCGGCAAGGAAGTCGCGCCTGAGACGGTATTAGTGCTGGCCGATATTCCTTACTCGGTCTCCAATGGCATCAACCATAAGTACTTTTGCTATCGGGTCGCGCGGGCGGAGTTTGGCGCCTATATGCTCTTTGTGCCGTCTAATGCCCAGGCCGCCGCCGCCATGACCGAGCGTCCATTGCCGGTGGGGACGGTGCTGCAAACTAAGGTTTACCCATATCCGGGCGTGCCGCAAGTGCCGCGCATCTTGTTAGAAGAGCGCACCCTGTTGGCCCAATCGGAGCAGGTTGAAACTTGCTCGAGTGACTTCTTAGTAGAGGAGGAGGCTGAGCAAAAGGCGGCGCGCGAAGAATCAATGAGCTTTGCGTCCTCCCCGCCCCGCACTTTAAGTGCGGCTGATGAAGCGGGGATTGAGCAGGCGCTGCAGGGAGTCGTTACGACGGCGGCAGAGCCTCAGTCTCAAGCTTGGTGGCGCGAGCTCAAGGGAGTTGCGGGCTTGGCTCCTGCGGTTGAGGGCATGTCGCAGTACTTGGCACAAAATCCTTTTGCCGATTTCTATCCGGTCATCATTGAGCAGGCGAACTTTGCCCAGCAAGGCAGACCGCGTACCGGTACGTGGTATCTGTGCGATCGTGAGGGGCGGGCGCGGCTCTTATCTGGGCGCAAGGAAGTGCTGCATGACCAAGTGGTGACGTGCTTGATGCACACCGGGGGCGCACCTTTCACCGCGATCGTGCTCTTAAACGACGTGGACACTATTTTGTGCGGTATCGTCTTTGAAGGTCGGTACCTGTCACTTACTTATTCTGAGCCTAAGTCTTAACCAGTTTTCATTAATAAGGGGAATGTCATGAGCAACTTACTGCGGCAACACGCCGAACAGCAATTTGCAGAGGAGCTCCATGAGCTCAAGCAAGCTGAAAAGAATCCCGTACCAGAAAACTGGGAGCTCTCGCCCCAGTCGGTCGTGACCTATATTATGGGTGGTACCTTGCCTAACGGTTTTGAGGTCAGCCCAAAGTACATCGGCAATCGCCGCTTAATTGAGATTGCGGTTGCCACCTTGGTCACCGATCGCGCCTTGCTCTTATATGGCCTGCCAGGCACCGCCAAGAGCTGGGTCTCCGAGCACTTAGCCGCTGCCATTTCGGGCAATTCCACCTTGATTGTTCAAGGTACGGCCGGTACCGGTGAAGAAGCGATCCGCTACGGCTGGAATTACGCCAAGCTCATCGCTGAAGGCCCATCTGAGGGCGCCCTGGTGCGCACCCCAGTCTATACCGCGATGCAACAAGGTAAGATTGCCCGTATCGAAGAGCTCACCCGTATTGGCTCGGATGTCCAAGACACCTTGATCACCATCTTGTCCGAAAAGGCGTTGCCGATCCCAGAGCTCAACGAGGAAGTTCAAGCCATTCGCGGCTTTAACGTGATTGCGACCGCCAATAACCGCGATAAGGGCGTCAACGACCTTTCTAGCGCGTTAAAGCGTCGCTTCAACACCGTGATCCTGCCGCTACCAGCTACGGCGCAAGAAGAAGTCGATATCGTACGCCGCCGCGTCGAGAGCTTTGAAGAGGTGATGCAGCTGCCTGCTGAAAAGCCAGCCCTGGCCGAAATCGAGCGGGTAGTCACGATCTTCCGTGAGCTGCGTGAGGGTAAGACTGCCGATAACAAGTCCAAGCTCAAGAGTCCATCGGGCACCTTAAGCACCGCTGAGGCCATCTCGGTGGTCAATAATGGCCTGGCGATGGCCGGTTACTTTGGTGATGGCGTGATTCGCGCGAGCGATTTAGTGTCCGGCATCTACGGTGCCGTGGTCAAAGACCCAGTCCAAGACAAGGTGGTCTGGGAGGAGTACCTCGAGACCGTGGTCAAGCACCGCAGCGATTGGAATGATATCTACCGCGCCGCACGTGATTTAGAGTAATCCACGCTTAATCCTACGTAAGTCCCACGTTTTGCCCAAAGGGGGTAGCCATGTCTGTCACACTATTAGGTATTAGACACCACGGTCCAGGCTCATGCCGTCACGTGGTGCAGTACCTCAATGAGCTCAAGCCTGACCTCATTTTGCTTGAGGCGCCCAGCGATGTTGCCCCCATGCTCGACTTTGTGCCGACCTTAACCCAGGCTCAGGAGAGTCCTCTGCCGCCTGCGTTAAGTCATAAGGCTGAAGATAAGCCTGAGGTTAAGGAAGGTGAAACTAAGCCCCAGCCGCTACCAGACATGCTGCGTCCGCCGGTAGCGCTGATGGCCTATCAAAGTGATCAGCCTAAGAACTCAGCCTTCTATCCTTTTGCCGAGTTCTCGCCAGAGTGGCAAACCATGCTCTATGGCAAGGAGCACGGGGTCGAGGTTCGTCCCTTTGATCTGCCGCTAAGCTACACCTTGGCCATGCGCGCGGCGCAAATAGCCAAGGAAGAGGAGGCCGCTGCGGCACTTGCGGCGCAATTAGCTCAAGAGACGGAGCAAGCTGCCGCTGAGCAGACAGCTGGGCAGACTGCGGCTGAACAGTCGGCAGGGCAAGCTGCGGCGGCAAAGCAAGAAGAACAGGATGCTGGGCAGGTACTTACCGCTGAGACTGAGCTCAAAGATGAAGCTCAAGGGGCAGAACCAGCGGATGCTGAGGCCCAGGATAGCCCAGAGCATTTGGTGGCCGATCCTTTTGATTACCTCGCCGAGCTTGAGGGCATGGCCGATGGTGAGCAATGGTGGGAAAGTCGCATTGAGCAGCGCTTGGAGAGCAAGGATATCTTTGCAGCAGTCGAGCTGGCAGTTACCGCTTTGCGTGAGAACTTGCCTGAGCACTCGAGCAAGCGCGACTTAGTGCGCGAGGCTTGGATGCGCAAGGAATTGCGCGCGGCCGTGAAGGAGGTTGGGGCCGAGGGCAAGATCGCGGTGGTCTGCGGTGCTTGGCACGTCCCGGCGCTAGCGCAGCTTGCCTCCTTTAAGGTCAAGGACGATAACGCCTTAATTAAGGAGCTGCCAAAGCCTCTTAATAAGAACAAGGTCGGGATCACTTGGATTCCGTGGACTTATAGCCGCCTCTCCTATTACTCCGGCTATGGCGCGGGCATCAACGCTCCAGGCTGGTACCACCATGTCTTCTTGCACCCTGATGACGATGGTACGCTCTGGCTAACGCACGTCGCGGAAGTGCTGCGCGGCGAGGGCTTTGACATCTCGGTGGCGCATGTCATGGAGGCCGTGCGCTTAGCCCGTACTTTAGCGGCGCTGCGTGGGCTTAATCATCCTACGCTCGCGGAGTTCAATGAGGCCGTGACCACGGTGATGGGCATGGGCGATGACGTTGTCCTGCGCTCGGTCGCGCGCGCCTTGGTCATTGCCGACCGCATTGGCACTATTCCCAGCAAGGTGCCGATGGTGCCGCTCTTAGCTGATATTACGGCCACCCAAAAGCATTTGCGCCAGCCTTTTGTCGAAGGGATCAAGGAAGTGATCTTGGATCTGCGCAAGCCCCTTGATTTGGAGCGCAGCGTCTTCTTCCATCGCTTGAACCTGCTGGGTATTGCCTGGGCCAAGGAAGAAGAAGCCTCAGGACGCGGTACCTTCAAAGAAAAGTGGCAGCTGGAATATCGTCCTGAGCTCATCGTACACATTATTGAGCGCGCCATCTACGGTAACACCTTGCTCGAGGCAGTGGTCAACTATGTCCAGGCTCAGATGCAAGAGCATCCCGAGCTCCAGTTTATTACCAAGCTGCTCGAGCAGGTTATGACCTGTGATCTGCCTGATTTGGTCGCGCAAATGAGTGCGCGCATCAATGACTTAGCAGCGCAAGCTTCGGATATGCACGTTCTGCTTGAGAGCTTGCCGCCTCTTTGTGCGGTGGTGCGCTATGGCAATGTGCGCAAGTTCGACTTTAGCGCGGTGCGCGACATGCTCGAGACTATGCTCACGCGTATCAAGGTCGGTGGCTTTCTCATGTGTATCAACATCAATGATGATGCCGCCCGTGAGCTCAAAGATCACTTAGGTCAGGTCAACCTGGCGCTCAACACCTTAAACGATGAGGCGTGCAGTAAGATTTGGCATGATTTCATTACCAAGGTTCAGGCCTCAGGCAAGGTGCATCCGCTTATCTCGGGTTGTAGCACGCGCCTGATGCGCGATCACCACACGATCACTAATGAGCTCATCTTGCAGGCCTTAAGCTATTACTCGTCGGTCGGTAATACCCCTAACGATATCGCTTTTTGGTTTGAGGGCTTCCTTGAGAACTCGGGCACGGTGCTGCTGTTAGACGACGTGCTCTGGGGCTTGGTCAATAGCTTTATCTGCAATCTCGACGACGAGAGCTTTACGCAGGTACTGCCGATTCTACGCCGTACCTTTGCAACCTTTGAGCGACATGAACGCACTAAGCTCGGCCAAAAAGCCAAGAACTTTGACCCGGATAAAGCTACGCAAACATTGCCGGTGGCGGCAGCAAACTCAGGGCTACCTGACGATAAGCTGGCACGCCCAGTTATCAACTTGGTGTGCTCGTTCTTGGGTGTGAACTTGCCTGCGGCTTAATGCGAGGAGTAATCATGGAAGGTGAAAATCTGACACGCTGGCGTCTCGTGTTAGGCGGTGATAATAAGTGCGATGGTACTGGCGCAAGCTTAAGTAAGGAGCAAGAGCGCGTTGACCTGGCGTTATCAGCACTTTACGACGGGCAAATGAGCCGCTACAAGAAGGGCCGAGGGCAAAATGGTAAGCAAGACAAGCAGCGGGGTGGCAGCGAGGGCTCGGCGCCGTATGTGGCGACCTGGCTCGGGGAAATCCGCGACCTCTTTCCGCAGTCGATCGTTAAGGTGTTGCAACAAGACGCAATCGACCGTCTTCATTTAACTGAGCTCTTAACTGAGCGTGAGATGCTCGAAAACGTGGTGCCAGATGTGCACTTGGTGGCGACCTTGATGAGCTTGGGGCAGCTCGTGCCGGAGCAAAACAAGGATTTGGTGCGCCAAATTATTGCTAAGGTGGTCGAGGAGCTCAAGAAAAAGCTGCGTACTCCGCTCGAGCAAGCGGTGATTGGCGCGCTCAATAAGTCCGTGCGCAAGCGCCATCCGCGTGCTAATGAAATCAATTGGGACGCGACTATTCGCAAGAATTTGCGTCACTACCAGCAAGATCTGCACACCATTATCCCTGAGGAATTGGTGGGCTATGGGCGCAAAGGGCGCAAGCTCAAGGACATTGTGTTGTGTATCGACCAAAGTGGTTCGATGGGCACTTCGGTGGTGTACTCGGCGATCTTCGGCTCGGTCTTAGCGGGTATTCCGGCGGTGAGCACGCGCTTGGTGTGCTTTGACACCAGCGTGGTCGATTTAACCGACCATCTTCACGATCCGGTCGATGTGCTATTAGGCGTGCAATTAGGGGGCGGCACCGACATTGAGCAGGCCCTGACCTATAGCAAGGGCTTAATCACGCGCCCTGCTGACACCATTATGGTAGTGATCACCGACCTCTACGAGGGCGGCGATAGCAAGCGCATGTATCAGCGCTTTGCCGAATTGGTCGCAAGTGGCGTGCAAGTCGTGGTGCTCCTGGCCTTAAGTGATGATGGTGCTCCAAGCTACGACCAAAAGGCGGCCCAGTATCTGGCCAGCCTCGGTGTCACCTCCTTTGCCTGCACCCCAGATCTGTTCCCAGATCTCATGGCCGCAGTCATCAATAAACAGGACTTAAGCTTCTGGGTGGCACAGAACATCACTACCGATAAGAAGGCTTAGCCCCAACGAGCACCAAGCTTAGTACCTACGAGCGCCAAGGCGCGGCTTGCCGCGCCGCGCTGAGCAAAGTGTATCAGCTGCAGCTTTTAGCCAGGAGCCACGCGCTGAGAGCCAGGGCTTAGTCGTGGTTAATCTTTTTGAGGCTTAGGACAAAGCTCTGGCGCTTCTTGAAGGAGATAAACAAGAAGAGGAACATGCACAGCATCAAGAGGCCAGCGGTGATGATTTGGCCGATGAGCGGGCTGGCTAACACGCCGTTCTTGGTCATAGCCATGATGCAAGGGATGGCGACAAAGAGGAAGCTGATGAGCAGCACGCGAATGTAGCGCACCATGGCTTCGTTCGGGCTATTGCGGCGTGCGCGATCGGTCGGAATAGCCATGCGCTGGTCGTGCTGAGCTTGGTATTTCGGACCGTTTACCAAGGCCGGGCGGGCGGTGTAGCGAAACAGGGCGGTCTTGACGCCCGGGCGCGTGACTACCTCCAGCTTTAAGTCGAGCAGCGCGTTGACCTTGCACTCAATGGCCTTTTCGATCAGGGCCGAACGGCACTCGCGCTCAGAGCCGCCTTCAGCTGCGATTAAGAAGCGGCGCTCATCGCGCACCGTATCGTGCTCAGGATAGTGGGGCGTAGGGGCTAAACCAACCTTGTCGTTGGCATAGTTCAAGGCCTTGACCGCAGTAAGCTTAGCCTTGCCAGGGCTAAAGAAGGAAGGATTACTCTCAGGCTCAATCTCGGCATCACTGCCTACGACTAAGGCCGGGTCTGAGGCAAAATCAGCACAAGGCGCACGATAAGTGGCCGCCTCTTTATCGAGGTAGACGTCGACGTAGCCTTGGTCTTGCTTGACCGCAATGATGGTGCCCAGCATGTTATCCTCCTAATCGGCTCCCATAGAAAGCAAAGCGATTATAGCATGCGGGGCCTGGTCACTCAGAACGCCACCCCATAGGCCAAATGGTGCCTCAAGCCGTCCCAATGCGCCTTAAGGAGCTTTTTTCTCCTGGCATTCCAAAGGGACAAGAGCGGGCCAATCGGGCCCAAGTGCCCCCAAAATGCGCCCTGCATGGCAATTGTTGAAACGGCTAGGTTTGCGCTAAGCTATTTTCGCTAAACTACGACAGTAAAGCTGCAGCTGGTGCGGCCAACGGAAAATTTGAGGTTCGTATGCGCGTCTTGCTCTTTATTTTGATGCAAGTGGCTGTTTTGGTGGTGGTCGGTATCGTCGGTTCCATCATCATGGCACTGCTTGGTATTAGGATTACTCCAGGTGCCTACGGCGGCCTGTTTGTCATGTGCGCCATCTTCGGCTGCGTCGGTTCCATGATTTCGCTCTTTATGTCGAAGACGATGGTCAAATCAGCCTATGGGGTTGAGGTTATCACTCAGCCACGCAATGATGCTGAGGCCTTTTTGCTGCGTGAAGTGTCACAGATGGCGCAGCGTGCCGGGATTGGCATGCCGGAGGTCGGTATTTACTATTCGGCTGACCCGAACGCCTTTGCTACCGGTGCCTCGAAGGACAATGCCTTAGTGGCGGTATCCACCGGCCTGCTCAACAATATGACCGCCGATGAAGTACGCGGCGTGTTAGGCCACGAGATTAGCCACGTGGCGAACGGCGATATGGTTACCATGACCTTGCTGCAAGGTGTGCTCAATACCTTTGTGTACTTCTTCTCCTATATCGCAGCGCAAGCCGTTTCGGGCTTCATGAGCCGCTCCAACGATGAGGAAGGCAGCTCTGGCGGTAACTTCTTTGTGTTCTATCTGGTACAGTCGCTGTTCCAAATGCTCTTTGGTATCGGTGCGACCCTGATTTCGATGTGGTTCTCGCGCTACCGTGAGTACCGAGCTGATGCCGGTTCTGCGCAGCTTGAGGGCACCGAGCGTATGATTATGGCGCTGCAAAAGCTCCAGAGTCTGTCCTCAATTTCGGTGCAGAAGGAAGGCCAGTTCAGCGCTTTCTGCATCAACGGTGGCACCTCTTTCTCGGAGCTCTTCATGAGCCACCCACCACTTGAGAAGCGCATCGCGGCCTTACGCGGCCAGCGCTAACCAACGTAAATTAACGCTAATTAACCAAAAGCCACTTGGGGCTCAGCTTCAGGTGGCTTCTTTTTGCTCACTTGCTTGCCTGTGGCTCTCACTTAATTGCCTGAGGTTATCGCGCTCCCAGCAAGCTTTGCGTGCTGGGTTATGATGAGCGCAGTCTTAAGGTAGGAGGAATTTATGGAATACACTCAGTTGGGTAAGTCTGAGCTCAAGGTGTCGCGTCTGTGCTTAGGCTGCATGAGCTTTGGGCAAAAGCAAGGTGAGGAGCGCGCCGCCTGGACTTTGAACGAAAAGGATTCGCGCGCCATCATCAAGCAGGCTTTAGACGCCGGGATCAACTTCTTTGATAGCGCCTTTGCTTACGGTTCAGGCTTAAGCGAGCAGATCGTAGGCCGAGCCTTAAAGGATTTTGCGCAACGCGATCAAGTGGTTATGGCCACCAAGTTTTTACCACGCACGCCTGCCGAAATTGAACAAGGCGTGACCGGCGCCCAGCACGTGATGCACCATGTCGATAAGAGCCTAAAAGATCTGGGCATGGACTACATCGACCTTTACATCTGCCATATGTGGGATTACCACACGCCGATTGAGGAGATCTTGCAAGGCATGGGGCAGGCAGTCAAAGAGGGCAAGGTGCGCTATCTGGGCTTTTCCAATTGCTACGCTTGGCAGCTGTGCAAGGTCAATCAGCTGTGCAAGGAAATGGGCATCCCGCAGATGGTCTCGCTGCAAGGCCACTACAACTTGCTCTTCCGCGAAGAAGAGCGTGAGATGGTGCCATATTGCCACGATGCCGGTATCGCCTTAACCCCATACAGCCCACTGGCCAGCGGTCGCCTGGTCAAGAAGCCAGGCGAAAGCTCCGCGCGCAGCGAGCACGATAGCGTGCTGCACTCCAAGTACGACCGCAGCGCCCAGCAAGATGCGGTGATCATTGCGCGCGTCGCCGAACTGGCCCAGAAGTACGGCCTGACCACGACCCAAGTGGCCTTAGGCTGGCTCTTACAAAAGGTCACCGCCCCAGTCGTCGGCGCGACCAAGAGCAAGCACTTAAGCGAGGCCATTGCCGCCGTAGGCGTCAAGTTAAGCCCTGAGGACTGCGCTTACCTGGAGGAGCCATACGTCCCTCATCAGCTGGTCGGCGTCATGGAATTTAACCACGCCTAAACCGCGCCCTGTCACAACAATCACCCTTCTCGCAAAGCCACTCGTAGCCCGAGCGATCTCGGTAGACGAGTGGCTTTGTTCATTCTAAGATAGAATAGAGATTATTGGATTCACTGTGGCAGTGCGCAAGCAATGAAAATAAGTAAAATGACACCACAACACCTCGATGCGTGTGTGGATTTGTTTATTGAGGTGTTCACTAAAGAGCCGTGGAATGACACCTATACTTCCCGCGAACAGGTGGTGCAATTTTTTCAAAATCACATGGCTAATAATTACTTTGTGGGCTATATCCTGGAGGAAGAAGGCCGCATCGTTGCGTTGAGCATTGGGATAAAAAAGGCTTGGATTAACGGGCTTGAGTACTACATCGACCAGTTTTGCGTTAGTTCCGAGCTGCAAGGTAAGGGCGTCGGTAGTTACTTTTTACAATTGATTGAAAGGGAAATAAAAGCAGAACAGATGGATGCTATTATGCTCAATACTGAAAAGGGCTATCCGTCGGAAAGCTTCTCTGAAAAACGGTTTTCAATAAGTTGATGGTCTGATTATCTTGGTGAAATAGCTAGCATGGATCTGCTATATCATAGTTTGGTAGGGGTGAAAGTTTTTTGTCTAACCCCAGTCTCTGCCTGAATCTATCCGTTTTATGACAGGACACAGGTATTGAGTTAAGAGGTACTGATGTGGCTGATGACCTGGTTGAAATTCATTTAACTGCTGAGGACAAACAGCACTTTGAGACTTTATGTAACAAAGAAGGTGTTGCGCTGGAGTTTGCGGTAAATGCGTTTGTCTGCAAGACGCTAAGTGCCAATCAAATACCATTTACAATCGGTGGTGGTCCGATTACCGATCCGCAAGTGCTTGAGGCTATGGCAGAGGTCGAGCGGATGAGAGCTGACCCCAGCTATGGTAAGAGCTATAGCTCATTTGCCGAAATGATGGATGATGTCTTCGGCGATGATTGGGCGCGCCCGAGTGAAGAAGATTTAGCAGAAGAGCGCCGTCGTGCTTTTTTGTCTGATGCACTTGATGATACACAAAGCTCGATCGTCGTTATTAATGTCCAAATGGATAGCGATTTAAAGCAAGAATTTAAGGAATTTTGCGAGGACGTGGGTATGCCTATGTCAACCGCGATAAATATTTTTGTGCGCAAATGTCTGCGTGAAAACCAATTTCCCTTTGACCTCACAGTTCAGATCCCTGATGCCCAGTAACGGCAAATCTCAAGTTGTGGCGGGCATTGAGGGTAGTCGGGGGCGGACATGCGCCTTGCGCATCTAGCGTGCTGAGTTAGGTGAGCCCTGTGCGCGTGCACGGATTTTATTTTTGTTAAGTGGCTCAAATAACGGCGGGCTACTTGTCGGAACTGTTGGGCAATATGGTGCGGGCTTTGGCATAATGAGCTGACGGCTTAGCCCGTTAGCGGCTGTTGCGTGCATAGCACGTTGTGCCTTGTGCACCGAGCAGCTCATTCTATTGCGCTGTGCGACGTCGGTCGCGCACTTTATTTGGAGGCGGCGCCGCGCTCACTGCTTACGTCTGCTTAGGCAGACTCATTTTTGTTTTGGCGCCGATTGCCCATGCATCTTAAGAAAAATGCCCTAAATTTAGCGGTTGGTACCGCTTTAGCTTCCCTGGCCGCATTTTCTGGCTCTGCTTTTGCCGGAGACAATGATAAGGCCACGGCCACCAACGTTGCCTTTGCTGATTTCACCCCGGTCGAGTACACCACCAAGGAAAAGCCTAATATCATCGTGCTGACGATGGACGACTTAGGCTATGGTCAGCTGCCTTATGACGAGAGCTCGTTTGACCCAGCTACGATGGAAAATCGTCAGCAGGTCTCGACCTTCAAGATCGATGTTGATAAGGCGATTGAAGCAGCCCGTAATTCGACCCCAACCCTGCGCAGCTTAATGGATGACGGTGTACGCTTGACCCAAGGCTATGTCGCACATGCGATGTCAGGCCCATCACGCGCTGCGATTATGACCGCACGCTCGCCATCGCGTTATGGCGTCTATGGCAACACTGACTCTCAGGACGGCATCCCAACTGATGAGGTCTTCTTGCCTGAGCTGTTCCAGAACTTCGGCTACTACACCGCTTGCGTTGGTAAGTGGCACCTGTCGCGTATCACCAATATCCCAGTACCTGAGGATCAACAAACCCGCGACTACCACGACAACTTCGTCACCTATGGTGATGAGCCTGGTCAACCACAAAATCGTGGTTTCACTTACTTCTACGGGTTCCACCCAGCAGGCACGGCCTATTACGATTCGCCAGCCTTGTTTGAGAACCGCGAACACATCAAGGCTGAAGGCTATATTTCCGATCAGCTGACCAATGCGGCAATCAAGGTGGTCAACCGTGCGGCCGCCACCGAGCAGCCATTCATGCTCTATCTGGCTTACAACGCACCGCATCTGCCTAATGACGATCCAGCTCCTGATGTCTATCAGAGCAAGTTCAACACGGGCTCACAGACTGCCGATAATTACTACGCAGCGATTTACTCGGTAGACCAAGGCGTCAAGCGCTTGCTGGAGCAATTAGAGAAGAATGGTCAGCTTGACAACACCTTGATCTTCTTCACCGCCGATAATGGCTGCGTTATCGATGGTCCTCTGCCACTCAATGGCGCGCAATATGGCTACAAGAGCCTGACCTTCCCAGGTGGTGTCCACACCCCAATGTTTGTCTCGTGGCCAGGTCACCTCAAGGCCGGTAATTATGACAAGCTGGTCTCGGCGATGGACTTCTACCCAACCGCTTTGGATGCAGCCGGTATTCCGATCCCAGAGGAGCTTCAGGCTAAGTTAGATGGTGTCTCCTTGCTGCCATACTTAAACGGTGAGAATAAGGGCGATCCACACGACTCCTTGGTATGGCTGACTTCGTTCTCGCACTGGTTTGACGAGCGCAACATTCCATTCTGGGACAATTACCACAAGTACGTGCGCTTTGAGTCGGACGACTATCCACACAATCCAAATACCGAGAACTTGAGTGAGTTCACTTACACCGTCCGCACCAACGACTACCAGCTTATCTACACCGCTGAGGACGATAAGCTTCAGCTCTTCGCGTTGGATGATCTGATGTGCAAGAACGAACTCTCGGCCTCCAAGCCTGAGGTGGTTAAGGAGTTAAAGCAGATTGCGCGTCAGCGCTTGAGCGAGTCCAAGCCACCAATTATGGAGATCAACCAGCCGAAGTATCAAAAGATCGTGAAAGCTTTAGCTCAGTAAGGTGCAGGCGCGTACTAGCTTGGCGCTAGCTGCGCACTAGTTGCGCGTACCCTTGGCTTGCATGCTAGCGCGCCGTGAGCAGGCACGCCATGTGGCATGCTATTGCACGCGAGCTTGCGTGCTCACAACGCCATGACTGCCTTAAGTGCGGCGGCCATGGCGTTTTCGTGTCAGGAGAGTGAAATGCACTTTACGATCAAACCCGTTTCTTATCGCTGCAATCTGCACTGTGATTATTGCTTTTACCTGCCTAAGGGCAACTCAGGACAGTTGCCGCCAGGCCCTAAGGTCATGAGTGATGAGGTGCTTGAGGCCTTTATCGCTTCCTATATCGCCGCTTGCCCTGGTGATACCGTGTACTTCACTTGGCAGGGCGGTGAGCCGCTGTTGGCAGGCCTCGATTTCTACCGTAAGGCCTTTGCGCTGCAAGCACAGTATGCGGGTGGTAATAAGGTCGAGAATGCGGTGCAGACCAATGGCACCCTGATTAATGAGGAGTGGTGCCAGCTCTTTAAGGAGCATCAGGTCTTACTGGGCGTGTCCATTGACGGCCCGCAAGAACTGCACGATGCCTGGCGTAAGAATAGTCGTGGGGTGGGGAGCTTTGATGAGGTAATGGCGGGCATTGAGCTGCTCAAGCGCTACGGCATTCCTTTTAACACCTTAACCTGTATCAACGCGGTCAATTACACCAAGCCGCTGGAAGTCTATCATTTCCTGAAGAGCTTAGGGTCGACCTATTGGCAGTTTTCTGAGGTGGTTGAGACTACGCCTGAGCAGGAGCAGATGGGGTGGGCGCTGGGAAATTATCAGGTCAAGCCGTTCTCCTTGCCCTCTGATGCCTACGGCACCTTTATGCTACCGCTCTTTAAACAATGGGTGCGGCACGACGTCGGCCGGATTGTGGTGCGGCAATTTGAGTCACTCATTGCCTGTGTCTTGGGCTTAGGCCATCATTCCTGCGTGTGGGAAGAGCGTTGCCCTGATAACTTCGTGCTCGAAGCCAACGGCGATATTTATGAGTGCGATCAGACCGTCTATCCGGGCTATAAGCTGGGCAATATCTTAGAGTTGGGGCCAAAATGTGCGCACGACGGTATTGTGCGCTATTCGGGTTTAGCGGCATTGCACTCGCAGCACCTTACCGCCTGCAAGCAGCAGTTGAGTGCTCAGTGCCAGGCTTGTCCTTATTTGCCTCTGTGTCATGGCGGCTGCGTGAAGCATCGCATCGACCAAGGTGAAGGCGCGGTGCAATCTTATTTCTGCGCGGGCTATCAGGACTTCTTTGCGGGGATTACCCCGTATCTCAATGTGATGGTTCACCTTGAGAACAACAAAGTTCCTTACACCGCCATTGTCGGCTTAGTCGACCAGATTGAGGCGGCCCTCAAGAAGTAAAATCTTAGAGCACACCTAGGGCTTCATAAGAGGCCCTTCAGGACCACAGCTTACAGTCGGCGGTGTTGGCTTGGAGGGTAACGATCAGAGATCGTGTCACACGACGGAGTTGGCTGTCTGATTCGCACTATTAATTTGGGCTTGGGCTGCGTTGTATTTGTTGAATAGGTTAATTGTGCTGAGGCGACCACATGATGCGCTATGGGCATCAAACTTGCGCCACGCAGCAATGCAGCGGCGCTTGTTGGAGATAACCAACACCACTGCGGTGACCGGTAGTCCATCGGTATGCGGATTGACCGCGTAGCCGTTGTTGGATATTTGCTGGGCCGCCGCCTTAATCAAGCGGTATTTGCTTTGATAGGAGCGCTTAGCATCGTTTTCCGTGATGTTATGGATGAGTTTAAGCTCAAAGACGTAGGCATTATTGCCTTTAACTAATTCGATGTCCGAGCGGCCTTTGTAGTTAAAGGTTTCTTCACGTACATTGGATGCAACATCTCTAATCCAGTTGGCAATTAAGGTACGATATAATGCTTCGTTAGCATTGAGATAAATATCGTAAGGAAGCTCGCAAAGTAGTTCGTTTAGGCTCTTGCATACTTGACTAATATTACCCTGCTCTAAAGCTTTCCCCAGCGCAGCCTTGACCGTTGAAACTTTGGCTGGTTTTAATTTTATTTTATCTTGAATATATGTTTTTAGTACATAATCAAATTTCTTTAATACCGCAGTATTAGGTAGCCCACAGCGATAGCGAACTGACTCAGCGGTTTGAGATACAATGCCTTTGATAGTTAAATATCCAGACTCTGCTAATAAAGGTAATATTTTAACTTGGGCAAAATCAACAGGCGTATTGAGCTCGTCAGAGTCAAGCTCAATATCGTGATATTTAAGACTGCATAGCTCATTGAAATCAATTTGGCGCTTGCTTAAAAATTCTTTTAAGGCGTCGGCTGCATTGGAGCTATCCATCCAAAATGGCTTAAACTCCGGAATCTGGCCCGGTTCTGCATCGGGCGCAATCGAGTCAAAAAACTGGTTTATATCCCATGGGCTATACAGCTTAACTTGCGCGTTGGCATCGAAGCAAAAACCATCATAGTAATCTTTTAGTTGCGCGATAAGCTCTTCTTCACTTTCACCACGGCGTTTGGCGGCCTCTTTGATATAGGGAGCGTAATTGTTAATTAGCTCTTCATGGGTAAAACCAAGGAGCGATGCATAGGCCGGATCCATACTGATATCACAAATATCATGTCCGATAATGAGCTCAGCAGCGTAGTAGTGCGAGATGCCAGTAATTAAGACAAATCTCGCATGTTCAATGCTGTGGAGCCAAGAATAAAATTGCTTTAGTACCGACAGGACATCGTTAAACTTTTCTTCATTGCTGAGATTAGATGACAGCGGATGATCCCATTCATCAATTAATAAAATGAGGCGATGTTTGTTTGAAATACTATATAATTTTTTAAGAAAAGCATCTAGGCTATTAGTTCCGCTTTGAAACTGCTCAACTTCAGGAAAGCCAGCGTCTTTGTAGGCTTCGACGAGTTCATCTAAAACCGGCGCGGATACCCCCGAGGTAACTCGGGGGAGGAAGCGCCGCCTCATGTTCTCAGTTCGGTTA
>CALXXU010000066.1 GCA_944392765.1 uncultured Anaerobiospirillum sp.
ACTTGGTAATATCAATGTCGGCTGTCGCTTCATAAAATATTAAAAGTTTTGTCCAAAGTCCCTTGACACTAACCGCCTTGCCGCTTGGTTAAGCTTGGCCTAGGTATAATGCACAGGGCGTATGGTTTGAGCTTTAGGGATTGCTATGCTTTTGACTTTTGTTGTGACCTGCACCAACGAGCAAACTTGCCGCAAAACACTGCGCTCGCTGGCGCAGCTTCGTACCTCCACCCTTGAGGTCAAGGTGGTGTTGGTAGGCACGGCAGAGCAGGATCAATGGCTCAAGCCTTTGGTGCATTTGATTCCTCATTGCCCAGTGCTGGCAGTGTATGTGCCACATACGAGCTTAGGCCAGCAGTCATGGACCGTGGCGTTAAATCAGGTCTTGTCGGATGCTAGACTAGCCCCTCTGGGATATACCCTGTTTTGCCAGTCAGGATCCTTGTTTGCCCCTGATTTTTTAGAACAAATCGCGCCGGTGCTGGCGCAAGAGGCGGATATCGTTAAAGTCCAGATCATGCTGGATGATCTCGATTTCGCCGCGCCTGATGCTTTTGACCAGCTTAATACCAGCCCTTACGCTTGCTTATGCGGCTTGGCCGCACTGATTTTCCGTGCTGACTTCTTGCGGCAGCATGAACTGACCTTTAGTGATGTCGACACCTGCCTGAGTACCTTATTTGCGCTGCGGGCGGCGCGTTTAGCGGCCTTCCGCCCTGACGGTATTGTGTGGTGCAAAGCGGCAAAGTTCTATCCAGCTGCTCGTAGTATCAACCCGGTACCCAATGCTAATTTGCAGTCGAGCTTAGTGCATTTGCACGATATGATGCTGCAAGATCAGCTCTCGGCGGCGCAAGTGGCGCAATTGTGGGCGGCCTTAATGCTCGATCTCGTGCTTTATAGCGGCGAACTGAGTTCTGTGCCGACCCGCTTGAGCTTAATTTCAGAGCTGGTGAAACAATTTGGTGGGCTTAAGTCCCGTTTAACCTCGGAGCAATGGCAGATCTTTACGGCGTCTCTTGCTGCTGTTCAGCTCCAGCTGCCGACGTGGTTGGAACAGGGTGATCACAGCGCCTTATTCAATTTGTTTGATGATATGCAACGTGAGCTGCTCACTGCGCGCCTGCACAGCTGGCGGGCGCAAAGTAGGGCTTATGAGCGCTATTACCGCACCTTGCAAGAGCGTTTTGGTCAGCATTTAGCTTCAGACCATTCGACGCCAGCGGATCCACCTGAAGATATCTACCTCATCTCGCCGTTGTGCCGTCTGCCGGGCTATGAGGAGATGTATGAACTCTATTTTCGCCGCAATGCCTTTATCGCGCATCAAGAGCACATTCACTTAACTCCGATCTACACCGAGCCTTTTGATGGGCACCTGACCCGTGCTTACAATTCGTTCTTGGAGTACTACGATTACTCCAAGGAGGCATGGTTTATCTTTGTTCATGGTGATTATGAGTTCACCTGCGACCTCCATGAGGTACTAGCCACAGGCGATAAAATGGCTTTATTAGGCCCCGGCGGGTCGGTGTTGCGTCGGGTTGGAGGCAAAGTGTGCCCTGTCTTTGTGGGCCGTACGGACAGTCAGCGCCGCGATACAGCAGGTTTTCAAGGCGGTCCCATTAACCTCAAGCTGCTGGGCTCTGATGATATTGTGGATACGGTTGATTCATGCTGCCTGGCGGTACACTCCAGCTTAATAGCGCGCTACCAGCTGCGCTTTGATGAAGCCATTGTGCTTGATTTTTTGGCGGAGGATTTTTGTGCCCAAGCCCGCGTCAAGCACGGCATTAAGACCAAGCTGTGGCCACTCTGGGGCTGCCATCACTCCAATTCGTCCGGTGACCCTAATCGACAAAGCGAGCGCTTCTATCGAACCCGCGCTTATGTGGCGGCCAAGTATCCCGATCTGTGCTTAGCAGGTACTTGCGGTTTTGTTGGGGGTAAAGATCCTGAGGCGGTTTTGGGGGTGACGTCATGAAGATTAGCTTGGCGCCGCCCACCGTGTTAAGTGGCGAGATCTGTGCTCAGCTCAAGCCTCAAGGCTTGAGTATCGAGCCCACGGTGGTAATTGAGCGTAATTTGATGTTTGAGGCGCCTGTCGTGGTAGCACCGGGCTGTCGCCTCAATCGCATGCAGATCGGGGCCTATAGCCACATTGCGCCGCTCAGTGCACTGCAAGTTGCGACTTTAGGCCGTTATTGCACGATTGGTTCTAAGGTGGAAATCGGGGTTGGAATGCATACCGTGCACAATGCGACCACTTCTCACACCGCACGGAACAATCCCTTGTTTATGGGCTATTCCGGCTTTATTCCGCTGGCGGCTGAGCAAACCCAGGATAGCGGTGAGGATTTGAATATAGTGACCTTAGGTCATGATGTGGTGGTAGGAGCACACTGCATCCTTCCTCAGAACGTGACTATTGGTCATGGTGCCTATATTGAGGCCGGTTCCATCATCACTCATGATGTGCCGCCTTATGCCATTGTTTCGGGCAAAGGCGGGGGCGCTAACAGCCATGGCATCATCAAGGGCTATCGCTTTTCCGATGAGGTCATCGCTGATCTGCTGGAGCTTCAATGGTGGGATTACGACCTACCTCAGATGCTCGCCTCAGGACTGAAGGTTCCGCTTGATAATATCAAGGATTTCATTGCCTTCATGCGCAATGAGGAACGTGAGCACTTGGTAAAAATCGAGTCTCAGTGGCGCTACTTGCAAGTGCATAACGCCCAGCAGGTTACGCTGATTCCTGTTGATCCGCAGCGTTCCAGTATGGGGACCTTACTGACGCCTCCGGAGATTGTCCCAGCGGTTACCGCTCCGACTCAGAGCGGCGCTGGTGCGGCTCAAAGCGATGCTGTCTCGGCTCAGAGAGACACTGTCCCGGCTCAAAGCGGTGCTGTCTCGGTTCAGAGCGGCACTGGTGCAGCTCAAAGCGGTGCTGTCTCGGCTCAGAGCGGCACTGTCCCGGCTTCAACCTATTAAGAGCTTGAGGAAGCGGGATTACACGTAATGAATAAAATATCAGTTAATTGTAACAAACAAGTTAGATTTTCATTGGACTTATGTCGTCAGCTGGGTGCAGTAGGGCTGGGGCTCGATCCCAGTGTCACAGTGGCACGTAACCTCATGTTTGAGCACTGCGTGTGCTTTCTTTCAGGCTGCAAGGTGTGCCGGTCTAAAATCGGCGCTTATTCTTATTGCTCGCCCCGTACCGCAGTGACGACGGCGACGGTCGGTCGTTATTGCTCGATTGGCCACGATGTGGAGCTGGGAATGCCGCTTTACCAACTCGATCGGGTCAGTGCCTCAGTAGCGCTACAACCAAATCAAGCGTTTAGCGCTTTCACCGGTCAAATTCCAGAGTGTTACCAAGCTCCGCTGATTCAAGGCGAGACTACGAGCCAAGTGACGATTGGGCATGATGTCTGGATTGGCTGTCATTGCTTATTTCCGCGAGCGGTGACCGTTGGTCATGGTGCGGTGATAGCAGCTGGCTCAGTTATCACCAAAGATGTGCCGCCCTATGCGATAGTGGCAGGAACCGATGAAATTAAGGGCTATCGCTTCCCTGATGAGGAGATCGCGGATTTGCTGGCTCTTAAGTGGTGGCACTATGATTTGCCCAAAATGATGTCATCTGGGATTAAGGTGCCGCTCAAAAAGGCGCGTGACTTTATCACGTTCCTGCAAAACGAAGAGCGTGAGCATCTGCTAGAATTACCCGCCCGTTGGTTTTATCTAAACCTGAACGACGCTAACTCAGTGCAAATTATACGGGTTGACCCTGAGCACAGTTCCTTAGGAACGCTGACTGAACCTGCGGAGCTGGCGGTACTTAATGAAGATCATTCTGCCTTTCAGCCAAGCTCATCCGGTCTGTCCGGAGCGCAGGTGGCGCCGCCCGACCCCGCTGAGGAAAAAGCGCGAATTATGGAGCAAGTGCAAGCTATGATGCGGGCTAAACAGCAGCATTGAACTAGCTCAAGTTGACCCTTAGTGCTGCCGTCCGGATATTAAGCTTGCTAAGATTAAGTTTCATGGACGGTCTTAGGTCTGACCACAGACTGTAAGCGCATCAGAGCGCCTGTGAGCGCGCTGGGATACGGAAACTTCTCTCTAACGTGATTGATAGCGCAGAAACTACGATGCAAAGCGAAACTTCTCAAGATCCTAAAGGTAAGGTCGCCGTGATTGGCGCGGGCCCGGCAGGCCTGTCGTGCGCCCTCGAGCTCTTAAAGGCAGGCTATGCGGTCGATATCTTTGAACTTGATGATAAGGTGGGCGGCCTTGCGCGTACGGTCGAAGTGCTGGGACAAAAGGCCGATTTAGGTCCGCATCGTTTCTTCTCCAAGCTCGATGAGATCAATAACTTCTGGCAGCATGGCGCGGCCGCTGATGATTTCATTACCGAGCAACGTTTAACGCGCATTCTCTATAACGGCAAGTTCTTTGATTACCCGCTCAAGGGCTTTGATGCCTTGTTTAAGCTGGGGTTCTTGGAGTCCACGCGCTGTGTCTTAAGCTACGCTTATGCGGCGCTGTTCCCGCGTAAGGAACCAACCTTTGAAGCGTGGGTGAGCAACGCATTTGGTCAACGCCTTTACGAGATTTTCTTTAAGACTTACTCTGAGCGGCTGTGGGGCATTAAGTGCAGTGAGCTCAGCGACCAGTTTGCCAAGCAGCGCATCAAGAGCCTCAACCTGAGTAAAGCCATTATCAATGCACTACTGCCACAGCGTAATAAGGATGGCAAGCCGCTCACGCTGATTGATGAGTTTCTGTACCCGCGTAGGGGCAGTGGTATGGTCTATGACCGCGTGGCCACAGAAATCGAACAGTTGGGCGGGCGCTTCTTCTTTAAGCAACAGGTAGTAGGGCTGACCACCGTAGCGGTAAGCGCCAATGAAGTTAAACCTAGTTGGGCCAACAATGCCCCACATCCTGAGTTTTCGCTCAAGGTAACGGGGATTGTGACGCAAGAGCTGGCAACAGGGCAGGGGGCTGCGGGTTCAAATGCTCCGATGGCGCCACTTGCGGGAGCAAAACCTAAAACGCGTGCCTACGATATGGTAGTGTCCTCGGGCATCTTTAGTTCTATGGTGCGCTCACTGAGTGCTCTTCAGCCTAGAGTTCAAGACTTATGTGCCCAGCTGCGTTATCGCAATACCATCTTGGTCTATGTAGCCACTGATCCAACTAAAGCACAGCTGTGCCCAGATCATTGGATTTACGTGCATTCCCCAGAAATTCTGACCGGCCGTATGTGCGATTTTGCTAATTGGTCGACCGAGATGCAACAAGGTCATAAGGAGCACCTCATTGCCTTTGAGTACTGGGCCAATGACGACGATGAGCTCTGGAATAAGAGTGATGACGAGCTGATGGCACAAGCCCGTGCTGATGCCGCTAAGAGTGGCTTTATTAAGCCCGAGGCGATTACGGGGTTGGCGGTGCACCGCATCCATAAGAGCTATCCGGTGTACTTCAATGGCTACGAGTCAGTGCTGGATGCAATTACCAATGAGCTTGACAAGGTGGCCAACCTCTATTTTATCGGGCGCAACGGCAGCTATAAGTACAACAACATGGACCACTCGGTCTTGATGGGCTTGTTCTGCGCTCAGAAGATTGCAGGTAAGTACCACGGCTCGCTTTGGGCGATTAACACTGACTCTGACTATCAAGAGATCAAGGCGCAAGCTTAAGAGAAGGCTCATGATGCAAACCAATGCTTGGTGGCGCGACCTCTTATTCTATCTTGCGGTCATCGTGCTCTTTTCCTTGCTGTATGCAGGGCTTTCCCATCTCCCTGGACTCGACTACCTGTCGGCGGTGTTCTACTACCGCATGAATTGGGCTTTGCTCTTGACTGTGGTGGTAGCTGGGCTGTTGTTATGGGGCGGGCGCAAGTATCTGACTTTTTCCATTAAGGATGCGATTTGCTCCCTGATGATCGCGGTGCTGCTTAACTTTGCTTTCTTATCCTTGATCTTGGTGAGCCTGGATCGCAGCATCTCGGTTTATCTCATTTCCTATATGGCAAGCCATGAAGAGCAGAGCTTTACCATACCTGAGCTTGAGCATATCTTTCTTAGCGGCTATGTTGAGGGCTCGGGGGCGATGGCCCGGCGCATGATGGAGCAAAGAGCCACGGGCACGGTGGAAGAGATAGCACCCCATGTTTACCAGATTAGTGCTGGAGGTAAGCGCATGGTGGCCCTGTGGCAGGTGTTAGCAGAGATTTATCCGGTTGATCAGCAATTCCTTTACCCTAAGGAGCTGACTGAGCTTGAGTCGCAGCTTTAGACCTTTAACCTAGAATGAGCAAGGAACCATAACTTGGAGTATGCCATGAGTGATGTACCATCTTCCCCCAGCCCAACGTCTGATGCGGCGCATCCGGCCGAACCTCAGCACAACTCAAGCGTCTCTGACTGTAGTCAGGGTTGGAGTGCTGAGGGCGCCCCAGCTGCCACACCTTGCTCCTGGCTGCGCCGCTTCCCGGTGCTCATGGTACTCGCGGTATTGGTGGCTTTGCTCTTTGAGCTTCTGATTTGCAATCACCGTGCGGTCTTTTTTGATGCTGACAGCTATCCTGAGCGCGTTATTGAACTGCCTTTTAATGAGAGCTTAGGGCGGCCAGCGGTAGTACTGACGCCGCAGCAGAAAACCCTCACCCTAAGTGGGCTCAACCTGCCATTAAACTCGGTCTATCTTAAGACCTATGGCAATGCGCAGCTCTTGAATGGCCGGATCTTGCTCAATGATGACGCCCGCGCCCAGGGACTGGTGGTGGCCAATACTTTCTCGGTAAGCCCTGGGGGAAAGGAGAATGCCACTGACGTCTTCGTTTTCTCCAATGGCGTAGCCCATAACCTGGTTGTTGAACTGACCAATATCAATAATGCGGTTGCGATCGAGCGCTTGGTGCTCAATCAGCGTCCGGCCTTACACTTTAGTGTGCTGCGCTTTGGGCTCACTGCCTTAGCCTTGGTTCTTTTGGTCGCGATTTTCAAATTCCGGCTCTACCAAAAAACGATTGAGCTGCACTCGCGCGCCTATCAGGCGGGAACCTTAGGCGCGCTCGCTTTTACCTTGCTGCTGTCCTGGTCGTGCTTTGAATATATCAACCCGTGGCACACCAATCCTATCCTCCATACCTATGTCGAGCAGGGCGTCATATACCAGAGCACGCCTAACCGCACTTGGCTTCTTGATTATCCGCAGACGCAGGACGAATTGGGCTACCACGATATTTTCATTCAGCAAATGGATGCGTGGCTCAAGGGTCAGCTTAATCTTGATCTGCCCGTGGATCCAAAGCTTAGCACGCTGAATAATCCTTACGATATCTCAGAGCGCAAGGCCGCAGGTGTCAAGGCCTATTACGACCGACAGTTCTACGATGGTAAGTACTACTCGTACTACGGTCCGGCGCCTATTTTCACCATCTATCTGCCGATCTATCTCATTACGGGGATGGTGCCCTCACCTTCTCTTGCGATCTATATCGCAGCCTTAATGTACATCGCTGCGTTTTTCTTCTTGGGCCATGTCCTAGTCAAGACCTTAAAGCTACGACCAAATGTTCTGATTTTCTTCACCGGTGAGGTGGCGGTCATTACGGGCAGTCTTACCTTGTTTAATATAATCGGCCAGAAGTTCTATTTCATCGCCATGCCTATGGCTATGACCTTTGTTAGCTGTGCTATTGCCTGCCTCCTTTTAGCCTATAACCGGGCTGGTACTAAATTCAGTAAGGTCATGTTGACCCTCTCAGGCCTTTGTGTGGTGCTAACCGTCCTATCTCGGCCGCAGATGTTGCTGATGGCTGTGGCCTTTATGCTGCCGTTTATGATCTTAAGACTCAAGGAAACTTGCTTCAGCTCCCAGGAGCGGCCTAGCGCGAAGTTAGCGCACTTGCTGCAACGCTCTGAGCTGCGCAGCTTCATCAAGGAGCATCTCTACCTTGTCGTGCCGGTCTTGATCGGCGCCCTTGGGACCATGCTCTACAACTATGCCCGTTTTGACAACGTTTTAGAGTTTGGCCAGCAGTTTTCGATCTGCCTTGAGGATAGTCGCTATAAGCTGGTGCGGCTTTCGCTCAATAGCTTAAGCCATGTGCTCTATTTTTCTTTCTTGCAGCCTTATGAGTACCTCAAGGACTTCCCTTACTTCCTAGCCTCCAGTCAGATCTACTATGATTATGGCAATTTCCACTTCTTTGAGATCACGCTGGGCGTCTTTGCCCTACCGCTAACCTATGCACTGGTGCTGCTGTATCCGTGCTTGCGCCCACAGTCTGGGCTTAAGCAAGCTGATGGAGGCTGGCTGCGCCCAGCACTGCTGCGCACCTTAGGGGGCTGCGGTATCTTAGTGATCGTCTTTAGCTTCCTCATTGGCTATATTGAGTTCCACTATGCGGCCAATGCCGCCCGTTACACCTCGCAGCTCTTGTATGGCTGGTGTTTTAGTGCCTTCATTTTGCTCTGCGTTTTTGTCCAGTGCGGTAAGAGCGGCGCATCCAAGCTACTCTACCTTATCGCGCTTTTCCTTATTGCCAAGACCATTGTTGTGGGCTATTTTGTCGCGTTCTCGCACATCGAAGGTTTAGGCTACGACTTCAATCCGGACTACCTTATTGAGTTAAGACGCTTCTTCAGTCCGCTGTTAGGTTAGGCCCTTAAGCCAATTGTTCTTAACCCTTACTCTCATGATTATCATGCAAACTACTGAACATCAAGCTTCCCAGCAAGCCCTAATGGCCGAGGCTTTAGGACCACAAGCTGCTGCAAATTCCACTCTTCCCGCCAATAAAGGCAAAGTTGCCGTGATTGGCGCGGTCCCGGCGGGCTTGTCGTGCGCCTTAGAGCTGTTAAAGGCAGGTTATGCGGTCGATATCTTTGAGCTCGATGATAAGGTGGGCGGCATCAGCCGTACGATTGAAGTCTTGGGCCAAAGGGCTGATTTGGGCCCGCATCACTTCCTGTCCAATATCGAGGCCGTGCAGCGCTTCTGGCATGTCGGCATGCACGATGACGACTTTCTTACGGCCCAGCGTTTCACCCGCATTTTGTACAACGGCAAGTTCTTTAGCTATCCGCTCAAGGGCTTTGATGCCTTGTTTAAGCTGGGTTTTCTGGAGTCGGTCCACTGCGTGTTGAGTTATGCTTACGCCGCACTGTTTCCGCGTAAAGAGCCAACTTTTGAGGCCTGGGTGAGCAATGCCTTTGGACAGCGCCTGTACGAGATCTTCTTCAAGACTTACTCCGAGCGCTTATGGGGCATTAAGTGCAGCGAGCTCAGTGACCAATTTGCCAAGCAGCGCATCAAAACCTTGAACCTCCGCAAGGCGATTGTTCACGCCGTGCTGCCACAGCGCCATCCCAGTGCTACGCCCCGCAGCTTAGCTGGAGAGTTCATTTACCCGCGCTTAGGCAGCGGTATGGTCTATGAGCATATTGCACAAGAGGTGGAGCGCTTAGGCGGGCGCTTTTTCTTCAAGCACAAGGTAGTAGGGCTGACCACTGCACCTATTACCTCAAGCGAAGTTGTACCGAGTTGGGCCAACAATGCGGCCAATGAACAGCGTCCTGACTTTACCGTGAAAGTCACAGGTATCGTGACCCAAGAGCTGGCCGCAGGTCAAGG
Source organism: uncultured Anaerobiospirillum sp. (assembly GCA_944392765.1). Classification (GTDB taxonomy): domain Bacteria; phylum Pseudomonadota; class Gammaproteobacteria; order Enterobacterales; family Succinivibrionaceae; genus Anaerobiospirillum. Next base: position 9,664 of record CALXXU010000066.1, read on the forward strand.
CGCCCACGCCTCCAATGCTCCAGTGCCGCCGGTTCCAGCAAGTGAACCGGTAACGCGTTCTTACGATTTTGTGGTGTCCTCAGGCATTTTCAGTGAGGTGGTTAGCTCACTGAAGGCATTGCCTACTGCGGTGCAAGAACAGTGTGCACGCTTACGCTTTCGCAATACGCTGCTCGTGTTCTTGACCATTGACCCCACCCAGGCACAGCTGTGCCCAGATCATTGGCTTTACGTGCACTCACCAGAAATCATGACCGGCCGCATGTGTGATTTTGCCAATTGGTCGCCTGAGATGCAGCAAGGCAATAAGGATCACTTGATTGCCTTTGAGTACTGGGCCAATGACGACGATGAGCTCTGGAATAAGAGCGACGACGAGCTGATGGCGCAAGCCCGCGTCGATGCCGCCAAGAGCGGTTTTATCAGCGCTGAGGCCATCACTGGTACGGCGGTACATCGCATCTACAAGAGCTATCCAGTGTACTTCAATGGCTATGAGTCGATCCTCGCGGCCATCACCAGTGAGCTCGACAAGGTCGCAAACCTCTATTTTATCGGGCGCAACGGTAGCTATAAGTACAACAATATGGATCATTCGGTCTTAATGGGACTGTTTTGCGCCCAGAAGATCGCAGGTAAGTACCACGGCTCGCTCTGGGCGATTAACACCGACTCTAACTACCAAGAGCTCAAGGCTCAGGCTTAAGCATGGGGCTTAGCTTAGCGTGAAGCGCGCTAAAGTGTGAAGTGCGCTAAAGCGTGAAGTGCGCTAAAGCGCGAAGTGCGGTATAGGTTGGAGCGCAGCGCAGGCTTGGGGGTGGAACGCAGCGCAGGCTTAAACGCTGGCTTAATGGGCTTTTCATTGCGGTGAGGAGCAAGGAGTTTGGTACAATGTGCTCTCAGGTTGAACCAGCTTTAAGCTGGCTCAGCGTTAATGAGCTTAGCAATGGTGCCTTCGTTGGATATGTCAGCTCACTGTAATAACCAAAAGGAAAAAGCAGCAGTCAGAGCAAATAATTTAGACTGCACAATAAGCGCAAGCCCAGTGAGCGCGCTAGATCATTACTCAATTGCGGTACTGATTCCTTGCTATAACGAAGAGCTCACGATCTGTCAGGTGGTCAAGGACTTCCTTGAGGTGCTGCCGACTGCGCTGATCTATGTCTATGACAACAATTCCACTGATCGCTCGGTGAGCTTAGTTCAGGAGCTCATTGCCGCTAATACCGGTGAGGGGCGCGTGATATTGCGCCACGAGGTTCGCCAAGGAAAGGGCAACGTGATCCGCGCGATGTTTCGTGACATTGAGGCTGATGCTTATCTCTTGGTGGATGCTGACTGCACCTACGATCCGAAGATTGCGCCGCACTTGGTCGCGCAAGTTACGGAGCAGCACTACGACATGGTGATTGGCGATCGGCTCTCTTCGACCTATTTTGCGGAGAATAAGCGCGCCTTCCACAGTGCGGGCAATGTACTGGTGCGCAAGCTGATCAACGTTTTGTTCAAGCGCCGCCGCACCGAAGAAATTCATGACATCATGACCGGCTATCGCGTCTTTAGCCGGGACTTTGTGAAAACCTGTCCGATCCTTTCACGCGGCTTTGAGGTCGAAACCGAGATCACGATTCACGCGTTAGAGCACAACCTCAAGATCTGCTCAATTCCCATTGTCTATCATGACCGACCGCAAGGAAGCGTATCCAAGCTCAACACCCTAAACGACGGCTGCAAGGTCTTGCTCTTAATCTTCAACCTGTTGCGGGTGGCGCGGCCGCTGCTCTTCTTTATGACCGGTGCACTCTTCTGCTTTGTGCCTGCGGTTGCTTTGCTGATTCCCGTGCTCAGCGAGTATTTTGCCACTGGCTTTGTCTCCAAGGTGCCATCCTTTGTGGCTTCAGGCATTTTCCTGCTGCTCTCGGTGTTTTGTGCCTTTACCGGACTCATCTTGGACACCCTCAAGCGCAATCAGCGCTGCGAGTATGAGCTCATCGCCAACCTGATGCGCCAGAGCATGCCTCAGAGCCAGCCTCAGAGCATGCCTCAGCCAACTCACGGAGTCTCCGTTTGGGGCCAAGGTGAGCCAGGGCCAAGCGAGCCTGAGCAGGGGCCCAAGCTGTGCCAGGCTGATTCTGGAGCGCCGCAAGGCGACTAGAGCTGGCGTAGTGAGTGCTGATGGAGCACCCGAGATGCGGCGCGTTGTTGCGGTAAACTAAGCACGCACTGAAGTGGATTTGCCACAACAGTAATTGACTGACATCGTGTTTAACCAATTTTAGGTTTGAGTTATGACCATACTCACCGCTGCCGCGCCGCGCGCAGCCCAAGCATCGTCAGATGCGGGCTTAGGTTCTAAGCCAGGGCGCAAATGGGCCTTAGTCACCGTGATTGCCTTGTGCTTAGCCTTGCTGGTGGAGCTATTGGTCTTCAACTACAGCGCGCTGTTTTTTGATGAGGAGAGCTTTCCCCATCAAGTGATTACGCTCCCACAGCATGAGCAGTTGCAGCGTCCCATGGTCGTGTTAGATCCCAAGAACAATGACCTGACGCTCGATGACTTAAACCTGCCGGTCAAAACGGTCTATCTTCAGATGGGCTATGGCGGTCGCACCTTACTTAAAGGCCAGCTCTTTCTCAAGGACGACGCCCACGCCTATGCTTACAGCCCAGTAGCCTCTTTTGTCGTGGTGCCGATTGCTGAGCGCGATGATTCTGGTATCAATCTCATCACGGGACACTTTGAAAACGATGGTTGGGGCTCACCCCAAGAAGTCGCCGAGACCTATATACAAACATGGCCTAAGGGTAAGACCCATGCGTTGCGTTTTGAGTTTAATAATTTAAAGTCCGAGGTGGGGATTCTGGCTTTAGAGCTCAATAGGCCGCTGCCGGTCGATATCTCGCTGATGCGCTTAGTGCTCATGACTTTGGCGCTGCTCTTGGTTTACAGCTTGGTGCGCACGGCAGTGCGCCAGCAAGTGATAGCAGTGACCAGTCGCAGTTATCGCTATCTCAATTACGGAGTGCTTACCGCTGCTTGGGCGCTGGCCACCTTTATCTTTGTGGCGATGAGCCCGTGGTTTAGCAATCCAGATTTTGGTTTTAAGTTCACTAGTCTTGGTTTTCAGCCTTACGGCGTGCCCGGTGAGACCTTGCTGGTGCCGCTGCCGCAAACCCAAGAGCAGCTGATCAACTCCGATGCCTACACTCAGCTGTTGGATTCCTTCTTAAAGGGGCAGCTCAACATCGATGTTCCGGCTGATGCGCGCCTTGCGTACATGGACAATACCTACGACACCTCTGAGCGTTTGGCTAAGAATATCCCCTTCCTCTTTGACCGCGCCTATCATGAGGGCAAGTACTACCCGTACTTTGGAGTTACGCCGCTGTTTCTGATTTACCTGCCCATTTACCTCATCACAGGCATGGTACCGGCGATGGCTTTGGCCACTTACCTTGCCACGATTATGGCCTTGGTGAGTTTGCATTGGGGCAGTACCAAGCTCACCGAGCTCTTGGTCGAGCAAGTCAATCCGCTGCTCTTTGTTATCCTCAAGCTGTCCTTTTACGCAGCGAGCATGATGTTCTTGGTGCAGGTGGTCTTCTCGTTTTATGCCTTGCCTTATCTCACCTGTTGCGCCTGCCTGGGCGTAGTGTTGTGGGCGTTACCAAGCGTGGAGCGCCTGAAAAGCTATTATGAAGTACCGCGTAAGTTGGAGGCAGGATGGCCTAGAGTACGTACCATGGTGGGGCTATATGCGCCTTTAGTGCTGATGGGCGTGGGTATTGTGGGCATTGTCGGCGCCCGCCCCATCCTCGTGCTCTTCGTGGTGTGCTTAGTGCCGCCAATTGCGTGGTTCTTATGGCGCAGCACGGCCACCTTAAAGGTCAAGCTGACAGCTACCGCCGCCGTGGGTATCCCTGTTGCGCTGGGGGCTATCTTGCTGATGGCCTACAACTACCTGCGTTTTGACTCGATTATGGAGTTTGGCCAATTTAAGCAATTTACCTCGATGGACAACAATCAAGGCCACTTCCAGTGGAGCTTTGAGTACATGAAGTCAGTGCTGTTCCATGGCTTCTTTGAGAACTTCCAGTCGACCTCGCAGTTCCCATATTTATGGGCTAACAACACGGACAATGAAAACTTAGGCAATCTCTCGCAAAGCCAGGGCGCCGCGCGCGTGGGTATCTTTGCTTTCCCATATTTCTGGCTTTTGGCGCTGGTCATCGTGCTCATTAAGCGTTATCAAGCCCCCGGCGCTGCCGCCTGTCATACTGCGCTCCAAGCTGCGGACAGCACTGACATCACTGACATCACTGACAGCACTTTTAAGCGCCTGTTAGTTTGGGGCTTGGTCGCGACCATTGTGGTGTCGCCAGTAGGCCAAATCATTGGAGCCTTTAGTGCCGGTACTACCCTGCGTTACATCTCCGATTACACCATGATGTGGACTTATGTGGTGTTCTTGGCGGTGTTGCAGCTTAACTTTGCTGACCCGCGCGTCAGTGCGGGCACGGCGCACTCGGGTGGGGCACACTTTGATGGTAGGACACACTTTGATGGCAGGGTGCACTCTGGAGTCGGGACGCACTTTGATGCAGGGGCCGCCGTGAACTTCCGGGCGCTGAGTTACCTTGCGATCATAGCGCTGTGCCTGGTGACCTTAGTTGAGCACAGCTTCATGGTGTTTGCCAGCGACCGCAATACCATTATTTTTGATCAGCAGCCGGAGCTGTGGGTCTTGTTAAGCCGTATCTTTGCGCCGCTGAGCGTTGCTTTTTAAAGGATGCTATGAATCAAACTAACGCTATCTCTGCCAGCGCTCAACCTAACTGTGCGCGCCCATTACATATTCCTGAGGCCGCCAGTGAAGGCTTTAAGGTCTCAGCTGAGGTAGGCCATGGTTGGAGCGCGCGCCTGAAACAAGCATTGCAGCGGCCGAGCTCAGTATTAAGAGCACTGCTTGGGGCCTTGCTCTGTGCTTTGGTGGTAGAGCTGTTTATCTTCAATCAAACGGCGGTGTTCTTTGATGAGGAGGCTTATCCACATCAGGTGGTGCCACTGCCGCAAAACGATAATTTGGGCCATCCGGCTTTTATCGTAACGGATCAACAAAACAGCATTAGTCTAACCTTGCCTGAGGTGCCGGTGAAAAGCGTCTACCTGCGCTTAGCCTATGGTCCGCGCTACTTAATTGATGGCAAGCTTGAGCTCATTACCACGAGCCGCGCTTATGCTTGGAGTACGGTTGGGCCTTTTAAGCTCACGGGCACGGGGCGTGATGACACCAGTGAAGCTTATCTCAAGGTGCTGCCTAAAGGCGCGGTTAAGGAATTGCGCTTGAGCTTTGCCCCGCGCACAGTTAGCGCAGGCGTCGCGCTCGTGGCACTTGAAATCAATAAGCCGCTTCCAGTTGACTTCAGCGTACTGCGCTTTATCCTGCTTACTGCACTGTTTACCTTTGCTTGGTCCGTGTTCAAACTCTCCTGGCGCCAAGGCAAGGTCATTGTGGGCTCAAAGCGCTATCGCCAGATTACTCGCAGTTGCTTAGGGGTAATGTTGTTAGGCGCGGCCGCGCTTTTTTATGCGACCAGTCCATATCAAGCCACCAACGGGGGCTTTAAGTTTATTTCCACCGGCTATCTGCCTTACAACACTCCCAATCATGACTTTTTGGTGCCACTACCTCAGACGGTGGCGGAGATGGAGGTCAGTGATGCTTACACTCAGCTGCTGGCGGCCTTTAGCGCAGGTCAACTGAACCTGACATATCCAGCCGATCCACGCTTAGCGCAAGTGACCAATGTCTATGACAGCTCGGAGCTTTTTGCCAAGAAAATCCCGTTTTTGTGGGATCGTGCCTACTACAACGGCAAGTACTACGTTTACTTCGGAGTAGCGCCGCTTCTTACTATCTACTACCCGATTTATCTCGTAACGGGTGAGTCCCCATGCGCTACCCTGGCGGCTTTTATTGCCACGGTCTATGCGCTGTTAGGTCTGTACTTTGGCGTGACGCGCCTGATTAGAACGCTGTTTCGTCAGGTCAACCCGCTGCTCTTGGGTTTGAGCCTTATTACCATGGCTTTGGCCAGCGGCAGCTTCATGATGCAAGGCTTGTTCGTTTTTTACATTCTGCCGTACCTCCTGGCTTTTGCGTTTTTAGGGCTGACTTTAGGTTGTGCCACTGAGCTTTATACCTGGGTGCGCCTAGAGAGGATAACGATGCAGCTGCCCAAGCATCAGGCGCTTGAGCATCAGGTGCTTGAAAACCAGGTGCTTGAGAACCAGGTGCTTGAAGACCAAGCACAGCTTAAGGTCTCAGGCGGGCGGGCCCGTACCCTCCAACGCTGCCGCATTAAGGCTTATGGGACGCTGGTGGTGTTGGGCCTAGCGCTGGTGGGCATGGTGACCTCACGTCCGCTCAACCTCGTTTATCAGCTGCTGCTCTTGGCGCCGGTGCTGTGGTTTTTCTTGCGTGCGGCCATCCCTGTGCGCAGCAAGCTCAAGGCGGCCGCTTGTACCGGCGTCCCAGTATTGATTGGGGCGCTCTTGGTCATGTGGTACAACTACGCGCGCTTTGATTCGATCTTCGAGTTTGGTCAGTTCAATCAGCTCACGGTCTTTGATACCCACTATCACAAGCTGTCCTTGAACTTCGAGCTCTTCTTTAGCGTGCTTTACCATTACTTCTTTGAGAACTTTAATCTTAGTGCTAACTTCCCGTACATTAGCCCAGTCTTTGGCACTGACCCTAATCTTGGTAATAGTTCTGGTGTCTTTGAGCGCGCGGGCGTGCTCTTTTTCCCATTCTTCTGGGCGTTACCGCTCCTGTGGGTGCTCTATCGCGCCGGTAAACAAGCAAGCAATGAACTTAAGGCCCAAGGAAGCTTGGTGGTGCTCACAGCTCAATGGCGGCAGCGTGTGGTGCAGGGGCTGTGCTTAACTGCCGCTGTGGTTCCGGTCTTTATCCTTGCGGTTGGCATCAATGCCGGTTTTAATATGCGCTATCTGTGCGATGTCACGAGCCTTTGGGCCCCGCTGGCAGCTATTGCCTGTGTCGCGCTCGACTATAGTGATCCCGGCGGCTTTAGTGATTCGGGTTGCAAGAGACTAGATGACAGTGCACTGCACCGGGCCTTGATCTATTGGGCGGTGGTGGCGGCATGCCTCTTTACCTGCGTTACCATGTTTTTCCTTATCTTTAGTGCTAGCAATGTCTTCAGCTCGATTAACCCTGAGCTGATGGTTGAGCTCAAGCGTTTCTTTGATCCGCTGAGCTTCACTTAGGAGCAAGGAGGACAATGCCTTCACAGCTAGCCCCATCATAGCTACACCTGATAGCCATTTTTTCTTGGGGTGGGGTAAACTGTGAGGCTTGGTTGATTTAGGCAAAGGACGGTAATGGCTGGTGCCTTAAGGCCGCTTGGTGTCATTACTTGGAATGTTTAATTTGAGAGCAAAGGCGTACTGGACTGCCTTGGGGCTGCGCCTGGTATGAGATGAAAGTAGCAATTATCGGTACGGGTTATGTGGGACTGCCCACTGGTGTCGGTTTAGCGGAGTTGGGGCATGACGTGGTCTGCATTGACCGCGAGCCTAGCAAGATTGAGCGCTTAAAAACAGGGCAGGTCACGCTCTTTGAAGAAGGGCTTAGTGAGCTCTTAACCCGCAATATGGCCGCAGGACGCATTAGCTTTTCCACTTCGATGGCGCAGGGGGTTAAGGAGGCTCAGGTGGTATTGATTGCCGTGGGTACTCCCTCCCATCCGGTCACGCATGAAGCTGATCTGCGTTACGTCTATGAGGCCGCGACTGAGCTTGCCTACTGCCTTAAAGACCATGATTACACCGTGATTGCGACTAAGTCGACCGTGCCGGTTGGAACGGGGGATAACATCGAGAGCCTGATGGCTAAGATTAGCCCCAACCTCAAGGTCGACGTGGTGTCCTTACCTGAGTTTTTGCGTGAGGGCTACGCGGTACACGACTTCTTTTACCCTGACCGCATCGTGATTGGCGCGAACTCTGAGCGGGCGCGTGATACCCTCAAAGAGCTCTATGCGCCGCTGTTAGCGCAGAGTCCTAAGACTCAGCTGCTGTGCGTTAAGCGCCGCTCGAGCGAGACCATCAAGTACGCCGCCAACTCGTTTTTAGCGACCAAGATTCACTTTATCAATGAGATGGCCGACTTTTGCGAGCACACCGGGGCCGATATCGCTGAAGTAGCCCAAGGTATGGGCCTTGATCACCGCATTGGTCCGAGCTTCTTGCAGCCGGGCCCTGGCTTTGGGGGCTCGTGCTTTCCTAAGGACACCTTAGCCTTGTACTACATGGCCCATCACAATGGGCTCGAGCTGTCCTTGGTCAAGGCCACGATTGACGGTAACCAAAAGCGCATGGAGCAAATGGCCGCGCGCATCAGGGCGGCATTAGAGCGCAGTGAGAGCGCGCCGCGCTGCCTGGCGGTACTGGGCCTGGCCTTTAAAAACGGCACGGACGATTGTCGCACCTCACCAGCGTTACAGATTTTAAAGGCCGTGCTCAAAAGTGAGCGTGACCTGCAAGTACGCGTCTTTGATCCTGAGGCGATGGGCAAGGCGCAAGAGCTGCTTCAAGATTACGCCGCGCGCATTACTTATTGTGTAAGCGAGCTTGAGGCCTGCACCGGCGCTGATGTCTTAGCGGTGCTCACTGAGTGGCCGCAGTTTGCCGCGCTTAACCTGGCCGAGATTGCGCACGTCATGCGTGGTACGCAGATCGTCGATTGTCGCAACTTGCTTGATGCCAAGCAAGCTCAGGAACTGGGCTTGAGTTACCAAGCAATTGGCCGCTAAGCTGCGCGCCATTAAGCTGCGCGCCATTAAGCTGCGTGCTGTTAAGTGCTTGCGCTCTGCTTTTAGGGGGATTTATGAAGATTTTAGTTACCGGTGGTACCGGCTTTATCGGCTCCAATCTGTGCCGTCACTTGCTCCGCACCGGTCATGAAGTCATTTGCCTTGATAACAATTACACCGGGCGCCTTGAGAATGTGCAGGAGCTCATGGCTCATCCTAACTTTACCTTTATCGAACAGGATGTGACCTGCGACCTCAAGCACGATCAGAAGCTGAGCGCACTGCTCAAGGGTCATTTAGACCAAATCTACAACTTAGCGTGCCCAGCCAGCCCTCCGGCTTATCAAGGTAAGCACGCAATTGAGACTACTAAGACTTGTGTCTTAGGCGCGATCAACGTGTTAGAGCTGGCCTTAGAGTACGGGGCTACGGTGCTGCAATCCTCGACCTCTGAGGTCTATGGCGATCCTTTGGTGCATCCACAGGTCGAAAGCTATCGCGGCAACGTCAATCCGATTGGCATTCGTGCCTGCTACGACGAGGGTAAGCGTTGTGCGGAGAGCTTGTTCTTTGATTATGCGCGCCACATGGGGGCCAAGATCAAGGTCATCCGTATCTTCAACACCTATGGACCATTTATGGACCCAAAGGACGGCCGCGTGGTCAGCAACTTCATTTGCCAGGCTTTAAAGGGTGAAGACATCACGATTTATGGCACAGGTTCGCAGACGCGCTCTTTTTGCTATGTCGATGATTTAATCGCCGGTATGAGCGCTATGATGAACTCAGATCCTGAGTTTCAGGGCCCGGTGAATCTGGGCAATCCGGGCGAGTTCACGATCAAAGAGTTAGCTGACAAGGTGCTCACCTTGGTGCCAACCAAGTCTCAGCTCATTCAAAAGGAGCTGCCACAAGACGACCCAAAGTGCCGCCGTCCAGATATCAGTCTTGCTCAGAGCAAGCTTAATTGGCGGCCTACTATCGATCTAAACGAAGGCCTCAAGCGCACCTGTGCGTACTTTAGCGCCCGCCTGCAAGCCGATGGCGTGCTCTAACTCAGTCTTTTAACCCAAGCCGTACTTATGACTCCAATGCAAGCTCCAGCCAATCCTCCTGCTCAGCAAGATCAGACCGTTCCAGGCCAGGCGTTAGGTATAGCGTCAGACTCCTCTCAGGCTACGCCCAAGGGCAAGGTAGCCGTAATTGGCGCGGGCCCGGCGGGCTTGTCCTGCGCTTTAGAGCTGTTAAAGGCAGGCTACGCGGTTGATATTTTTGAGCTTGATGAGCGGGTCGGGGGCCTAGCGCGTACGGTCGAGGTGCTGGGACAAAAGGCTGATTTAGGCTCACATCGCTTTTTCTCGAAGCTCGATGAGGTCAACAACTTTTGGCATCAGGGCATGAGTGCGGATGATTTCATTGTCGAGCAGCGCTTAAGCCGCATTTTGTACAACGGCAAGTTCTTTGACTACCCGCTCAAAGGCTTTGATGCCTTATTTAAGCTGGGCTTGGTCGAGTCCACGCGTTGCGTCTTAAGCTATGCCTACGCCGCCTTGTTCCCGCGTCAAGAACCGACCTTTGAGGCCTGGGTAAGCAATGCTTTTGGCAAGCGCCTGTACGAGATCTTCTTTAAGACGTACTCCGAGCGACTGTGGGGCATTAAGTGCAGTGAGCTCAGCGATCAGTTTGCCAAGCAGCGTATCAAGACCCTGAACCTGAGCAAGGCCATCCTCAACGCGGTGTTACCGCAGCGCAACAAGGACGGCAAGCCGCTTACGCTGATTGACGAATTTGTCTATCCGCGTCTGGGCTGCGGCATGGTCTATGAGCGTGTCGCCCAAGAGATTGAGCGTCGGGGCGGGCGCTTCTTCTTTAAGCAGCAGGTGGTAGGTTTAACTACCGCTCCGGTCACGGCAGCTGATAAAGCAGCGCATCCGGCGGCTGATACAGCTGTTGATGCAGCGGCTGATACAGCAGCTGATACAGCGGTTGATACAGCAGCTGATACAGCGGTCACTTGGGCCAACAACGGCGTGATGGGCGCACCGCACTCTTTTCCCCTCAAGATTACGGGCATTGTCACGCAGGAATTGGCATCAGGCCAAGGCAATGGCATGAGCAACACTGAGGTGGCGGCCGCGCCGGGCACCACGCCGCAGACCCGCGCTTATGATATCGTGGTGTCCTCGGGCATCTTCCGCGAGATGGTGCGCTCGCTTACTGTGTTACCAGATAAGGTCCGAGCGCTGTGCTCCCAACTGCGCTTTCGTAACACCATTATGGTGTACCTGACCGTAGATCCTGATAAGGCCAAGCTCTGCCCGGATCACTGGATTTACGTCCACTCGCCTGAGATCAAGATGGGCCGAATGACTGATTTTGCCAATTGGTCTCATGACATGCAGCAAGGGCAACGTGAGCACTTGCTGGGCTTTGAGTACTGGGCCAACGACGATGAGGAACTGTGGCGCCAGAGCGACGCAGCGCTGATGGCGCAAGCGCGCGCCGATGCGGTCAAGACGGGGTTTATCACGGCTGCGGCGATCACCGGTGCGGCGGTGCATCGCATCCATATGAGCTATCCGGTGTATTTCAATGGCTATGAGTCGGTCCTCGCGGCCATCACCCGTGAGCTCGATAAGGTCGCAAACCTCTATTTTATCGGGCGCAATGGTAGCTATAAGTACAACAACATGGACCACTCAGTGCTCATGGGGATATTTTGCGCCCAAAAGATTGCAGGCCAGTATCACGGCTCGCTCTGGGCGATTAACACCGACTCTGACTATCAAGAAATCAAGGCGCAAGCTTAAGAGGGAGTAATTATGAGGTTCTGGTTGGCTCGTCCTTGCTGGCTCTTAATACTGGGCTGCCTGGTAGTGAGCTTATGCTTGGAGCTCTTGGTCTTCAACTACAAGTTCTGGCTGCAATTTGTCACCTCGTACGAGCGCCTCGTGGTGCTCAATAACACGGAATACTCGCAAGAGGCGGCGCAAAACACTGGGCCGGTTGTGGTCGATAGTGAGCACAACATTTTGAGTATCGCGGTACCGCATATCACAGTGCGCAATGTCCGAATTGACGCAGTGCATCCGAACAATCCTGAGCTGGTGGTACGGGGCTTGATCGCAACGCGCACCGATGAAATCAAGTACCTGGACATGCGGGCTACTAATTTCATCCTGAGCACCAAGCATGAGGTGCGCAACAACATCGTGCTGCCCAAGGAAAAGGTAACGCGCGAACTCAAGATTGAGTTTGAGCTGCCGCCAGGAGGTAGTTTCTATCTCAATAGCATCATTCTCAATGATGACTTTAAGTTAGCGCCGAACTTCGGGCGCATCTTGCTTTGCTTCCTGCCGCTGGCGGCCTTGGTTCTTATCTTTAAGTATCGCCTGTACGCCCAGGACTATCAGCCAACCCAGCGGCGCTGGGGCTATGGGGTGCTGGCCTTTAATGTCTGTTTGGTGCTGAGTATTTTGCTCTTTAACAACACCATCACGGGATATAACGCTAAGTCGCAATGCCTCTTCACGCAGCAATGCTCCTTTGATTACGGCGCTGAGCCGGGATCGCTGCTGCAAAAACGTCCTGAGAGCTACGACGAGCGCTTTAACGAATGCCGCGTAATTCCCTATGCGTAAGCGTAGGGATGTAAGCGGCGCTAAGCCACTGCATATTACGACAA
>CALXXU010000067.1 GCA_944392765.1 uncultured Anaerobiospirillum sp.
GAGATAAAAATATTAAAATAGGACAATCATAATAATTAATCACATATGTCAAATGACAAGTTTACGTTGGTCATGCTAAATCTAAGAAGTTGAAGCTCGATATAGAGCCTGAGCTCATGGCTCAGGCGGCGGCTCTGTATGAGTCGCTGGGATTGGATCTGAGTACAGCTACTCGTATCTTCTATCTTCAGTCCCTGCGCTGCCACGGCTTGCCTTTCCCATTGCGCATTGATGATCCTGATGCCCCGACAAGGGAGGCAACGGATGAGGACGCTGATGACGATGTCGATGAGCTCATGCGTGGCCCATGCACCTCTTTTGAACAGCTGATGGAACGCATGGCGGCGCTTGAGGCTCAAGACGAGAATCAAGAGCAGGCTAAGGACTCAAAGGCTGATTCCAAGATTAAGCTCACTGAGGCCCCTGAGCTCAATGTCACGCTGGGCGCAATGGATGAGGGCGATGATGGAGATGGCGTTACGTACGGTCCATTCAACAGCCTCGAAGAGATGCTTGAGAAGATGCAGGAGCTTCAAGCTCAATCCAAGAACCAAGATGCGGATGAGTAGGGCACTGTCCGCACCAGACGCTTTTCTGCCTTGCCGCAGCCTTGCGCTAAGCACCCAGCGCTTGCAATAGGGTTCAGTCAGCCTTTCAAATGCTAAGAGCAGGGGCTGACTTCATTGGGTACGACCAGGTATGGTCACCGACCACCCATTCGTTTTCTCTGTCGCTCCATCGTCCGACGCCACTTGCCTCTCTTTGGTTTGCACTCGTGCTGGTAGCGCAGGTGCCAAGTCTATAAGTCACGAGCCGCCATCAACTCCATCGACCTGCTTGGGCATCACACCGCGCTCGCAGACCTCTGTACTACCTCTTCTTGCGCTGCTTTCTGTCTCTTGGCGCGCCGCTTTTTGCCTTTAGTTCTACCTTTCTCTGAGCTCAATTCCGCGCGTTGTGCTCTCAAGCCGCGTGTTGCACTCTCAAGCACTCTCGCTGCGGTCTTAAGCACTCGCTTTGTTGCAGCCCTCGCACTCCGGTCTCAAGCCTCGAGTTGCGGCCTCAAGCCTCGCACTGCGACCTTATTCTGTTCACGCCGTGTTTGCTGTGCCTAAGCAGACCGTGCCGGGCTTGGGTTCATTGGCCTTTCACCCTTGGGCCTTTTATCTTTCCTTGTTTGAGCCACTGCCTTGGGGCGAGTTCTTGGTCTCTAAGTGCTGGGATTTTTGCCAGTGGTTGGCTAGCTTTTGGCTTATTTATCGGCTTTTTGCCGTGGGGCACGCTTGCTGTCCTTAGGATAGGCTTTTGTGTGTATAATTATAAGTTTGCGGGGGGATGGCAAAAGTTTGCCGCGCCTCACATTTGTCGTGGTCTTTGGTGCTTCTTCTTTTTGTTTTTAGGGGAGTGCTGGGCCGCAGATGTTGGGTCTTTTTGATGAGTTCGTCAATTTTGCTTTATGTCTGAGAATCTGATCAACTTAATGGATTTGGATCCTGATGCCTTAAAGGAGTTTGCCGTGACCCATGGCGAAAAGCCATTCCGCGCGACTCAGCTCCTCAAGTGGATTTACCAGTGGGGCGTCACGGACTTCGATGCGATGACCAACATCAAAAAGGACACCCGCGCGCTGTTAAAGCAGGTGGCGTGCATCCGTGCCCCGGAGATCGTCTCCGAGCAGCGCTCGGTCGATGGCACCATTAAGTGGGCTATGGACATCGGTGACGGTCAGCTCGTCGAGACCGTGTTCATTCCTGAAAAGGAGCGCAGCACCCTGTGCATCTCGACCCAGGTGGGCTGCCCGATTAAGTGCGCCTTCTGCCGCACCGGCAAGTCCGGCTTTAACCGCAATCTCACCGTGTCCGAGATTATCGGCCAGGTGTGGCGTGCGGCCTCGCGCGTCGGCTTTAGCCAAAACCAAGAGCAAAAGCCGATCTCCAACGTGGTCATGATGGGCATGGGCGAGCCACTCTTGAATGTGGCCAACGTCCTCTCGGTCGTGAAGCTGTTGCTGTCGGACAACGCCTTTGCCCTGTCCAAGCGCCGCGTAACGATTTCTACTGCCGGTGTGGTGCCTGCAATTAATAAGATCGCGGGCAAGGTCGACGTGGCCTTAGCCCTGTCGCTGCATGCCCCAAACGATGAGCTGCGCGATGTCTTGGTGCCAATCAACCGTAAGTTCCCACTTAAGGAGCTGATTCCAGCAGTGCGCAACTATATTGATAACTCCAACGCCAACTGCGGTCGCGTCACCATCGAGTACGTGCTCTTAGATCACGTCAACGACAGCACCGATCAGGCTCATGAATTGGCCTATCTGCTGCGCGATTTGCCGTGCAAGATCAATTTGATCCCATTTAATCCGCATGAGCAGTCGGAGTATCAGCGCCCAAGCAATAGCCGCATCGATCGCTTCTATAAGGTCTTGGTCGAGCAGTACGGCATGACCGTGGTCACTCGCACCACGCGCGGTGATGATATCGCCGCCGCCTGCGGACAGCTCGCGGGCCAGGTGAACGACCGCAAGCTAAAGGCCCAGATTGAGGCCGCTGAGCGCGAGGCCCTGCGCGCTGATGACAAAATTAAGTTCCAGCTTAAGCATTAGCTCTCTTGCATGAGGCAAGGGGTAGTTAGTGCACCGTGCTGGCGCTAAGCCTGTGCTTGGTATTAATTGGGCTTAGCATAGGGGCCATTGGTTTAGTTGAGTGGGGCGTAGGATGCGCCGGGAATGGCAGATGAGTAAGAAAAGCAAGAACCGCTATATTTCTCACAATGACTTAGATCGTGCGGATAAGCCGAACCAGGATGGATCCGTGGCATCTGCCGAATCCGTGAACTCAGCCGGACAGGTGGGCTCTGAGGGCTCGGGGGGCGCGGCTGGTTCCGTGTCCTCGGCGCTGGAGGCCTCCCAAGCCTTTATCGAGACCGCTGAGGTCTTAAATAAGGGCGAGGCGGCCACGCTCGAGGATGCTTTAGCGCAGAACCAAGCGGCGGAAGCTGCGGCCGCTGCCGCTGCGGCCTCTGCTGTTTCTGCTGCGACTGAAGCGGCCGCATCAGACCAAGAAGCTGAGCTGGCAGCGTCCCTCGCAGCGGCGGAGCCGAATGCTCAGGGCATGCCTGAGCCGATCTCTCAGGAAATGCCTGAGGTTAGCGCTCAGGGCATGCCTGAGGCTGGTGTTCAGGCTGAGGCAGGCGAGCAGGGAGTGGGGGCTGCTGCTTCTGAGGCGGAGCCTGCGATTTTGCACAGTTCGCGTGCGCTCGAGGATGACCCGGCGGTCAAGGCCGCCCAGGTGCTGGCACGCGATAACGCTGAGGAGCTGGCGCTGCGCGAGGCTGAGGACGCCGAGCAGGTGCGCCTGACCGCGAAGGAAAACGTCGCCATTCCTCCGCTCAAGCCGGTCGATAATATCGAAAACCTCAAGACCGCAGGCCAGGTCTTGCGCTACCACCGTCAGCGCATGGGTATGTCGATTAAGGAAGTGGCCGATGCCTTAAAGGCCCGCCCAACCACTATCGCCAATATCGAGTCTGATTTGCTCAATACCCCTAATGTCCAGAATATGGTGGGACGGCAAGTCATTCTCTACGCTGATTTGCTCGGGCTCAATCCTAAGGAAGTGCACGACCTCTACCTGCAAGGGATTAAAGAGGATGTCGTCATCGAGCACGTGACGGTGCCACGCCCACGTACCGATCGCCGCATGAACCGCACTTGGCTGGTGGTGGTGCTCATGATTGTCGTGGCTACCGCCGGTTTCTTCGTGTTCGGGGGTAAGGAGGATGCTCCTTCCTCCGCGCAAGGCTCACTCAATGAAGCGGCCTTGGATGCCTCCCATGACACCTCGGCGGCCTTGGTCACCTCGGATGCTAAGCTCACCGTGGGCAATAACGCTCCAGTCGTGATTGAGGAAGAGCCAGCGGCCGATGCCCCTCAGGTTATGGTGGTCGATGAGAACACCGCTAAGGCCACGGAGCAGCAATACAACTTAAAGCAGATGGAGGCGGCCGCTGCTGCGGCAGCAAAAGATCTCGCGCCGCAACCAGAGGCTCTCTTGTTGCCTGAGGGTGTGGCTCATGAGCCTGAGACTCAAGTTGAGACAAACGTCCCTGAGGTTGACTCCAAGTTAGTGGCATCTGAGCCTGAGGTTTCGGCACCAGAGCGTCCTAGCAACGCGGTAAAGAGCGAGCCGGTTGCGACCCCAGCGCCGGTTGCAACTGAAGCTGCTGCGGCTGAAGCTTCAGCGCCTCAGGAACCTGCTGTTACTAAGGAAGAGGCGGCTCAGGAAGCGGCTCCAAAGCCTGCGGCTAAGCCGGAGCTGGCAGCTTCACTTAAGAATATTTCGTCCTCGGTTAAGGTGGTTGGGCGTGATGGCTTGGCATCCTTGAATCGCGCGGAAATCGCGGTCACGGCGCCAGTGGCCTTGGAGGTCATCGATGGCTCGGGTAAGAGGGTGCGCTCGGGTGTCTTTGACGCCGGGGATGTGGTCAAGATTACCGCCATTCCGCCTATTGTCGTAAAATTGAGCGACACCAGCGCGGTCAAGATTTCCTATATGGGCGGCACCATTGCTCTGCCTGCGGGCAAGCAAGTGCGCTTTGAATTGCCGCAGCGCTAAGGCAGGCTCGGCTTTAAGTCTGGCTTGGCGTTAAGACAGGCTTAGCGTTAAGGCGGGCTTGGCGTTAAGGCGGCCGCAGCGCGGACTGGGGATTTTATTTGTTTGAGGTCCATCATGGAGTGGCATGCACCAACAATTGAGCGTCGTAAGGCGCGCCAAATCAAGGTCGGCTCGGTATTGATCGGCGGCGACGCCCCGATCAGCGTCCAGAGTATGACCTGCACTGACACGCTTGATGTGGCGGCCACCGTAGCCCAGGTTCAGGCGCTTGCCGACGTGGGCGCGGATATCGTGCGCGTCTCGGTGCCGTCCATGGACGCCGCTGAGGCTTTTAAATCCATCGTGGCGCAAAGCCCGGTGCCGATTGTCGCGGATATCCACTTTGATTACCGCATCGCCATTGCCTGCGCTGAGAATGGCGCGGCGGCGCTGCGCATCAACCCAGGTAATATCGGCTCAGCGGAAAAGGTAGCGGCGGTGTGTGCTGCCGCATCTGATCATGGCCTGCCAATTCGCGTCGGCGTTAACGCCGGTTCCTTAGATAAGGATTTACTGGTCAAGTACGGGGCCCCGTGCCCAGACGCCATGGTCGAGGCGGCACTGCGCTCGGCGGAGATCTTGGAGAGCCATAGTTTTCGTGACTATGCCTTCTCGGTTAAGGCCTCTGAGCTCTTCTTATGCGTAGCCGCTTATGAGCAGTTGGCGGCCGCATGCGATGCGCCGCTGCACTTGGGCATCACTGAAGCCGGTGGCTTGATGGGTGGTACCGTGCTTTCGTCGATGGGCATTGGCATGCTGCTGCGTCAGGGCATTGGCGATACCTTGCGCGTGTCGCTCGCGGCTGACCCCGTCGAAGAGGTTAAGGTCGGTTGGGCTATCTTAAAGAGCTTGCATCTGCGTACCCGTGGTATCAACGTCGTGGCTTGCCCGACCTGCTCGCGTCGGGGCTACGATGTAGTCAGTACGGTTAAGACTTTAGAGGACAGCTTAAGCGATATTCGCGCCCCGATTAAGATCGCTATTATGGGCTGCGTGGTTAATGGCCCAGGTGAGGCGTTGCATGCGGACGTTGCGATCTGCGGCGGTAATAATGGCAAGTGCCTCTATTATGAAAAGGGCCAGCTCATTGGGCGCATCGCCACCACTGAGATTGTGCCACGCGTGGTTGAGCGCGTGCGCGCCTTGGCGGCCGAGTACCAAGCTTAAGCTTTTGGGTTCACTTCGTTTTCTTGGTTTTAGGGATTTTTCTAGGTCATGGCTCAGTCGATTCAGGCTATTCGTGGAATGAATGATTTGCTGCCTGCCGATACCTCGGTGTGGCAGCAGGTAGAACAGGTAATCCGCGCTACGGTACAGGCATACGGCTATAGCGAAATGCGTATGCCAATCGTGGAGCAAACCAGCCTCTTTTGCCGTGCGATCGGTGAGGTCACCGATGTGGTCGAAAAGGAGATGTACACCTTTGAAGACCGCTCGGGCGACAGCTTGTCGTTACGCCCTGAGGGTACCGCTGGCTGCGTGCGTGCCGCCTTAGAGCATTCGCTCATCTACAACCAAGAGCAGCGCCTGTGGTATATGGGCCCAATGTTCCGCCACGAGCGCCCACAAAAGGGCCGCTATCGCCAATTCCACCAATTAGGTGTGGAGGTCTTTGGCTTAAATGGCCCTGATATCGACGCCGAAATCATCGCCCTGACCTACGACCTATGGCAAAAGTTAGGTATTGCCTCAGATCTGTGCTTAGAGCTCAATACCTTGGGCTCGAACGAAGAGCGCAAGGTCTATAAGGAGAGCTTGGTTAAGTTCTTAGAGGCCCACTTTGATGACCTCGATGAGGACTCGCGCCGTCGCACTCACACCAACCCACTGCGCGTCTTAGATAGCAAGGACGAAAAGGTCCAGGCGATCTTGGCTGATGCCCCAGTCTTATTTGACTTCTTAGGCGCTGAGAGCAAGGCTCACTTTGAGCAGTTACAATCCATGCTCACCGCCATGGGCATCAAGTTCAAGTTAAACCCACGCTTAGTGCGCGGTCTTGATTACTACAACTTAACCGTCTTTGAGTGGACCACCAACGCCTTGGGCGCGCAAGGCACCGTCTGTGGCGGTGGCCGCTACGATGGCTTAGTCGAGCAATTAGGCGGTAAGGCCACTCCTGCGGTCGGCTTTGGCTTAGGCTTAGAGCGTTTGATGCTCCTTTTAACCACCTTAGGTAAGGTTGCCCCTAAGAGCGCTGTGGACGTCTACGTCTGTGGTATGGGCACCAATATCGAAGGCGAGCAGATGAAGCTGGCGCACGAATTACGTGCCGCCCTGCCTACCGCCCGCATCATGAACCACTGCGGTGGCGGTAACTTCAAGCGCCTGCTCAAGCGTGCCGATAAGGTCGAGGCCCGTGTTGCTGTAATCTTAGGTGACAACGAGGTGCAAAACGGCACCGTTGCCATTAAGGATCTCAAGTCCACTGAGCAAGTTGAGGTGGCCCGCGCTGAGGCCGCTGCTAAGATCGCAGCGCTCTTAGCCCAGTAAGCGCCCGACCTAGCGGCGCATCTTTCCTAGTTGCGTGGCTGGCCCAGCTGGCCTAGCTGGGCGCCCTGGAACCAGTTTTTGTTTGACCAATTTTAGGATTTCCTGACATGGATATTTTGTCTGACGAGCACGAAAGAGAAGAGGCGGTGCGCAAGTGGTGGCACGAGCACTGGAAGCCAATCGGCCTGGGCATTGCCATCGCGATCGCAGGTCTCATCGGTGTGCGCCAGTATCAGGCCTATCAGTTAGAGCAAAGCCAAGATGCGGCTTACGCCACCTATCAGCTGCAAAACCAGGTCTTAAGCCGTGGTACCGCTGCCTTTGCTGATGCCGATAAGTTCTTACAAGAGCATAAGGACATCTACGGCTCGATGCTGGCCTTAGATATGGCCTCCACCTTAATCCAAGGTGAGAAGTACGAAGAGGCCCTCAAGTACATCACCTTTGCTCGTGACAATGGCAGTGACTTGATCGTCCCACAAACCAATCTGGTGTTAGCGCGGCTCCAAGGCCAAAGCGGTCAGTACGATGCCGCTATGGCGACCTTAGATGGTCTTAAGGATTCGGCTTACCAGGCTGAGGCTGCCGAGATTCGCGGTGACATCCTGTTAAGCCAGGGCAATCGCTCCGGCGCTCATGACGCCTACGCTCAGGCCATTGCGCTGCATCAGGCGGCTAAGCTCACCATCAGCCCAATCTTGCAGATGAAGTTTGACAACGTGATTGAGGTCGGTGATAAGCCTGCCTATCAAATCATGGCCGAGCAAATTGAGGCGCAAAATATCCCGGCTGCGAACTAAGGCCACGACAAGTGCCACATCAAGTGTCACGATAAGTGCCGCATCAAGTGCCACGATAAGTGCCGCATCAAGTGTCACGATAAGTGCCGCATCAAGTGCCACGACAAGTGCCACATCAAGTGTCACGATAAGTGCCACATTCCGGTCACGAACTAAGTGCCAGAATGGCGGTCTACCGTTATAATTGCCTTGGTTCAGATTGTTTGGAAGAGTTAATCATGCTAAAGACGAAACTAGCTCTTGCGTTACCGCTGGCGCTGATCACCTTAGTGGGCTGCTCGAGCTCTGATACCCGTTATCAGCCGGTGGATGCTCCTGAGGTTGCCAATGTCTTCGAGCTCGATGAGTACTGGAGTGCGTCCACCGGCGGCGTCGGTGACTATTACTCGGAGCTCACGGCAGCTTTCGATCGGTCCCACATTTTTGTCGCAGGACGTGAGGGCGAGGTTTCGGCCTTAGATAAGACCACGGGCGATCGCCTGTGGAGCATCGATCTCTCTGACGAGCCTGAAAACGACGAAAAGGACTCGGCTCGCCTTTCAGGCGGTGTCGCCCTCTCGGGCTCGGTCTTGGTGGTCGGCTCGGAAAATGGCTATGTCTACGCCTTAAATAGCGGCGATGGCACACTGCTGTGGAAGTACTTCTTAGGTGCGGAAGTAGTGGCCAAGCCTGCCTTTAGCGCTTCGGGCAATAAGCTCTTTGTCTTAGATAGCCAAGGCAACTTCACCTGCTTTGATGTCGCCTCGGGCGATAAGCTCTGGGTCACCGGTGATGCCTCCTTACCACTGCGTCTGCGCGCTCAAGCTAATCCTTTGACCGTAGGTGATGAGTACGTCTTAGTAGGCACCTCGACCGGTAAGGTCAATGTGCTGTTACAAAGCAATGGCGCGACCGTCAACCAGATCAACGTTGGTGAGGCGATTGGCTCCAATGCCTTAGAGCGTATTGCAGATGTTTCAGCAAGCCCGCTCATCTTAGGCAATGTCCTCTACGCCGCTGCCTTCTCGGGGGGCTTAGTCGAGTACGACTTTGGTACCTTTAATTATCTGGCTAAGCTTGGCTATCAGACCAGCCGCGATTTAGGCTTTGACCAAGACAGCATTGTGCTGACCGCCGATGATGGCTCGGTTACTTGCATCAACCGTGAGGATAATTCCCAGCGTTGGGTCAACACTCAGCTGAGCTACCGCAATGTCACCGCTCCAGTGGTCTTTGGTGGCTATGCCGCCGTAGGCGACTATGAGGGCTATCTCTACCTCATGGATATGGCTGATGGCTCGATCGACTATATGATCGAGGCCGATAGCTCGGGTATCTACCACCAAGGTCAAGTTGAAGACGGCAAGCTCTATGTGGTCGCCCGCGACGGCACCTTGATGTGTTTTGGCTTTGCCGACCAGAGCAAGGCCCAGCAGGCCCTGAGTGTCGAGCAAAGCAACGATGCGCTGCTGGCTAACGCCGCCCAAGGTCTGACCTTAAATCACCCTGGCGTTTACAACGCCGGTATTTACGCTCCAGCTGCCATGACCCAAGAGCAATTGGAGGCCCGCCGTGCCGCGATTAAGCGTGCCGTGGCCCAGCAAGAAGCTCAGATGGCCGCCCAGCGTCGTGCCGCACGCGAGGCCGCTCAGGCTCGTGCCGAGTACGAGGCTCAGCGTAAGGCTGCCGAAGAGGAGCGCCGTCAGCGCCTGTCGGGCTTTGGTATCGCCCCAGGATTACGCGCTGACATGGACGAATAGTCGGCTGGACTTAGCCCCGGTAGGACTTAGTCCCAGCTGTGGTCTAGTCCCAGCTGTGGTCTAGTCCCAGTTGCGGCCTAGTCCCAGCTGCGGCCGTGTAACGGCCGCCGGGATTTCGTTTCATTTTGGCCTAACTATGCGGTTAGGCCTGAGCAAGGCCTAAAGGTGCGTCACACGCCTTTAGGCTTTGCCATGTTGTGGCGCTGCATAGGACAGCGCTGCCAGTGACGCTCTAAGCCCAATCGCATTGCGATGACCGGCATGAGGGTCACTGTTCGGGAGATTCCCGCTTCCTTAGGAGCATCGCTTCGGCAATGCGTTTGACTGAGACCTGGGCAGGATAGGCGCTCTTCGTGGCCCCGAGAAGCCTCACGTTTTTTGTGGGGTGGGGCAAGGCCAACTGGGACCTTGATGAGGTTAAAGCAGGTGGCCTTAAGGTAAGCGCGACGCCCCCGTATGTGAGACATTTTTTTTTATGAAGGTTGTAGCCTTAGTAGGCTGCCCGAATGTCGGCAAGTCTACCCTCTTTAACCGTTTAACCAAGACTCGTGACGCCTTAGTGGCCGACTTTCCGGGCTTAACCCGCGATCGTAAGTATGGTCGTGCCCTCTACGATGGCCGCGAGTACATCGTGATTGACACTGGTGGTATTGCCGAAGACGCCGAGCAGCCATCGGATTTAACCCAGCGCATGACCTCGCAGGCTCTGCTTGCGATCGACGAGTGCGACTTAGTGCTCTTTATGGTCGACGCGCGCGCGGGCATCTTGCCGGGTGACTACAGCGTGGCCGACTATATCCGCAAGTCCGGTAAGCCATGCGCTATTGTCGCCAACAAGGTCGACGGCATGGATCAAGACATTGCCGGTACTGACTTCTACGCTTTAGGCTTAGGCGAGGTCTATCAGACCGCCGTGGTTCACGGCCGTGGCGTCAACATCCTGCTCGACGAGGTGATCGCGCCGGTCTTGCGTGAGGAAGGCCCGCTTGAGAGCGACATCCCAGACACCCAAGAGTACGAGGAGTCCGACGACTTAGGCGACGACGAATTTGGCTTAAGTGAGATGGCCAAGTCCGCTCACAATAAGGCTATGCTGCGCGGCGAGCTTGAGAGTGACGATGATGACGAAGAGCCAGCCACTCAAGATGACCTGGCCAATGCCGCGTTAAATGAGCTGCTCGAGGAGCAAGCCGAGGCGGTCGCCGCCAAGCTGCGTAAGCCTGATTCTGAGTGGGAGCAGGGCTTTGAGTTCTTAGACAATGTGCCGGTTGATTACACCGGCGGCGGCTACGATTGGCACGCCTTCCGTGAGGCCCAGCGTACCCACGCCAAGGGCGAGATGACCGAAGCCGAAAAGGCTCAGGCTGCTGAGAGCACTAAGATCCCATTTGCCGATCTGCCGATCAAGTTTGCCTTAGTGGGCAAGCCAAACGTCGGCAAGTCGACCCTGACCAACCGCATGTTAGGTGAGGAGCGCGTGGTGGTCGCGGACATGCCGGGCACCACCCGTGACTCGATTTACATTCCGCTCGAGCGCAATGGCCAGAAGTACATCGTGATCGACACCGCCGGTGTCCGTAAGCGCCGCAAGGTCAATGAGGCCATTGAGAAGTTCTCGATTGTTAAGACCTTAAAGGCGATTGAGGACTGCAATGTCGCGATCTTGGTGATCGACGCGCGCGAGCACATCACCGACCAAGACTTATCGCTCTTGAGCTTTATCTTGGATTCGGGCCGCTCCTTAGTGATTGCGGTCAACAAGTGGGACGGCTTGACCACCGAGTTTAAGGACGAGATCAAGAAGGAGTTAGACCTGCGCTTAGGCTTTGTTGACTTTGCGCGCGTCCACTTCATTTCGGCGCTGCATGGCACTGGCGTGGGCAATCTCTTTGATTCGATCAACGAGGCCTATGAGTCCGCGACCCGTCGCAACAGCTCCTCAACCTTAAACCGCGTCTTGCAGGCTGCAACCCAAGAGCACGAGCCACCAGTCTCAGGTGGCCGCCGCATCAAGCTCAAGTACGCCCACGCCGGTGGCTACAATCCACCGCGCATCATCATTCACGGCAACAAGGTCTCCAAGATGCCAGATAGCTACAAGCGCTATCTCATCAACTGCTACCGCAAGTCCTTAGGGATTATGGGCAGCCCGATCATCTTGGAGTTCAAGGAAGGCGAGAACCCATACGCCAACCAAAAGCCAGCGCAGAAGCGCCTGACGCAATCAGCGATGCGTGCCGAGCGCCGCAAGGCCGAGACGGAGCGCCGCTATGCCCGCGCCGCCAGCAAGGCCGAGCGCGCCCAGAATCGCGTGATTGCCGAGGCCAAGCGCACCGGCGCCGGTGTCGTGCTCAAGAAGCGCCCAAAGCCTAAGGCCAAGTAAGCCGCTCACCAAAAAAGCAAAAAACACCAAAGCCGTAGCAGGCGAGTCCTTAGGGGCCCGCCCGCTGCGGCTTTGTGTTAGCTGCGCGGCAACGTGATTGGTTGGACAGCGTTACCGCGAGGCCCAGTCCAAGACCAAGAAGACCGCGACCAACGTTCCTAAGGTAAAAAGCATCATAATCATAATTTAAGCCTCGTTTTATTGGTCTTCAGTTTTATCTATTTTACTTTAGTGAAGCTCATTGGAAGTAGATTGAGCTTCTTCTTTATCTGAAGTATTGTGATTGGTATCTTGCTCCGCATTAGTTTTGAGTACTCTAATGTAATCTGCAGCTTGATTGAGTAAATTTGCGGCAGCATTGATAAAATTTTCTTGAGCCTTTGTCTTATCTATGTCAGCTAGCGCGGCTGCTGCTTCTGCTTCATTGTTTAAGGACGAGATCAAGAAGGAGTTAGACCTGCGCTTAGGCTTTGTTGACTTTGCGCGCGTCCACTTCATTTCGGCGCTGCATGGCACTGGCGTGGGCAATCTCTTTGATTCGATCAACGAGGCCTATGAGTCCGCGACCCGTCGCAACAGCTCCTCAACCTTAAACCGCGTCTTGCAGGCTGCAACCCAAGAGCACGAGCCACCAGTCTCAGGTGGCCGCCGCATCAAGCTCAAGTACGCCCACGCCGGTGGCTACAATCCACCGCGCATCATCATTCACGGCAACAAGGTCTCCAAGATGCCAGATAGCTACAAGCGCTATCTCATCAACTGCTACCGCAAGTCCTTAGGGATTATGGGCAGCCCGATCATCTTGGAGTTCAAGGAAGGCGAGAACCCATACGCCAACCAAAAGCCAGCGCAGAAGCGCCTGACGCAATCAGCGATGCGTGCCGAGCGCCGCAAGGCCGAGACGGAGCGCCGCTATGCCCGCGCCGCCAGCAAGGCCGAGCGCGCCCAGAATCGCGTGATTGCCGAGGCCAAGCGCACCGGCGCCGGTGTCGTGCTCAAGAAGCGCCCAAAGCCTAAGGCCAAGTAAGCCGCTCACCAAAAAAGCAAAAAACACCAAAGCCGTAGCAGGCGAGTCCTTAGGAACCCGCCCGCTGCGGCTTTGTGTTAGGTACGCGGCTGCCTGATTGGTTTGCCTGTGTTAACTTGCGGCGTAGATCAGCAGCGCGAAGACTGCGATCAGCGTGCCAATGGAAAATAACACCATAATCATAGTTAAACCTCTCTTGATTGATTGGCCTGATTTCGTAGGTGGCGTAGATCAGAAGGGCGAACACCGCTACCAGCGTTCCTAAGGAAAACAAGACCATTAACATTGTGGATTCCTCTTTTGACTACTTGACGGCGTTACCTAGCGGCCCAGTCCAAAATCAAGAAGACCACAATCAAAGTGCCCACAGAAAATAACACCATAATCATAGTGGCTTCCTTTCTTAATAGCTTGACGGTGTTAGCGCGATGCCCAGTCTAAGACCAAGAACACCGCGATTAGCGTTCCAATGCTGAAAGCGACCATGAGCATTTCGTTATTCTCCTCTGGTGGAGCCTCAGCGCCAGGATTGATCTTAAGCGCCCGTGCCCAGCGGTTGACCGCTCTCACGTCCAAGCAGAATAGGGCGGGTTCAAGTTGCTTCGCTGGGGCTCTAACCTTGGACGTGCGCCAAGTTAAGCTTTTTCCTCGTGGTTTTAGAATATCACTTAATGCCGTGCCTGCAAAGTGGACATTGGTTGCTTCTTGCGCTTTGCGCCCAAACGTAGTCCTTAATGACTAGCAGCTCCTTGTGCTTAATTGCTTTTGCCTGGTTTGGCATAAACTCCCTGTCGTACCCGTTCTTGGGGCACACTAGTTCCAGCGCCATCTTTTTTGCGCGAAGTTTACCCCGCCCGTCCAATTTTTTGCTATGCTTGCATAGGTCAGAGCTACTGGGGTCAGACCGGAGCCTGACGTGGAGGAGGATTATTTGAGCCTTGGAGCTTAGTGTGGCGCTGGATGGCGCTCATCATGTAAGGCATGATGCCGCAGCTGCAAGGTCGTAGGTAAGAGCAAGCTAACAATTATTTAGAGTCTGGTTTTATAGGTGCATCACAACGTAGCACCAGTCTTAGTAAGAAGCTGGGTTAATAGCTGTGAACTGACTTGGTGGTACGCCCGGGCTTAAGGTTGCCAACTGGCTTAAACTGGCTTGGTGTTGGGCTTGGGATTGTGATGTCGTAATTGTCTGACCGATTCAGCGTTGCACGACGTTGTGGAGTGACATCATGGAAGGCGAAAACTCAAACGAGCTGACCGCTCCAGAGAAGCCAAAGCGGGTCCGCCGCACCAAGGCGCAGATCGAAGCCGATAAGGCCGCAGCTGAAGCAGCTGCTGCCGCTGCCGCTGCTGCCGGGGAAGAGGCACCAAAGAAGCGCACCCGCCGTACCAAGGCCCAAATCGAGGCCGACAAAGCCGCTGAGGCAGCTGCCGCTGCCGCCGCATCGACCAATGAAGCCGTAGCTGAGCCGGAAGCTGAGGAAGCTCCAAAGAAGCGTACGCGCCGCACCAAGGCCCAAATCGAGGCTGATAAGGCTGCCGAAGAAGCTGCTAAGGCTGCTGCCGCTGAGGCCGCTCCAGCTGAGGCTGAGGAAGCCCCAAAGAAGCGCACGCGCCGCACCAAGGCCCAAATCGAGGCCGATAAGGCCGCTGAAGAGGCCGCCAAGGCTGCTGCCGCTGAGTCCGCTGCTGAAGCTCCAGCTGAGGCTGAGGAAGCCCCGAAGAAGCGCACCCGCCGCACTAAGGCTCAGATTGAGGCCGATAAGGCTGCCGCCGCTGCCGCTCAGGGTGAGATGCTGTTCGAGGAAGTCTCTGACGCTGAGGCTCCCGCCGCTGAGGCCGCAGCTCCAGAGACGCCTGCTGCTGAGCCTGAAGCTCCAGCCGCCGAGGCCGCAGCACCTGAGACTCCAGTTGCTGAAGCTCCAGCTGCCGAGGCCGCAGCACCTGAGACTCCAGTTGCTGAAGCTCCAGCCGCTGAGGCCGCTGCTGCTGAAGCACCTGCTGCAGAGGCGCCTGCTGCTGCGCCAGCCCCAGCCCCAGCTCCTGATTACAGCACGGCCGAGGGGGTCGCCTCTCTGCTTAAAGACTTAAAGGAGCTCGGCAAGCTGGACGAGGCAACGGTTACCGCTTTAACGCCGCTGGTCGCGGTTAACCCTGAGGCCGCTAAGAGCGCTGCCTTAGCTGCGGCCGGTCCTGATGCTTTAGCCGCAGTCGAGGCCAAGCGCGCGCAAGCTGCCGCTGCCCCAGCTGCTCCTAAGGAGAAGCGTCCGCCTAAGGCTAAGCGTCCACGCTTAACGCCAGCTGAGCGTCAGGCACGCATGGAGCGCGTCAAGGCTGAGCGCAAGGCCGCTCAAGAGCGTCGTGCCCGTGAAAAGGAAGCACGCAATAAGTTCCTGAGCTTCTTGGCGATTGCCTTCCCTAAGGCCATCTTCGTCGATCGCGATAAGCGCATCCCACTCAAGGTCGGTATCGCCCAAGAGATCTTGGAGCGTCTGCGCCCAATGGAGGCTCAGTACAAGTACTTCGACAAGGAGCGCTACAAGATCCTCCACAACTACTGCCACTCCTTGCCTTACCTCGAGCGCTTAGCTGAGGGCGTTGACCGCGTCGACCTCGACGGCAACTTCGCCGGTCATGTCGAGGAGGAGCACAAGGCCAATGCGCTTGAGGAGATCGAGCGCATCAAGAAGGAGATCGCCGCTCACGTCGCCAAGATGAAGGCCAAGGCCAAGAAGAAGATGGCGCCAAAGAAGCCGCAGCAGCGCCGTCCTGGTGGCCCAAGCCGTCCTCGTCCGGGCGTACCTACCACCTCCGGTGGCTACCAGAACCGCTACCAGCAAGGTGGCGCGGGCAACTCCTACCCAAGCTCGCCAAGCGGTTATCAAAACCGCTACCAGCAGCCAGGTGGCGGCTATCAGAGTGGTGGTGGTTACCAAAACCGCTACCAGCAGCCAGGCGGCGGTTACCAGAGTGGTGGTGGTTACCAAAACCGCTACCAGCAGCCAGGCGGCGGCTACCAGAGCGGCGGCGGTTACCAGAACCGCTACCAGCCAGGCGGCAGCTACCAGAGTGGTGGCGGCTACCAGAACCGCTACCAGCCAAGTGGTGGCTACCAGTCGGGCGGCTATCGCCCACAGGGCAGCTACAACCCACAAGGCGGTGCGAGCTCGACCAGTGGCACTGGTACCGGCCCTAAGGTCGTACACCGTAAGGTGTTCACCATCAAGAAGAATGAGAGCTAACCAAGACTTTGGTGGTACCGCGTAAGCGGTGCGGTGGGCTGAGCCCACCGCTCCATTCCCTCTGAGTCGAGCTTGACTCAGAGGTCATAAAAAAGCAGCTGAGGCTTGGCCCCAGCTGCTTTTTTAGTTATTGGGAGATCGAGGCGCTACTCGTAGCGCTTAACAAACTTCTGGGTTGGATAGTTCTTGCGATCTTCCTCAGTGACGTATGGCTTGCGTGGCGTGAAGTCAGGGGCCTTTAAGCTGCCATGGTCATAGCCGATGTGACCGTGCATGTGGACGTGGTGATCCTCGGCGCAATAATCTGGAACGAAATCAAAGAGGCGCATGCAGTCCTCTAAGAAAGCGTTGATATAGCACAGGTGATCGTCGGCCAGGCGAATGGCCTTTTGCTCGTCCTTGGTCTGGTAGAGCGCACGGAAGATCATCGCGAACATACCGTAGAGCGAGCCATCGATGTACTTTGGCAGGTCGCGGTCGCGCGTTTGGTTGTACAGATTGATGAGCTCGCAGACGCTCTGGAGTAAGAAGACGTACTCTAAGCGGGTGCGTGGACGCGATTCACGATTTAACATCGTCATGATGCGGCCGATCATGAGCTTGAAGCTGTGCTTGTCGATGAGGTCTTCGTACTCTTCAGGGGTAAACTTGACCTCAAAGGTCTTCTCGTTATCCATGAAGTCGACAAAGGCGTCACGGTCGAAGTCCGGCAGTTCTTGCCACCAAGTGAGGTCTTCGCTGTGCATCGGCTCTGCTTCCTTGAGCTTGGCGCCGTCGGAGCAGTTGTAGTAGCGAATGCCCTCACGCTTGCCACTACGCATGATTACGTCCATGTAGTTGGCTGAGAGGCGATAGACGTAGGAGCTGGCAACCGTACCGCCAAAGTTGCCCTCTAAGGTGTAGTTGAGGGCATTGACGTTGGTGTGGCGCTCGCGGGTCTTATAGAAGACGTTTTCTTCTGGGTGGGTGCGTTGGTCGTCGCGCTTAGTACCATTATCTACACCGAAATAATATATGTTCCGGAACTTAAGCGCAGTAGAACTAACCGTACCGAGGTTACTGACGAGAGGATTCATTAAAGAAATACCTGTGATCTTAACTCCCTCTCTAAATAATCTACATGCTAAGTGCCAATAGAACGTTTCATCAGTCTTACCGAAGATCGCGTGGTGGTCAAAGAACTTAGGTACTTCTGGGTGGATCACGTCACCGGCGATCATAATGCAATCGCGCAGGTAGTCCTTGTCAGGGATGATCGACAAGTGCTCCGAGACAATACGTAAGCGCTCGGTGGCCGCATAGAAAGTAGGCTTGATGCCCGCGTTGTACAGAGTCTCAATGGCGGTACCACAGGCGATAATGATCACCTTGTCCTGGACCTTGCGTAAGAACGGCAGATCATGCGAAAGCGAAGGGCCGTTACCGACCACGCAGCATGGGGTGCAACGCCACTTCTCCGGCAGCTCGGTTAAGCGGCTGACAAAGTGGGTCTTATTCTTGATGTGGTTCATGCCGTGGGATACGGCAAAGAGGTGGTCATCGTAGAAGCCTAAGGTGGCGTAGGTACGCTCATAGTCCTCAGTGATACGGCTGACAATCTCGTTGATCTCAGGGGAGCGGTAGTGCACGATGTTCCATAAGAAGCCTGCGAACATACGGCCATGGCGCTCATAGAAAGCGTTCATGTCCTCGAAGACTTCTTCCTTGGTCTGGCCCACCATGAGGTAGATACCACGGTGATTCTCTGAGATAAAGGTTAAGAGATTGGCCCAGTCAAAGGCGTGGAGCGAAGCGTAGAACAGGTCGGCATTAGGCTCAATTAAGATCATATTGCCCACCTCAATGCGCTCATAGAGGTGACCAATGTGATAGCCCAGGCCCACACCTACCACGATGCAGATTGGGCAGGAGTTCGTAAGAAGTGGGGTTGGGTTTGGCTCGACGTGCTGCTCTTGGAAGCGCACGATTTCGTTTAAGTAACGGTGGTGGATCTGACCTAAGATCTCGTGATCGACACTGTACTTTAACTGCTTGAACGGCGAACGCTCGAGCACTAAGTCAACCTGGGCGTTGCACAGCTCAACTGGGTTGTAGGTCTTGTAAAAGAACTCGTTACGATCTGGGAAGAAAAGGTTAGGAACGCCGTTGGAGGTGCAGATGAACTCTAAAGGCTCGCTTGGCTTGAAGTCCTTGAAGCGCTCGTAGATGTCAGGCATGTACTTCTTGAAGGCCGCCATATTGTTGGCAAAGCGCTCCACCAGCATATCGGCCATCACGCCTTGCAGCTCGACCAACTTAGAGATGTGCTCGTTGCTCAGCTCTTCTTGGGGGCCGACGTGCGAGGACAGGTCGTTTAAGTCGGTCGGGTCAAAGCCTAAGTCGGACTTGAAGTCATCTAAGAC
This sequence comes from uncultured Anaerobiospirillum sp., assembly GCA_944392765.1. Taxonomy (GTDB): domain Bacteria; phylum Pseudomonadota; class Gammaproteobacteria; order Enterobacterales; family Succinivibrionaceae; genus Anaerobiospirillum. The sequence goes on from CALXXU010000067.1 coordinate 18,736, forward strand.
TTGGCGCCTGGTTTTAAAGGTAGCATCAAGGGCCGAAAATTCTTCTTTAGGAGTGGCGGTTGCGGCGGTGTTCTCATCCGCGCGTGGTGCTTCCTGAGCCTGAGTAGGTTCGAGTGACATGTTGATTCCTTGATGATCCCAAGACCAAAAGTTAGTTTTGTGAAACCGGGCACGCTGACGCTGCGGGGCAGCTAGGCGCGCTTGCGTTGGCGCTGAGCGTTGGCGCTGAGCGTTGGCGTCGGCTTGAGGTGGCCTTAAGCTGGCCTGATCCCATCTGAGGTTTGCCTCAAATTGGGGCGGCCTCAAAGTGGAGCCAGACCTCAAGCTGCGGCCTAAAATAGGCGCCGACGGCCATCGTAGCTGCTGACGCGTTTATAGACATTGGAGCCCTTGGATCCGCGCTTTAAGCCACGCAACTGAGCACGTGTTTTCGCTTGCTCACTGTTGAGGACGCTCAGCTGCTCGCTGGTGACCTCATAGAGCGACTTGAGGTACTCGTCGAAATCAGGGCGTTCCTCGGCACTGACCTCAAGCGAGAGCTCATAGAGACGCTTAAAGAGCTGCACTTTTTGCGCCGCCAGCTCATTGGCGCGCCCTAAGTCATCTTGTTCCAAGGCATCGTTGATCGCGTCTTCGTTATCATCAATCGCCTTGGCTAAATCTAGCAGCTCTTGTTGCATCGCTGTTTCCTAATGGGCTCAAGAGCCTCGCATTAAGTGTTATTACGGCAGCACACGGCTGCCGCTTGAGTGAGAAGCCTTCCTAAAGGGCACCGGGCAGCACATCTTGAGTTGGGCTGCGTCCTGAGCCGCTGCGTCCTGGTGTGGTTACGACCAGAAATAGGCTGCGCTCTCGCCCGCGCACCCAGTGAGGCACGCTCGGCCGTTCGGGCGGCAGGGCTTTGCTGGGCGAGGCCTCGGCGTGGCCTCTGGGTGGCGCGCTTAGACCGCGCCGTCGATCAGCTTGTTATCTGGGTCGTAGTTGTGCTGGAAGTGCTCAGCGTTCTGGCGCATCTTGCTCTGCGCTTCCTTGATCGCCGACAGCGGAATCGAGTCCCAGGCTTCCTTGATCGGCATGAAGGCACGCAGCGCGTCATCGATCGGCTGTGGGCTCATCTCAATGGTGGCCTCGGCCAACTTATCTAACATGAAGTCGTAGATTAAGGCGAGGTTGTGCGCGATCTCTGGGGCGTGGGACGGATCTAAGGTGTCCTTTAAGTGCTGAATGATGGCCTGAGCCGAAGCAATGCGTTGGGCCTTCTCCGCCAAATCGCCGCGCGCAATCGCGCCCTTGGCTTGACCTAAGCGCTCAAAGACACCTTGGAACAGAGCCTTGGTGATAGTGTAAGGATCGGCAACAGCCAGCTCAGCGTTGACTGAGGCCTTGCGATACTCCTTCATCATATCTTGCGGTTTGGTAATGAACATCTCCAACTCCTGCGGATGCGTGTGGTGGGACTAGACTAGCCCCAAGCAAGGCGCTACCACCACCCAAAGTTCCGTCCCTCTCGTAACTCAACCTAAACCCCGCCTTATGGTCATCTCAAATATCTCTCGTAGCTTTGTCCTGTGGTCAGTACTAAAGCGGGCGCGGGGTTGAGGTTTGAGCGCAGGCACGTAACTTGGCGTGAGGCGCCGTGACTAAAACCTAGTCAAAGCCCACGCTAAGCAATTTTTGTGCACATGCTGATAGATAGAGGCGCGCTTATCTAGTGGGGATCGTGCCATGAGGATGGGGTGGTTTTTTGCCGCTGGGGCAAGAAAGGCGGGATTTGAGGCACCTAACCCAGCGCCCAAGGCGCGGGTTAGTTGAGGCCTTAAGGCCGGAGGGTGGACTTAATCTTAGTCCAAAAGATCGAGGTCTTGGGGCTCAAGCACCTCTTGAGGGGGCAGTCAGCCCTGATTCTCCATTCTGAAATACAGCTCTTTGCGCTTGCGCTGCATCTTGTGGATAGCCTTTAACTGATTGCGGCGACGGTGGCTACGGTGTACAGCCGTAGAATGACGGGCGATATGTGAGTTTCTTTTCATGATGCTCTCCTTCGAGCGGCGCCATGGGGCAGCACTTTTAGTAGGTTTTATGCCTGGGTCTTGGGGCTTTATCGGGCATTAGGGAGCCATAGCCACAGCAAGAGGCGACCTTAAGCTGCGGGCGCTTTTAGTTTGTAATATGCTAACGGCATCATAGTGACCCATTGTTAGCTTTAGGTCAAGGCTAGATGAAAATGACTGCTAAGAAGGATGACTGTGATCACGGGCGCGTGCCCTAGAATGTGGCAGCAGCCCCAGAATTTAGGGCTGTGCTTGGGCGCAAACGTTTACGGGCACCCGGTGAGGCGCGGTGGGTCGAGCCCAAAACCTGCGAGTGCTGGATCCCAGCGGCCCCTCAAGTCGGGCCTACGCTTAGGGCCTTTTCTTTTTGGGGCTGATCTCCAGCAGGCGCGGGCGCCGATGCTGCAGCGCCGCGTCTGCGTTGAATTGGCTTTGGCCGTGCGTTAGAGCTTGATCGCGCTGCGGTAGGTACGCACGACCTCCTCAGGTGGGCAGACTGCTTCTTGGGTCAGCTGAGCGGCGATCTCCTCGGGGCTCAGGGCCGGGCCCTTGAGCTCAAACCATGGATCGGCGGTGATCTTGGCCTTGAAGTCTGCGATAAAGTCTTTGACCTTGACGCTGTAGATGCCGCCCTTGCCTAGGGTGGCGGTCAGGTTCGGATTAGGCTCCATCGCAAAGGCGGTGTTAGGCAGGAGCAGGCGGCAGTTGTAGAAGGTGTCGGTGGTCTCCTTGTGGCCGTCGATCTCGGTCTCGCCGCTGAACTTCTTCATGAAGCGCATTGGGCGCTTAACTTCCTGCTCGACGTAGTGGCGGCAGGTGAAGAGATCGAGCTCCTGGGCGGTGCGGATGCTAACCAAGTGGGCATCGGGGTCGAGGGAGCAGGCGAGGTTATAAACGCTCGGCATTAAGTCAAAGGAGACGTTGCTGAATTTATAGGCGGCAACCTGGGCCTCGACTTGGGCGCCTGGCAAGATCACATAGCTAAAATTTGGATCGAGGGTGCGATAGCCCAGGTGGTTGCTTAGCGCGTGGTTGGCCAGCAGATTGACCGTGCTCCAGGTACACTTGGGGTCAAACACCTCGTGGCAACAGTAGGGAGCTGTTACAAATTAAAATTGCACCAAATTAGTGCTTCATCTAATATCCGAACAGGCCTATCGATTGTCTGTTAAGTCAACTGACAATTTGCAAAGCTTAGTGACTAG
>CALXXU010000068.1 GCA_944392765.1 uncultured Anaerobiospirillum sp.
TATGCTTAAAGCTGCATAAACGCGATATTTAGGCTGTTCTTAAGCCTTTTGGGACTTTCTTAATTGTGAGAACATGGGATTTTCCTCAAAATTTGTGCATTTGATTACACAAACTTATTCTCTATTTTAATTTGTGCTATTATAGTGTAAAAACGGAGGAAATAGCCTTGATATCAACAGATGAACTTAAGAACCGAAACAGATACTTGAACAAACTCATATCATTCCAAGATACTGAGCCTGTTAAAGTTATCACAGGTATTCGTCGTTGCGGCAAATCTAGCTTGCTCAAACTTATGATTCAGCACCTGTTACAATCTGGGGTATCAAAAAAGCAGATTGTCTCAATGAATTTTGAGTCCAATGAGTTTATTGGTATGAGCTCAGAAGCGCTTTACCAGTACGTTAAGGACAGAGTAATTGAAGGACAGCGTCTGTATATATTCCTAGACGAGGTTCAGCGGATTCCAGCTTGGGAAAATGCAGTCAATGCTTTCCGTGTGGACTTAGACTGCGATATCTACGTCACAGGCTCAAACTCCTACTTATTATCATCAGAGTATGCCACCTACCTCTCAGGCCGTTACGTAGAAATCAAAATACTGCCACTCTCGTTTCGAGAGTTCCTTGATTTTCACAAATACGAAGTGCGCAAGATTACTAACGGGCTAATAGGCGATATGTTCCACATATCAGACCAAAACGGTGAAAGCTATCAACTTTCCCCTCTGTTCAACGCTTATATGCGCTTTGGGGGAATGCCTGGAATTTCCAAAAATGATCTGGGGCAAGAAAATGCCTCAACCATGCTGAATGACATTTACAACACGGTAGTTATGCAAGATATCTTACAGAGAAAAAGCATAGGCCACTCCCAGGTCACCGACATAGAGCTGTTGCACCTAATCGTGCGCTTTCTTGCAGACAACATTGGCAACAATGTCTCAGCATCATCTATGGCCAATACATTAGGAAATGAGGGAATGCTTGATACCGATAAACGTACAGGCAAACCTAGCACACATACTGTTTTGTCCTATATCGGGACATTGAGAGAGAGTTTCTTGTTCTACCCTATCAAACGCTTTGATATCAAAGGACGGCAGTACCTGCGCACTTTAGGTAAATACTATATTGTAGATCTTGGCATACGCAACTTCCTTTTAGGGTTTCGCGAAAGAGATAGAGGCCATGCCATAGAAAATTTAGTTTACTTTGAACTGCTGAGACGGGGTTATGATGTGGCTGTTGGGAAGGTCGGAGATCTAGAGATTGATTTTATCGCCAACAGTCTAAAGGAAAAGATCTACTTCCAAGTAACCGAGAATATGATAAACCCTGAGGTTCGGGCACGAGAACTGCGCCCGCTCCAGATGATCCGCGACAACTATCCCAAGATTGTACTGTCCTTGGATCCAGGGCTCGATAATGACTACGATGGCATCAAGTCCCTCAACCTCATCGACTGGCTCTTAGATGACCCAGCCGACCAAACTTATTAAGCTGCTCCGGGGGCGTACTGCCCCTTTTTCTTTCTAGCATAATTTAACCGTACATAAATACTTTGCAAGGCGCCCCCGGCCTGGAGCGACAAAAACCCAGCGCGCGGGCTGGGCTTTTTAGTCGGGCTTTGGGGATTACTTGTGGTGGCTGTGGCTACTTGGCTGCGCTTCAGGCGCGCCGAAATGGAACAGCTCCTTGATGCGCTCAATGAGCGCCTCGTACCAAGTCAGATCTTGGTTTGCGCTCCCCACATTGCTCAAACGCTGGTTGATGCGATAGCAAATGGTGTCCTCAGTCTCGGCATCGCCCCAGTCTAAGGCCGTTAAGAGCTTAACTGCCTCGGTCACATGGTCGACCGTGAAGATAAAGAACTTACGCTCGGCCACCGCCTTAACGACTGCTGGACGCAGCACCAGTTGGTTGACGCAGGACTTCGGGATGATCACACCTTGCGTTCCCGTAAAGCCATGTAAACGGCAGACGCGATAGAAGCCTTCGATCTTCTCGTTGACGCCGCCCACTGCTTGGACGTCACCAAATTGGTCGACCGCACCGGTCACCGCAAGCGCTTGGCTCACCTTGGCGTTGGCCAGCACCGAAATGACCGCGCACAGACCGGTTAAGCTGGCGCTATCACCGTCGATCTCACTATAGCTTTGCTCAAAGACTAAGCTGGCGCTCACCGGCAATGGCTGCTCAGCGCCAAACTCCTTGGTCAAGAAGCCATTGATAATCATCATAGCCTTGGCGTGAATTTGGCCCGCGAGCTCGGCCTTGCGCTCGATATCGATGACATCTCCCTCACCACCGGCACGCAGGGTCGCGGTGATACGAACCGGCTCACCGTACTCATAGGAGGTGCCCATGGTCTCGATCACCGAGAGGCCATTGATTTGACCTACGGCTGCCCCCTTGGTCGCAATCAAGAGCAGGCGGTCACGGTGTTCACGCAAACTCTCTTCGGCCAAGTAGTTATTGCGAAAATCCAAGGCGCCTAAGGCCTTAAGCACATGACGGCGTGCGACAAAGCTCTGACCTGCGGCGGTAGCGTAACGGTTGGCCTCAAAGATCGCGCTCTTGATAGGCAACTCAGTTAAGCCGATATAGCGACGATCCCCACTTAAGCGGCAGCAATAGCCCGCAAGCAAGGCGACCGCATCGCGGCTAAAGGGCAACAACGGCTCCTTGGTCTGGTAGTAGCTGATCAGACCAGCAATAGTCTCAAGCGCCCCCACCGAAGAAAACTCAAGCACGATATCTGCGTGCAAGGAGTTTTCGCAAGTCGGCCACAAAATGGTGAGTTGAGCCACGTCGGTGGCATCACCCACTAAGATAAGCTTAAGGGCTTCGTTTTGCGCCAGGCACGCGTCGAGCATACCCAGCCACTTAGGATGATCAATGAGGTGGGTGCATGGCATTACTACTACGTTGAGTCCATCGGCACCGGCAGCAGTGATGATGCCGTCTTCTTTGTCATTGCCAAAGAACTCAAACTTAGTCGGCGCATACGCCACAGTCGGCTCTAAGCCCTGAACCTCACGCACCAAATCCACCGCCGTGGCAATGCCATCCACGCTCGTGTCGCTGCACAGCACCAGCAAGTGCTCGCGCTTTTGAGCAAACAAAGCCTTGGTGGCGTTCTTAGCACGCAGCTGCAACGAGGCAAAAGAGCGCGGCGGCACCAGTGACGACAGCTCGGCGCCCTCGTCAGGCTGGGTTGCAGTGTTCTCAGGCTGGGTTACAGTGTTCTCAGGCTGCGCCGCAGGCTCGCCTTGAGCTGCGGGCTGCGTTGCACTTACGGCCTCTTCTTTGGACTTACCTTGAGCAAAGAAGTGGTCGGGAAAGGTGGGGACGAGGTCGGCCGCCTCTAACATCATGACCCCCTTGACGACATTGGTCTCGGTGCCGTCGGGGTGCCGCAACTTAACTGTTTGCAAGGACAACCTCGTAGATCCCATCGAGCTGACGATAGTGCTCGGCATAGTCTAAGCCGTAGCCGACGATAAAGCCCTCGTTTAACTGAAAGCAGCTGTAGGCAATATCAACCTCGACCTCGCGGCGCTCACGCTTGTCGATGCAAACCGCGATCTTGACCGAAGCAGCACCTAAGTCGTGCATATGCTGCACGATTTCCTTCATAGTCAGACCCGAATCAACTACGTCCTCGACAATCAGAACGTCACGGCCCTTAATGTCTAACTCGACGTCCTTGACGAACTTGACCACGCCACTTGAAGTGTCGGAATTGCCGTAGGAAGTAGCTCTCAGGGTGTCAATGCACATCGTCTCATGGTCGATAGCACGAATTAAGTCGGCAAAGAACGGAATGGCGCCCTTTAAGATACAGACGCACACCAAGTCTTTGTCCTTATAGTCCGCAGAGATGGCTTGACCTAAGGCGCTTACGCGCTCCTGAAGTTGCTCCTTAGTAAAGCGCGGAATCAGCTCTTTTACTTGCTGCATGGTGATACCCCAAAGAACGCTGCACCCACTTTAAGTGGGCCTCGCACAATTGCACTAAAGGCTCAGCTTGAGCCCGATAAATTTGGGCAATTATAGCCCACCAAGGCCGCACTTCATAGTGAGCACAGAGCCAAGCGCGCACAAAGCAAGCTAAGTGCGCTCATGGCCCCTGCTCATTGGCCTAAGCACATAGATCTAGCTCATAAGCCCAGGCTCATTGGCCCGAGCCCCTTAACCCAAGCTAAAGTTGGCTGAAGGTTTTATTGGGCTGAAGGTATTATTGGGCCGAAGGCTTAGTGACGCTGTTTGGTACGACCTGCGGACGAGACAAGATATAGTCAAAGAGCGTGCGCGCTGTTGCTGCAATTGCTTGCTCACCATTGCGCTCAGATTGCGCCAAACGGCCGCGAATATCCTTGACCGCCACGACTAAAACATAACTGTGGCCTTCGTACTCGATTAAAGCCAAATCGGAGATGATCGTACGCCTGCCTTCATCCTCGACAATGCCACCAATACCCTCACGGCTGTAAATCTTGAGTGTTGGCGGGGTCGGAACGGAGTTAATTTGCTTGTGCGAGCTAAAGCGCGGCACTTCCTTACCTAAATGCTCCTGCTCTTGGAAGTAAATACTCTCTCTGATACCGCGCTGAATGGCGTCCTTGCCCGTAACGTTGAAGTACATAATTTCGTTGACGAACTTACGCACGTCTGGATTGATCTTAGTGTCTTCAGCGTACAAAGCCATCAGCTTAGCGCTCTCATAAAGCGGCGCGGTATTAGCTGTAGCCAGCTTCGGGTTCTTTTCAACATCGTACTCAAAGGCAGTAAATTTGGCCCGATAAAGACCCTTGATACGATCAAAGAGCTCTAAAGACTTAAGCGAGTTGCCAATATACTGGAGCAAGATGGCGCTTGCGTTGGAATCCGAGAAGCCTAAGGAGTAGTACATCAAATCGCCAATTGAGAGCGAGAGGCGTTCACCCTTAGACAGAGTACGGTGTGCGTCCTCCACCGCTTGCTTAGTAATGCTGTGTAAGCGCACCTCGTCTAAATCAACGCTGATATCCTCACCGGCTTGGTACTGGCGCACGGTGCTCGCAATAATGGCCGAGCGTTCGTTGGCGGTCGGCTGATTCTCAATACTATTGGGGTCAAGAATAGCCTTGCCGGTAGCATCACGCACGATGCGGGTTGCCTTCTTGTAAAGGATATCAGCAAGAGGCGAATAGACATCGCTGCGTAACATATCGGTAAAGAAGAAAACGCGCGTGTTTTGGTTCTCAAGGCGATCACTCATCAAGCTGGCGACCGCATAGGCCAAGTGAAACTTGCTCAAACCCACCAAAGGATAAGCGCTATTGTCCTTTAAGGCGACAATGCCGTTTTGATCGAGCAGGACAAAGCCTAAGGTGCCATGGCTGCGCTTTTCAATTTGGGTTATATCTTCTTCTAGGCGCGCCCGATCGACTTCGCGATCGATATAGAAGACCTGAGCATCCTCCGGCAAGTAGCTGTAGACCGCATCATGTTGCACTAAGCCATCAAAAGGCACGTATTGATTGGCGTCTTTTAATTGCGCGACGCGCTCTTTGTCATAATCCTTAAGGCGGGTGGCGCGCTCTTCCTCAGGTGAGACGTAAGCATCAAGTTGCTTTTGGCGCAGGACTTCCTCAGGATAATCAATTTGCCCCGTAGCCACATTGTAGTAAGGCGAGGCTAAAGGATTTTCGGTTTTTTCAGCCTTGACCTGAGCATAAGGCTTGTTGGGATCAAGCGGCTCAAGGGCGTAGATCGCATTGCCGTGCAGGGGACGGCCTGGATCGCTCGAGTAATCGATAGAGGGATCAGGATTGGGAATACGGAAAGTGCCCAGACGCTGAATGGTGACATCTTGGCCGATGCTCTGTGGCTCACGCACATCATAGTATTCACGTGTCTGAGTGCTTGGTAGGTTCTCAAGCGACACCAGCTCATCTAAATTAGGCGGCGTGAACAGAGCTTCGCGTTCTAAGATGCTGCGCGGAGTAGCAATATCAGCGGCAGATGCTGGAGCTGCGACTTGACGTTGCACCTTGTGGTACAAATCATCAGCAGGCTCAGCGCCCCACGCTGGAAGCGCGAGCGCCCCCGTCACCGCTAAAGCCAATGCGGCTAACTTAAAGTGGCGGGCGCGCTCATTGCCCCGTAACTTGTCTTGAGCCTCCGGTGTAATCAGCTTGCTCACGTCACTCTCTCCTTAACAGCCGATATAGGAGCTATTATCGCTCACTTTCGCCCTTCAGGCATCTTTTGCGCCAAGCTGCACTGGGCGCTCTAGGTTAGGCCCGTCCGGCAAGGAGCAGGCTCAACAGCTACGATGTCAGGGACAGGCCCAGCAGATCCATCTTTAGGGGACATGCCCATAAGATCACCCTTTAAGGAGCAGGCTCATCAGCTCCCTCTTTCGGGGTCAAGCCCACAGTCAGACGTCTGAGTTAAGCCTGATCAGCTTAATCAAAGTCGAAGCTGTAGATCAGGTCGACCGTTTGATTTAAGGCCGAGATGAACTCGACGTAGAGCGAGTCAATGAGCTCGTAGCGCAGCTTAAATTCACCAATGGTCGAGAAGATGCCATAACCGTAGGACAGACGCAGCTTGCGCGTGATGTAACCTTGTACCGCCACCTGCATGTCATCGCCTGAGCCCTCAGTATTGAACTGAATATCACGCACACCAAAGGACTCAGCAATACCGGTGGCCAAGCCCGAAATGCCCGAAACACCTAAGCCTAAAAGCAAGTTGGAATTGTTGGAGTCCTGCTGGAGTACGTTCTTATCCAAGCCATGGCCGTAGAGGATGTACGAGAGGATCTCGTTTTGCGACATATTCGGCTTAGAGAAGAGATTGATGTCAGGCGCACTCGCCGTTCCGGTGACCCGTACGCCAACTTGCACATCGTCTTCCAGCGAATCTTCATCGGCTACCACCTCAATATTGAGGCTTGGGTTGGCGATCTCATTTTTAAAGAGTACGCGCGCAGTAGCAAAGTTAAAGCGTCGCCCATAGACATCGGCCGCACCGTCCACAATATTGATTTCACCGCTAGCCCGGATGGTGTTATCACTGACGCGCTTGGTGATGTTAAGACCACCGCCTAAGCGGCCCTCAACCATACCCATGGCCGAGAAGCGTACCTCATCGCCCATCCTGACCTTGAGGTCCATCGCACTCTTGAAATTGCTCGGCGCCTGATGCATGAGGGCTTGCGTACCTTCTTGCGGTACCAAAATCTCATCGCCTGAGACACTAGTTCCACTGGAGCTGACATCGTTAACCGAGATCAAGGCGCGCGGAATCTCGACCTCACCCTTGATATCTAAGATCTCGCCCAGGGTCACCTGTGCATCAAGATTGGCAGCGGCACTACCATAGCCCACTAAGAACACTGGCAGCTCACGCGCGGTGGCAGTGAGCGCGCCATTAGGACCGTTGGACCAATCGAGTGCACCGGCAAGCTTAAGCTCCCTTTCATTGAGCACAATCGTGCCGTCAAGATTACCCTGCTGGCCGTTGAGCTCGATGTTCAAATCAAAGTCGTTGATTTGACCCACGTCATAGCGCGGAATCGCACTACCCTTAGATTTAATCACGCCAAAGACCTGCGGCGCGCTGAGCGTGCCCCCAAAGGTTGCGTTGACGTTAGTAAAGCCCTTTAACTCATTGAAACTCTGGCCCACATTGGAGATTGTTCTCAGGTCAAAGTCGATAATCCTAAAGTCACCACTTAAGCGCCCAGCCCCCATTGGGTCGGCCACGCGCACCTCAGATAAGATCTCGCCGCGATTATTGCGCAGCTGAATCTGGAGATTGTTGTGCAAAGCAGCCTTGGTTAAACGGCTCTCAAAGTTCAAGCTGTCATAAACAATACCAGCGCCCACCGTCGAGAAGATCGCACCCTCGGCACTGGAGACATTGAGGGTGATATCAGGATTGCCCCGATCGATCACCACATCAGCGGTCACATCAAGCGGCACCATCATGCGCACGCTCTCAGGGAAGAAGTCACTCAAGGAGCTCAAGTTAAACTGCGACACTACCAAGTGACTTTCGGTGTAACTCGACGAGAAGACGGTGTCAGACAAATTAACTTGGCCAATTTCACCTCTTAACTCAACCGGCGAGACACTACCGCTCATATCAGATAGCGCGAGGCTGACATAGACCGGACTTGCCAGCGACAAGGCACCGGCCGACTCAGTACTCAAGTACATCTCAAGCAAGTTGGCGTTGTAGTACTGGTTCTGTAAGTCCAAGCTGCCATCGATGCTGATATAGCCTGCGGTGGCACCACCACAATTAGCCGATAAGTTATGACGCAGCGGAGTACCCGACAGGTCAATAAAGCATTGGCGATTGGCGGCCATGCCCTTCGCCAAGCGCACCCGATCGGCCATCGCGGTGAAGTTCAAGGCGCGCGTTTGCATATTAAAGGCAGAGTTAAACACTAGCTTACGCACGCGCATATCGCCCGAGCGAATCAGCGGCGCTGTACCCGACAGCTCAAAATTCAAATCATGGATCGAACCTGAGCTCATCAAGTAAGCCGAAAGCGAGCCTTCTAACTTAGGCACTAAGGTCGAGATATCCTGAACATCCACAATGGTATTTAAGTCAGCACCATTCTCGGTGATTTGACCTTGTGCCAGAACCATATTAGGTCCCTGCGTGACCTTGAGCAGCTCCACTCTAAAGCCTTGGTGCAAATCGCCCACAATGTCCTTAATCGCGATCGTGGTCTTTTGGCCATTAAAGTAGAGCTCGCCATTGATATGGCGGATATTGGTCATGACCTCCGGCAGATCGTTGTTAAAGAGGTTCTGTAAGAAGGTTGGCTCCGTCAAAGCCCCATCCACGGTAAATTGGGCTAAGTCTTCATCAGTGACCACGCCATCAAGGGAGGTGCTCGCTAAGAGTGCACTGACCTCGTCCTGGTTGAGTCCGGCGTCGTAAGTGCCAAAACGAACCGCCTCCACATACTCCTCAGGCGTAATGAGTAAGTCTTGCGGACCATCCGGCACACCACCGGCCAACAGTTCCTGATTGCGCTTGAGTGGGCGCACTTTAGCTAAGCTCTTACCGGACTGAATCGCCTTGACTGCTGAATCAGTGGCCTCGTGGGTCACTTCATGATAGTTACTGCCTGAGAGCAAGGACGCTTCTTCAGCATTAGAGGTCGCAGCAACTTCAGTGCTGGCGCTATGAGGGGTGGCCACGGATTTAAGCTCGGTGCGACCTTCCTTGACCGAACTTAACAGGCGCGACTCGATGGTATCAGCATCAAAGTCCTCTAACATCACCGAGGTCTTCGGGATACGATACTCCAGATACACCGGCTCACTGGCCACTGACAGCGCGCTCTTGGCCTTATCATTTTGGTTCATGATGGCCACGACATCACCGTCTAGCTGCAGTGGACCTTTCAGCAGAGGCGAGATAAAACCGGCATCCTTGACCTGAGCGTAGACCTTAGCATCGACACCTAACAGCTTGCCGTAGAAGAAGTCACCGGAAATATCAGCGGCCAGCTTTTCCTCTAAATAGGTGCCCGCGACCGTGAAGTAATCGATATGGGTCTTTTCATAGGACATCTGGGCGGCAAGCTTGGTCTTGACGTCCTTGAAGTCAAAGCCTGTGACCAGGGCATCGAGATTGACATCAACGCCATCGACCAAGTTACCAGAGCCGACGAAGTTAACCTCCTTGAGGTTAACCAGCGGTTCGCCAAAGATTGGGTAGGTAAAGTCGCGCGCAGTGAGCTCTACCATCAAAGGAAGCGCACCTGAAAGCAGATTGGCGTGGGCCTTTAAGGTGGTCGCTCCGCCTAAATTGAGCTGTGCTAACGCCGTCAGATCGGTCAAATCACCGCTGACCGCGATATCGCCGCGCAGACCATAGAGCAAGCCCTGTAAGAAATCATGGGTTGCATCGTTTTGATAGCCTTCACCGGTGAGCTTGATGTTCAGAGCAAAGTACTGCGATAAATCAAGATCGGCCAACAGCTGAGCTTCACCAAACTCATGCTTGACGTCAAAAGAACCCACCACCAGCTTGGTGTCATACCAGGTGCTATCCTTTAAGGCTAAATCCACCTCTTGGGTGTCAAAGCCCTGCATGTAGTAGCGACCCTTTTTGATGACAAAGCTCTTAACCTCAAGATTAAAAGGCAAGACGATAGTAGGCAGAGTCTCAATGGCGCCATTACCAGAGCCAAATTCCTTCACAATGGCCTTAACTGGAGCAGTGCCGACTCCAATGCCCACCAGCTCAGCGCCCGCACCAGAGGCAGCGGTCGCACCAGCTACAGTAGAGGCAGCAGGCGTAGCAGACTGAGCAGGTAGGGGCGCAGCATCTACCGACGCAACCTCTACCGGTGCACTGGCCAGCAATTGCTGCTCATAACTATCAGCGACCTGCTCCGATTGCAGCGAGTTGGAAGTACTCTCATCAGCAGCCGACGTATCCCTTGCCGCTACCACTGCATCACTACCAGCAGTGGACGCACCAGCTAACGTCGATTCATCAGCCGACTGAGCGGATGCTTCAGCCGACTGAGCGGATGCTCCAGCCGACTGAGTAGAGGCACTAGTCGAGTCAGCGGATGCTCCAGCCGACTGAGTAGAGGCACTAGTCGAGTCAGCGGATGCTCCGGCTGAGTCAGTGGATGCATCGACCGAGTCAGTGGATGCACCAGCCGAATCAGCAGATGCCGTTAACTGCTCCGTAGTGGCGGCACCTACCGCCTCACCTTGGGCGGCGCTCATAGCAGCGGGCGCAGATTCAGCGGGCGCAGATTCAGCGGGAGCAGCTTCAGCTGACACAGATTCAGCCACGGTGCTCTCTGGTGACTGAGCGGTTACTTGAGTATCAGCTGCGGCAAACTGGCTGACCCGCGGATCGTGGATCGCGGGGTGCTCATTGACCAAGTCCGGCGCCTCAGTGTTATTGAGTAAGGCCTCTTCCATCGCCAAGGCAAAACGCTCGGGATCAGAAAAAGCCTTGTCATTACTCTTCTTGGCTTCAGCTACGGCCTGCACACTCTCTGGGGTGAAGTTTGGCTTTAGCGCACGCAAAATATCTTTTTCCGTGGCCGCAGCTTGTGCTTGCTGATGCTCGCGTACGACCACCATCTCAACCGACTTACCCGCTTGGGCCGCGCGCACCACCGCATTGACCGTACCTTCTAGGTCGGTTAACGGGGTAATGGTACCATCCACGGCTAAGGCCAGGCTCTCATCGAATTGATCGGCAGCGATCGCTTCGGCCTTGTCGGCGGCGACATCATCTTGGTTTTTAAGGTGCACTGTGACCGTATCGACGTCCGCTCGCGTAACGCCCAAATTATCGGCGCGCGCCCACAGCACCGAATCTAATTCCCCTACGGCCACATCAACGATCTGCGAGGTGAAATTAAAGTCAGTGACTAAGAAGCGATCGATATCGATCCCTACAGGAAATACTAGGCGAAAAGGCTCACCTGCCGGCGGCTCTGGCCCCTTGGGCTTTGGGACAAAAAGGGCGTCCGAGAGCGCCACGGTCAAATGCGAGGAGGTCAGCTCCTGAACCTTAAACAGACGCTCTTGATTTAAAAGCTGAGTTAAGTCGTAGTGGAGCACCAAGTCATCGGCCGTAATCGCGACCACGTCCTTGATGTCAACTAAGGTTTTGCCCAGCACCAAGCCTTCATAGACCGAACCAGATTCAATGGTGGTATCGATGATAATCGACTGCGGAATAAACTGCTGTGCCACCTTAAGACCCTGGCGGGCACCGTCGGTAGTAAAGAGCAGATAGTACAGCAGCGCGCCTAGGCCTACTAAAAACAATAAGCAGGCGCTAAGGCCGAACTTAAAGAGGCACCAACAGCGCCGATGCCGCTTGGGCTTGCTATGGGCTTGCTCTTTTCCTGTTTCAGCAGTGCTGATGGCACTTAAGCTTGCGTTTTCTTTCTTATCTTGAAGCTGTGCCATAACTAGAACTCCGGACCAAAGGCAAAGTGGAGGTTGTAATCGCGCTCGTCAGTATTGCGCTGGATACCCATAGCAATATCCACACGCACAATGCCATAAGGCGAGAGGAAACGATAGCCGATGCCAGGACCATAGAGCATGTTTTCGCTGACATCATTATCGTAATTGTCGGTAGCAAGGCCCGCATCCAGGAACAGCGCCAAACGCGAGTTGGTAATGCCACACGGGAATTGGAACTCCACGGTGCCGGTCGTAAGGTAACGACCACCCTTTAACCCCGAGCCATCCGTGTGGTGCGGCGCCTTGGTGCGGTAACTAAAACCACGAATCGAGTTATCGCCACCGGCGAAGTAACGCAAGCTTGGTGGTACCCCTAAGGAATCAGAACCAAAGGTGGCACCCTGCTCTAAACGAAAGAGCAAGCGCGTATTGTCAGTAGGTGAAATTTGGCCGCGATAGAGCGCATTGAACTGAACAAAGTCATTATCACTGCCCCAGGCTGAGCTTGCGCCCAAAACTTCAAGCGACAACGAGTAACCACGGGTTGGATCAAAGCCACCGGTACTCTCACGACGCGTTAATTTAACCGCTGGAATCAGGTTTAAGGCATAGCCTTTTTCACTGCCTTGAGTGTAATCTTCGTACTCTAAACGCAGAGCGTAGTCGCGGCGCCATGAGCCGGTCATATTGGCAATATAGTGGGCGGCAAGCTGCGAGCGATTGCTATTGGTATCGTTGAGCTCGGTGTGAGCCTGCGAGGCATTTAAGGTGTAGAAATCAAGATTAGGATTATTACGCGGAATCTTGTAGATAAGCTGCGCCTCTTGGGTCTCCATCGTCAACGTGGTCAAGGTCGCAAGAGAGTCACCACGAGCGTTGAGCAACGGCTTATTCCATTCAGCGAGCAAGCGCACGCCTTCGTCTGTGTTATAGCCTAAACCTAAGCGCATTAAGTTGTTCGGGCGACGCTCTAAGTGCATCTCAATCGGCACGGTGTAATCTTTGAGCGCATCGGTATTGGGGCGCACGTCGACGGCGTTGTAGTAATTGGTCTGATTGAGCGCCGAGACAAAGGAGTTGACCGTGCTGGTGGCAAATTCATCCCCCGGCTGAAAAGTCTGCAGGGTCTGTGACGGACGATAGAGGCGGGCGGTTTCTTCATCCATCACGATGTCACCGAAGCGATAGCGCTTGCCACTATCGTAAATGAGCTCGATATCGGCCATATTTTGGTCTTGATAGACCATAATGCGCGCGGAGATAAAACGGCCATCAAACATACCCAAAGCCAGGGCATTTTGGTGGATCTTGTTCTTTAAATCCTCATAGGCACCGTGATTTAAGATGGCATAGGACTTAATCGGGCTTTGCTCGAGCAGGTCATTGAACACCTGGTACTGGGCGCCGTCACCTAAGATCTCCATTGTGCAGTAGCGCACATACAAAGGCTTGCCTTGGGCAATCGTCAGATGGACCACGCGATCGTTAGGATCGTCGCGTTTAGGCATCTTAATTTCGATCGTTGGGTGGTAATAGCCGTAGGCCCGCAGGGCACGCGTTGCGGTTTCTTGGATCTCGCGGCGGTAGAAGAAGACGCGCTTTTTGGAGATCACAGCCATAGCGTTTAAGTGGGCTTCGACATTGGTCAAAAGCTCTCCTGAGATACCGCTGACGTCAAAAGATACTGGGTCGGTCACCAAGACCTCATGCTCAGGCAGCTCATTTTCTGAAGCACATGAGCACAAGATCAGCCCCATCACGGCTAATACCAGCACCCGCCCCCAGCTTAAGAGCGTGCGATTAAGTGAAGTTTTAGGATCGACTCGCACAAGCGCACCTCTAATCTCACGCCAGCAGCCCTCAAGACCGCAGCCCCACAAAAAACAAAATAAAATGCAACGCAATAGATGCTACACGCCAGATAGACCAAAGCGGCCATGAGGCCGCTTTGGTCTTATCTTAAAACCTAGCCCTAAGGGCCTGGGCCTTATTGGCGTTGCAATTCGCGGCTAGCTAGAGTTGCAGCCGCATCATTAGGATAGGATTGCAGCACCAATTGGAAGTAACGGGTAGCCTTATCCTGATCCCCGATAAACTTGCTGATCATGCCCAGCTTATACAAAGCGTCAGGACGCTTTTGCGAATCGTTGAAACGGGCGACATTTAAGAAGCTTAAACGGGCCTGATCGTAGATCGCTTGCTGATACTGAACCTGGCCTAACCAATACCACGCATTAGGGGTGAGGGCATTGTCAGGATAGGTTTCGACATAATTCTTAAAGGCGGTTTGTGCTCCTTGCAAATCATTGCGCTGAACGCAAGCATAAGCAGCGTTATATGCCTGCTGGGCCGTGGCATCAACGCCCCGTAAGGCAATAGTATTGCCCGAAGCTGCCTGGGTCGTAGGCTGGGCCGCCTGAACGCGGTGGCTGGCTAAATTGTCATTACCCATCGGAGTGACAGGGCCAGCAGCGCCGTTGACATTAACCGGCTGATTGACGGCAACCGGCTGATTGACGGCAACCGGAGTTTGTTGCACCGGGGTGACCGCAGCTGTCCCCATATTGGCGCCTTGACGGCTGGTTAAATAGCGCAGCTGCTCAAGTTCGCCGCGCAAATAAGCGATGTCTTGTTGCAGCTGATAAATTTGATTTTGCTGCGCGTTAATCTGACGCTGCAAGGACGCCTCATCGGCAAGCGCACTATGCGCGCCTAACGTCAGCATTGCACCTAAGCAAACTGCCTTAGGCCATAAAGTATTGACCAGCACGAAAATCACTCCTCACCAAAGCTCTGTGGTGGCGTTTGCCCATGGCCGCCCCAGCACCTAAAGCACTAAGCTTAAGCCTGCAAAGGCGCGCCCCCCAAAAAGAGCCGCCTGCTTAAGAGAGCTACCTGCTTAAGACAGTTGCACGCACCAAGAGGTACCACGACACATGATAATACGCGGGAAAGCCCGGCACCCTTTACTTTACCCCAACTTGAGCAAGTAATTATGGACTTAGCTCAAATTGCCAGCAAAGAATGCAGCCAAAAGCCAGCCAGAAGCCAGCAAGAAGCCACAAAGCTGGCCCTATGCACCGCATACTGCACACGATTATAGCGCAGCCCCTCAAGCCACGACACCAGCATAGCGCGTAAGGCTTAGCCCAAGCACAGCACGTGAGCTCCGCACTCCATCCAGCCCACATTTATCAGATTTTCCCTGACAGCGCCCCTGCCCACACTCCAGCCCAACTCCAAATCAAATCGGATCATTGAGGTAATGTAAAAATATTTTTTTTTTATTAGGGGAAGTCCTGCGCTACAGCCTGGTTTGATCTCTGATTTAAGAAATTATAGCCATCGCGCCAGGCCTTAGACCTCGTGATGCAGGGCTCAGGAGACACGACCTAATACGGCGCGCCATCATGCTCTAAGTAGGAACTACCGTCATAACGCATGATTTTCCAAATTTAGCCCTGCCTAGATATAGCGTGTTCAAAGTGTCATCAGAAGTTTTGCCTAAATTTGGCTTATTTATCACTTTTCCTACTTACAACAACATCACAATTGATCACGCATGTAATGCTCTTAAAAGCGCTATTTATCAGATTTGTGCGCTGTTCGTGACTGATAAGAGAAAACTAGATACTCATACTGACCGTCACTAGCTACACCACAAGAAAATATTGCAATAATGTAATCGCTTACATCAGCCTTTTGCTACAGCCAGCACAATGGCTTAAATATGCGCTTGAAGCACGATATTGAACCGTTGATTGTATCAAAACTCTGAAAAAACTAGATATAGAACGCTGCGTCAATCAACCATGTTTTCAAGCATTTTAGCCCTCATTTACCCCCACTCCTTACTTTGTTCGTGTTCTTAAAGCGCCAATAAATGGCTTATTAATCAGCTTTTTACTGGCTCATGTTGCTTCAAAGCGCTTTGAGCCCCATGGCAGACCTGGCCCCTTCCTATTCTGAAATCAAGAAAAAACGCAAAGGATCAGATTGCAAGCGTTTTGTTTCAGTGACCAGGATGATGAGGTCTGCCATGATACTTTCAGATTTCCCCTTAAACCCAGCGCCCGCTGCGCTCAGCGCCGTCTTAACCGCCATCCCAACGCGCCGCGCCGCTTTGTCCCAGGCAACAGCAAGCCGCACTGAGGCCCCGGCAAGCCCAAGGGATTTAGCCCAAGCTGCTGCTACCCCGACCAGTGCGGCCCAAGAGGGCGCTACCCAGGTGGTGTTTGCCTGCACCTTAAACCAAAGCGGCAACAGCAAGCAGTTGGTCTTTGACCATGAGTCAAGCCGCGATCCGCTGATTGAGCGCTTATTTGGGCGGGCGGTGAGCAGCGCCTTCAATGAGCCTGAGATCACCGAGATCATGCTCAATGATTCAGGTGAACTCATGGTTGAGCACAAGCAGTACGGCATGTGCCACTTAGGCACCATGAGCGCAGCGGCAGCGCAAAACGCGATGCGCGCCTTGGCCACCTTGCTCGGTCAAGATCTAAGCAGTGTCTGCCCGATTTTGTCGGGCGATATCAGCGCCCATAACGCCCGCTTTGAGGGCCTCTTACCGCCCTTGGTCAGCGCCCCGGTCTTTGCCATTCGCCGTCACCAAGACCAAAGCCACACCTTAGAGGACTTATTGGCCCTAGGCACACTCACCCCAGTACAAGCTCAGATTCTGCGCTCGGCCTTAGAGCAGCACCTCTCGCTGTTAGTCGCAGGAGCCACCGGCTCAGGCAAGACCACCTTAGTTGACACCCTGCTCAACGAACTGAGCCTTAACCTCCCGCAAGAGCGCGTGATCTCCATTGAAGACACCAAGGAGCTCTCGAGCTTGCCGGGCAATTACGTCCACTTAGTAGGCAATGGCAAGGTTGAGCTCTCCACCTTACTGCGCTCGGCCCTGCGTCTGCGCCCCGATCGCATTGTGGTCGGTGAGGTGCGTGGTTCTGAAGCCCTGGATTTAGTCGACGCCCTGACCACCGGCCATCGCGGTGGACTTGCCACAATTCACGCGGGCTCTCCCGAGCAAGCACTACAACGCCTGACCTTGTTGGTATCGCGCAATCCGAGCTGCCCGCGTCAAATCGAACCCATGGTCGCCAGCGCTATCGACCTCATCGTACAAACCGAGCGCGTGGACCTCAAGCGCCAAGTGACAGACATCGCGGTCTGCGCCGGTTTCCAGAATGGGCACTTTGCCCTCATTCCAGTCACCACCGATTTAGCCGCCGCCTTAGAGCAGCGCCGTTCCCATGAACGCCGTGTCGCCTAAGGAGCCCCGCTGGGGCACCTCGGCTCACCCTATAGCTTGGGCAAATTCTTACCACGAGCCCAAGCCTCTCTTAACTATCGAGGATCTTGTTATGTCTCAACTTATAACTTCCACTTGGCCTGAGGCCGCAGCCTCAGTTTCCTCCTTTGACGCGCTGCAAGCCCGGCTCAACTACCACTGGCTGCGCGATGAGATCTTAGGCTGCGCCCCAAGTCCGGAGCGCGCCGCCCCGTGGGCTCGTGACTTCTCAGGTGATGCCACCGTCACTCATTATGAGGACGAGCCCTTTATCAGCGCCTATGACGCGGTAACGGAGGATGCGGCAGACTGCGCAACCGGCACTGAAGCAGCAGATGAGGCAACTGATGCCGCAGCGGATACCACAGCTGATGCCGCAGCAGATGAGGCAGCGGATGCCGCCACGCGCCTGCCTAAGCTCGCCTCGCTTGCGGGCACCAGCACCGCCGCCCCCTTGGCCTCCGACTCAGAGCTCTCGGGACTTGAGGCCCCTGCCGCTTCAAGCAAAGTACCGTGGCTCTTGCGCCTGAGCCTCACCTGCGCTGTGCTCTTAGTGCTGTGCTTCTTGGGCTTGTACCTGCAACCTGCCTTTGCTGCCGACACCGGAGCGGGCACGGCGCTGCCGTATGAGTCGTGGCTGTCGGACTTTCAAAAGTCCTTAACCGGCCCGGTGGCCTTTGCCATCTCGCTTATCGGCATCGTGGTCAGCGGCATCACGCTCATTCTAGGCGGTGGTGAGATCAGAGGCTTTGCCCGCACTATGGTCTACATCGTCTTGGTGATGACCTTACTTATCGGTGCCAACTCGCTGATGAGCAACTTCTTCAACGGCGCCTCTATTCCGCTGCCCGAGAACGAAGCTACGCAAGAGAGCGTAGTCTCCAAGGAGCAGACTGATCCAGCGCATGTCTTAAAGCAACGCCAGGAGACAGTCTTTATCCCCGAGATTATGGCGCTCTACAACTTAGATCGCCCAAGCTTCGATAGCTACCAAGAGGTCCCATGGGACGAGATTGCCCGCAGCTTAGAGGAAGCAAGCTTTGAGGGTGCGGTCTTGATTGAAGCGCAAGAGCCAAGCGAGTACCTGCCCCAGCAGTACCACTTAGCCCAGCGCTAATGGGGAGGCTGTAGTGTCATGGCACTCTCCATTATCGCCCGACTCTTGGGGCGCGCCAGCCGAGGGATCAACAGTGTACGGGGCGCTCCACCCGATTCACCTGAGCCTGCGCCATCGGCCCAAGCCCTGTCAACACCCCCTATGGCAGCTCAACCTCTACGTCCAGCTGACCCTAGAGCCTACGGTGACGATGACGCGGCGCTAACGGCGCCCCCACTGGGACCTAAGGCCTATCAAGAGGCAGCTGCGGGGCAAGCGGCATACGCTGAACCAGAAGCATATGCAGGGCAAGCGGCATACGCAGGACAGGACGTCCCGCCACGCCAGGAGGTTGCACCAAGGCAGAGGGCCGTGTCCGGACAGGAGGTTCAACCAGGACAGGAGGTCCAAGCGGGACAGGAAGTCCCGCCCAAGGCGGCGCATGGAGCTAAGGGAACCTCGTTAGGGCAGGAAGCCCCCGAGGGCTTGGGCCCGAGCGCCGCGCTCAAAGGCAGCACGACAAGCGCGCTCCCCAAGCATCGCATCTACCACGCCTTGGGCAATAGCAACCAGATGCTGGGCTGTGACCGTGAGTTGTTCTTAATCAACCTCTTGGTCGCCGCCGCCCTCATCTTCTTGTCCCATAGCCTAGTGGTCTTTGCGGTCACGACGCCGGTCGCACTCCTGTTGTTCTTGGGGCTCCACCAAATGGGCAAACGTGACTTGCTGTTACGCCACGTTTTTATTCGGCAGCTGCACTACCAGCACTACTACCTCGCGCAAGCACGCATTGGCTTGCCGCCGCGTAAACGCTATTAGTCCAGCCACTTAAATTGTGCCTAGGCCGCTTTAGGCCTAGGCTTCCTGAGGAGTCATTATGACTACACTGAGCATCCTCCTTGGCCTATGCGCCGCTCTGGGCGTGGCCTGTGTTGCCGGCGTCATCATCACGATTAAGCGCTCGGGACTGTGGGCTCAGCACTGCCCAGACTTGCCCGCCACCTGCGATCTGTTAGATTACGCGACGCAAGCAAACGATCAGGTCATTGTGCTCAAGTCAGGCGGCCTGATGTCCCTCTATGAACTCACGCCTCCGGATTTGGGGCTGATGAGCGAGGCGCAAATCGCCCTAACCTACGAGCTGGCACAAAAGGCCTTGCTCAAGCTCGTAGGC
This sequence comes from uncultured Anaerobiospirillum sp., assembly GCA_944392765.1. Taxonomy (GTDB): domain Bacteria; phylum Pseudomonadota; class Gammaproteobacteria; order Enterobacterales; family Succinivibrionaceae; genus Anaerobiospirillum. The sequence continues at coordinate 19,539 of CALXXU010000068.1, forward strand.
AATTACTGCATCCACGTCGATCTCATCCGTAACCGCGATATAACCTACTACCCTGAGCTCGAAGCCGACGCCGGAGCTGCCGGGAGCACGCACCAAGTACTGCAAGAGCTCGAGGACGCGCGTGTCATGTACTGCGCTGAGCATCCGGGCGTACGCTCGCGCTTAGTGCTCACTATCACCTATCTGGGTACCGATCATAAGGCCCAGCACTTAGAGCGCCTTATTACCAAGCCCGATCATGCCCCTGAGCAGCTGCAAGGTGATCTCAGCGCGCAACCTGACAGCGATCTGGCCCAAAGCCGCACCTTAGTTCACGAATTTGAACTGGCCTGTGCCTCGGTCATCTCAACCTTGGAGCTGTGCTTTAAGGTCAAGCCTTTAGGCAGTGAGTACTGCGCGTCGGGTGACTTTACCTACCATGCCGGTTTAAGCCATATCCAAGAGTGCATCAGCGGCCACTATCAAAAGGTACGAACCCCGCAAGTACCCATCTACCTTGATGCCTTGCTCGGCAATCAAGACTTTATCCACGGCTTTATGCCAAAGATTGGTACCAACTACGTCAGTGTCATCGCCTTAGAGGGGCTGCCGCAGATGAGTGAGCCAGGCTTTTTAAACGCCTTAGGCCTGCTGCCCTTTCCATATCGCCTCAACACCCGTTTTATCTACTTTGATCAGCTCAAGAGCACCTTTTTGCTCGGCAAGTACCGCCGTTTTTGGGCCCAAAAGAGCAAGGGCCTCTTCGCCCAACTCTTCAATCTGCCTGAGGCCCGCCTCAACCAAAACGCCTTAGACCAAATCGCGGACTTAGATAAGGCCAAGCGCGCGCTCGACAACAACGAGGTAGTCTTTGGCGCCTACTGCGCCACCTTGCTCATCTACCATGATGATCCCAAGGTCTTAGCCCACTACACCCGCGCGGCGCTCCAAGCTATTGAGCGTACCGGCTTAATTGGGCGTGTCGAGTCGATCAACGCCACCGACGCCTATTTAGGCAGCTTACCTGGTCACTACTACGAGAACCTGCGCCGTCCGATCGTCTCACAAGACGTGTTACTTGACCTCTTACCGCTGCAACAGCCGCTGCCAGGCGAGGCCCATTGTCCTAACCCCTTGATGGGCACCACGCGTTCGCCCTTAATGCAGGTTAGGGTCAAAGGCGCCAGTAATTACCTGTTAAATCTGCACGCCCGCGACATCGGCCACACCTTGGTAATTGGCCCCACGGGCTCAGGCAAATCGGTGCTCTTAGGCGAGCTCATGCTCAATCTCCTACGCTACCAAGACATGCGCATCTTCGCCTTTGATAAGGGCTACTCCTTTTACGCCTTAACCCGCGCCCTGGAAGGCACCCATTTGACCTTTAATAACGAGCGCGCCCAACTGTGCCCTCTTTATGACCTTGAGACGGACTTGCAGCGTGATTACGCCGTGTCCTTTGTCGAAACCTTGCTGCGCTTAAACGAAGTCACCATCACTCCCGAGCTGCGCAACGAAATCATCACCTGCATCAACTTGCTCTCCAGTCAGCCCAAGAGTCGCCGCTCCCTAAGCGAGCTCTACATCACGACCCAGCGCCCGGAGATTCGTACCGCGCTGGCCTCGTACACCACCATGGGCGGTGACCTCAAGTCACTCTCGCAGCAATTGGTGGCAGAGCAGTTGGGCGCCACGTCCCAAGCCACGCAGCCTCTGTGCTCCGCGCCAATGGGGGCTATGCCCGCAGGCGCGGCGCAAATGGGGGCTATGCCCGCAGGCTCGGCGCAAGTAGGCGCGGCCCGCAGTGCCCTGCTTGATGGCAGCTGCAACTTAGAGATTGGCACGCGCGCCCTCACCACTTTTGAGTGCGCCGAGATCTTCTCAAGCTCGCCTAGCTTTGCCGTCCCGGTGTTAAAGCAGATCTTCCACTTAATCGAGCAGCAATTTGATGGGCGTCCGGCCGCCATCGTCTTAGACGAAGCCTGGCTCATGTTGCAAGACCCAGTCTTTGCCGACGAATTGCTCAAGTGGTTCAAGACCTTACGCAAGTTCAATGTTGCGGTGATCTTAGCGACCCAAAGCTTAGCGGACTTAAAGCAATCGAGCTTCTTTGAAAACCTGCTGGATTGCGCCAAGACCCGCTTCTTCTTGGCTAACTGCGACGCCGCCAGTGCTGCCTTAAAGGACACCTACCAAGTAATGGGCTTAAGTTCCACCGAGATCGAAGGCTTAGTGCACGCCACGCCAAAGCGCGACTACTACTTCACCAAGGGCAGAGAACGCATCATGGTCAATCTGATTTTGCCGCCAACTGAGCTGCAGCTTCTGTCCATTGCCGGTGACCACAACTGTGCCCAAGTTGATGAGCTTTACGCCCAATTTGGTCCTGAGTTCTATCACCACCTAAACCCAAACGCGGCCCAAGCCGCCTAAACCGCGCCCGGTCCT